>DASZEJ010000161.1:0-22297 GCA_035940955.1 Solirubrobacteraceae bacterium
CAACACGTACAGGCCGATGAGGAGCGTGTCGAGGCAGGCGGGCACGAGGCCACCTCCGTGGTCGACGGTGCGTGATCACCGCCTGCCTTCGACACCTCCACCCAACCGCCCTCGCCGGCGATTAGGAATCGATCATCTAGCCGGGCTGGGCCTGGGCTCCGCATGTGCGGTGGCCTTCGCGGTGCCGGCGACGGACCGTCGGGGCCGGCGCTGCTTAGATGGCGGGCCGCTCGTGCTGACCGACTACCACGTCCACCTGCGCCCCGACGGGCCCGACACGCCCGCGTCGCGATACTTCACCGCGGGGAACGCCGACCGGTACCGGGCCGTCGCCTCCGAGCGGGGGATCGAGGAGCTGGGGGTCGCCGAGCACGTCTACCGCTTCGCGCAGGCGCTCGACGTGTGGGACCACCCGCTGTGGCGGGCCAGCGCGTGCGACGACCTCGACGAGTACTGCGCGTTCGTGCGCGAGGAGACCGACCTGCGGCTCGGCGTCGAGGCCGACTTCGTCTTCCGGCGCGAGGACCAGATGGCGACGCTGCTCGAGGCGCGCGAGTGGGACTACGTCGTCGGGTCCGTGCACTTCGTGGGCGAGGAGGCGGTCGACCACCCCGACTACGACGTGTGGCAGCGGCGCGGGCACGAGCCGGCGCGCGTGTGGGCGGAGTACTTCGAGCTGCTCGGCGAGGCGGCGGCGAGCGGGCTGTTCGACGTCCTCGCGCACCCGGACCTCGTGAAGTTCTGGGGCGACCGGCGCCCGCGGCCGGAGGGCGACCCGCGGCGGTTCTACGAGCGGGCGATGGAGGGGATCGCCGACTCCGGGATCGCGGTCGAGCTGTCGACCGCCGGGCTGCGCAAGCCGGTCGGCGCGATGTACCCGGATCGCGCGTTCCTCGAGATGGTGGTCGACGCCGGCAACCCGATCGCGCTGTCGAGCGACGCGCACACGCCCGAGCAGCTCGGCCACGAGTACGGCCGCGCCGTGGCGCTGCTGCGCGAGCTGGGCGTCGAGGAGATCGCGGTGTTCGAGGGGCGCCGGCGGCGGCTCGAGCCGCTGGGCGAGCCGGCGTGAGCGTCACCACGGGGATCGGCTGGGACGTCCACCGGCTCGTCTGGGGCCGGCCGCTGATCCTGGGCGGCGTCCGGATCGACTACGAGCGCGGGCCAGAGGGCCACTCCGACGCCGACGTCCTCACCCACGCGGTCATCGACGCGCTGCTCGGCGCGGCGGGCCTCGGCGACGTCGGCGAGCACTTCCCCGACACCGACGAGGCGTTCCGCGACGCCGACTCGCTGGCGCTGCTGCGCGACGTGGTGGCGAAGCTGGGCCAGCGGGAGATCCTCCACGTGGACGTCAGCGTCCTGCTCGAGAAGCCGAGGCTCGCGCCCCACAAGGCGGCGATCCGGGAGACGCTCGCGGGCGCCCTCGGCGTCCCGGCCGACCGCGTGAACGTCAAGGCGACGACCGGCGAGCGGCTGGGGTTCGTGGGGCGGGAGGAGGGCGTGGCGGCGCTGGCGGTGGCGACGCTGTCGAGAGAGTGAGCGGGTGCGTTTCGTGTTCCGAAACATGAAACAGGCTACGCTGTCGTCATGTTTCGAAACGTGAAACGGCCCGTCGGGGAGCGTCGACCGTGATTCGCGGTCAGGACGTCGTCGTGCTCGTCAAGCTCCATCTCGTCGGAGCGGCGGACTGGACGGTCCGGTCGCTGGCCGACGACCTTGGGTACGACCTCGCCGGCGTCTCGCGCAGCCTCTGGCGGCTCGCCACGGCGGGCCTCTTCGACCCGGAGCGCAGGCGGCCGCGCGCCGCTCAGTCTGAGGAGTTCCTGATCCACGCCGTCAAGTACGTCTTCCCGGCGACGCTCGGCGCCCCCTCGCGCGGGATGCCCACCGCCTGGGCGGTGCCTCCGCTCAGCGAGGCGATCGCGGCGGGCGACGAACCGCCGCCGGTGTGGCCGCACCGCGGAGGCGAGGTAAGGGGGTTCGCGGTCAAGCCGGTGCACCGCCTGGCGGTGGACGCGTCGATGCGCGACCCAGGGATGCGGGAATGGCTCGCGCTGCTCGACGCGCTGCGGGTCGGCGAGGCGCGCGAGCGGCGCCTCGCGGCTGACCACCTGCGCGACCGGGTGCGGTCGGCGGCGCACGCCGGGGCGGCCGGATGATCGAGCTGCTCGAGCAGGCCGCCGAGGCGCTGGGCGATCTCCTCGACGACGTCGTCTTCGTCGGCGGCGCCACCGTCTCGCTGTGGATCACCGACCCCGCCGCGCCCGCGCCGCGCCCGACGAACGACGTCGACGTCGTCGTGGAGGTGACGTCTCCGCTGGCGTTCGAGCGGTTCCAGGAGCGGCTCCGCGAGCGCTTCGAGGAGGACGCCGACAGCGGCGTGATCTGCCGGTGGAAGAGCCGCAAGGGGCCGCTGCTGCTCGACGCGATGCCGGCGCGGGCGGACCTGCTGGGGTTCGAGAACCGGTGGCAGGGCGCGGCGATCCCACATGCGGTGGAGCGCACGCTGCCCTCCGGCGCGACGATCCGTGCTGTCGGCCCCGCGTTCCTCGTCGCCACGAAGCTCGAGGCGTTCAGGGGCCGCGGTCACGGCGACCACGTGATGAGCCATGACTTCGAGGACGTCGTCAGGCTCGTCGACGGGCGAGAGGAGCTGGTCGGTGAGGTCGAAGCGGCGCCCGCGGACGTACAGCGCTACCTCGCGGACGAGCTGAGCCGCGTGCTGAGCGACCCGCTGGCGCGCGAGGCGATCGCCGCCCACCTGCCGCGCGACCTCGCCAGCCAGGAGCGGGCAGAGGCTGTCGTCGTCCCGCGCCTGGAGCGCATGATCGCGGCGGCATCGCGTTGACGTCGCGCGCCGTGGCTGGCCGAGCGCCGGGGATGGTGCGCGCCGGTCGGCCGGACGGCGTCGTCCCGCGGGAGGTCCGCGTCGCGACCGGGCTCGCGCTGTCGAACGGTCGTGCCGCGTCAGTCGCGCAGGTCCAGCCGCCCGCGGGCCGTCAGCCGGGCGCGGTCGGCCGACGCGCTGACCACCGCCTCGCCGAGCAGGTCGAGGACCGCGCGCTCGGCCGGGTCGCCGCCGTCGTCGGCGGCCGGCCGGCCGAGGAGGACCGCCGCCGGGATGCGGATCGCGCTGGCGGCCGGGCGGTCGAGCGGCTGGCCCTCGAGCTTCGCCGCGGCGCGCGCCATCTCGGCGTCGGAGCCCACGACGAACGTGTCGCCGACCAGCCCAAACACGACCTTGTCGGGCGCGCTCGCGGAGAGCTCGCTCGTCCAGTCGTCGGCGAGGCCGGTGACCTCGTAGAGCGTCTCCTCCTCGCCCTCTCCGCCTCCGCGGAACGGCTTGACGACGACGTCGGCCAGCGCGCTGAACGAGGGCGTGAGCGGGGCGTCGGGGGCGACGAGCAGCAGCCCGACGAGACCCTGGGTGTCCAGCCGCTGGAGCGTCGTGAGGATGCGCGGCAGGTGCTCGGAGAGCTTCGGCAGCAGCTCGCGCATCCGCTCGGGGTCCTTGACGCACGAGCGCGCGCCGAACCGTCGCGCCGCGGGGTCGAACTGGCTCATGCTCGGGCACGAGAACTGGCGCAGGACCTCGTCCTCGAAGCGCACGCCGAGGTCGCGCTCGGCGCGCCCGACGGCGCTGGCGAAGTCGGAGTCGGCGAACAGCGCGCGGGCGGTGCGCGACAGGAACGTGGTGGTGAAGCTCTGGTCGCGCGACGCGCCGGTCATCAGGTCGTTGCGCGGCAGCTCCAGGTCGCCCGCCGGCGCGAGCGGAAGGTCGCCGTCGCGCAGCGCGCGCGGGTCGGTGGAGACGACGCCGGCGAGGTCGGCTCCGCGCTCGTCGAGCCGCATCGCGCCGGCGAGCGAGCGGATCGCGCCGAGCCACGGCACCTCCCGCAGCGCGCGCTGCAGGCTCGGGTCGTCGACCCACGCGCGGGCGACGGTCCGGTCGCCGGCGAGGAGGACCCACGGGTCGTCCAGCGCCGCCGCCCGCTCGGCGTCGGCGAGCCGCGCGGCCGGGTAGCCGGCGCCGCCCTCGGCGCGGTCGAGCGCCGCGTTGGCCAGCGCCTGCCGGTCGGTCGCGTCGACCCACAGCAGCGTGTCGTCGCCGATCAGGAACAGCTCGTCGCCCAGCCGCAAAACGTCCTCGCGGCCGGGCACGGGCGCGAGCCGCTCTCCCTCCGAGACCTTCTCGAGGACGCGGCGCAGGCCGTCGCCCCCGGTCTTGTAGACGGTCACGACGAGGGGCTGCGCGGCCTCGTCCTGCTCGCCCTGCGCGCGCAGGAGCTCATTGGTCTCCTCCGGCGTCCGCCGCTCGGCCGGCTTGCGGCGGATGGCCTGCGCCTCGGGCGGGAGCGGGGGGACCGGCGGCTGCGTGACGCCGACGACCGCGTAGCCGTCGAGCAGCGGCCGCACGTCCTCGTCGAACGAGAGCCCGGCGAAGCTCGCGAGCATGTTGAGGGCGCCGGTGACGTTCGGCGGGATCTCCGAGCGCACGTCCTCGTCGGCGTGCTCCCGGTAGGTGCGCAGCGCGCGCGAGGCGATCGCGCGCAGGTGCTCCACGTTCCGGCCCTCCCAGCGCAGGTCGACGGCGAAGACCGCCGACGACCTCGGGTCGAGGTACTTCAGCTGGTCGGCGACGGCGGGCGCGACCTTCGCGTCCGCGCTCGGTGAGGGGTCGTCGCCGCCGCAGCCCGCGAGGACCGCGAGCGCGGCGAGCACCGCCAGCCGGCGCCTCCCGAGCACGGGCGCCACCGTACAGGAACGCTGCGCCGGATCTCAGCGGCTCGGCAGCCACAGCCGCGCGTTGCGGTCGCGGCGCGTGCCGGCGAAGCGCTGGGGCCGGCCGCCCTGCGCGTCGAGGAACGCGAGCTGGCGGCCGAAGCCGGCGAGGTCTCGCGCGTCGATGCCGCCGTCGTGGTCGACGACCCAGGTCTCGAGCGCGCGGCTGCCGTTCCTTCCGTTCACCAGCCGGACCATCCGGCTCTGCTGCGGCCAGTCGGCCAGCGACGCCGTCGTGATCTGCCAGTAGCCGCCCGCGGGCGTGCGGCGGGGGCGGATCGCGTGGCGGTGGGTGTCGCCGGACAGCTCGGCGACGACGCGCGGGTCGCCGGCCAGGAGGCGCAGGGCGGCGTCGCCGCCGCGGGTGCGGTCGAGGCCGTGGTGGTCGGCGAGGACGACCGACCTTCCGCCCGCGCGGTCGAGCGCGGTGGCGAGGAAGCGGACCTGCTCGGGCATGAGCACCCCGTCCGCGCCGCCCTCCCGGTTCACCGTGTCGAGGACGACGACGCGCAGGTCGTGCCCGACGTCGGCGACGTAGTCGAGGCGGTCGCCGCGCGGCTTCGGCGCGCCGCCGGCCGCGTGCAGGCGCCGGGTCAGCTCCGTCGCGTCGACCGACCGCCGGCGGGGGTCGGCCGCGACGCGCGTCCCGCGGCCGGGGACGCCGCCCGCGAGCAGCCGCTCGATCGCCTCCTGGGGGACGTTGGAGAGGTCGGGCGTCGGGGCGCTGTCGCGGGGGAGGGCGTCGAGCGCGTCGCGCAGCTCGGGGGCGAACGTGAACAGCGCCTCGCCGCCGGTGGTGATCGCGTCGGTGGCGTCCGACGGTGGCAGCTCGCCCTGCACGAGCAGGTCGTGGTTGCCGAGCGCCGCGTACCACGGCGGGCGGAGGCCGGGCGCGAAGAACCGCTGCTGCGCGCGCGTGAGGACGCCGCGGTGGCGCGGCGCGTCGACCGACGGGCGGTAGAACGAGCCGTCGGGGTTGCTCGCGGCCTGCACCCCGCGGTAGCCGGCGCCGCCGCTGTTCGGGTCGACCGGGCCGCCGGAGAGGACGGCGAGGAGCTGGTCGAGCTCGTTGCGCTGCGCGTTGTCGATCAGGTCGCCGGTGACGAGGACCGCCTGCGGGCGCTCGGCGTTGAGGGAGCGGACGGCGGCGTTGAGGACCTGGGGGCTGACGGCCTCCTGCGGGCGGAACGTCGAGGTGACCGGCGGGCCGAGGCGGTCGAGGAACGGGACGCGCGCCGGCGACTCCTCGTCGCGGACGTGGGTGTCGGTGAGCTGCCCGAGCCGCGCGACCTCGCGCGTCGCGCCGCGCCCCCGGGGCGCCAGCTCGGTGCGGTCGACCAGCGGCTCCCCCGGCCCGCGCTCCAGGGCCCCGTCGCCGTCGGGGTCGACGACCGTCGCGCGCAGCGTCGATCCGGGGACGTCGGGCGCGCGCTCCTCGATGCCGCAGCCGGCGGCGACGGCGGCGAGGGCGGCGAGGGCGGCGAGGAGGGCGGCGATCCGCAGGGGCGTCGCGCGGGGGTGCGCGGCGGCCGACGAGAGCGGCGTCGCGCGGGGGCGCGCCGCGGCGCGCGGGTCCGCGTGGGCGCGGGGACGGGCGGCGGCCCACCGGAGCGGCGTCGTGCGGCGGCGCGCGGGGGCGCAGGCGCGCGCGGCCCTTTGGGTCATCCCTCCTCCCGCAGCCCGACGACGACCGCCTCGCGCTCCACGCGCCGCCCGACGACCGCCACGGCGGCGGCTCCCAGTGCCGCGAGCGCCGCGGCGGCGAGGGCGAGGTGGCCGGGCGACGGGTCGAGCGACAGGCCCGCGTAGCCGGCCGCGAGCGACGAGACGGCGGGGCCGAGGACGAGCGCCTCGACCGCGACGCCGATCAGCGCCGCGGGGACGAGGACCGCGGCGCACGCTCCGGCGAGCACGCGGGCGAGCGCGGCGCGGCCGGCGCCGACGGTGCGCAGGAGGGCGAGGGTCGGGCGCCGCTCGCGGGCGGTGAGGACGAGCGCCTGGGCGAGCACGACGAGGCAGACGAGCGCGACGGTCCCCGCGACGATCCGCAGCACGGCGGCGAGGACGGCGAGGAATGCGCGGTCGCGGGTCGTCGCGGCGGCGGCGTCACTCGGGCGCGCGCCGAGCGCCTCCAACCCGCGGCGGACGGCCGCGCGGTCGGCGCCGCGGTCGAGGCGGATCGCGACGACCGTGTTGCCGAACGCGCCGAGGGCGTCGAGGCGCTCCTCGCGGACGTACGCGATCCGCCCGTCGTTCTCCAGCGCGCGGACGATCCCCGCGACGCGGAAGCGCTCCTCGCGCCCGCCCGGCAGCGCGACCGCGAGCTGCGACCCGGGCCGCAGGCCGAGCGCGTCGGCGAGCCCGGAGCCGACCTCGGCCTCGTCCGCGGCGCGGCGCCGGCGGCCCTCGGCGAGCGGCGGCGCCTCGAAGTCCTCCGCGCCGCGCTCGAGGCCGACGAGCCGCAGCGGCTGGGCGAGCGAGAACGCCGCCGACGCCTCGACCGCCGTCCGCTCGGCCGCGGCGGCGACGCCGGGGATCCGCTCGACGTCCGGCACCGCCGACGGGGACAGGTTCGCGGTGAGCGCGTAGCGCTTCCCGACGGTGCCGGGGTCGTCGCGGAGCGAGACCAGCAGCGACGCGAGCGCGAGCAGCAGCACGAGCGTCGCGCTCGCCGCGCCGAGCACCGCGACGGTCGCGGCCCACCGCGCGCGCCGAGCGGCGGCGAGCCGCGCGCCGAGCACGGCGAGCCCCCCGAGCGGCCGGGAGAGGTCAGACCCCTTGGGCCGGGAGGGGTCAGACCCCTTGAGTGGGGGCGCGGGGGAGGGGTCAGACCCCTTGAGGGGGGGCGACTCAAGGGGTCTGACCCCTTCATGGTCGGGCGGGGCGGCGCTCCGCGGGCGCAGGCCGCCGCGCAGCCACCGGCGGGGGCGGCGGGACACCGCGAGCTCGCCTCCGCGCAGCAGCGCCGCGACGGGCTCGCGGGTCGCCGTCCAGGCCGGCCACGCCGAGGCGGCCGCGACGAGGGCGACGATCGCGAGCCACGCTGCGCACAGCCACCACAGGAGCGCGGTGCCGGGACCGAGCTCGTTGAGGGCGGCGAGGAGGCGGTCGGCTGGGCCTCGCATCGCCGCCCACCCGATCGTCAGGCCGAGCAGCGCGGGGGGCGCCGCGAGCAGCGCTCCGCGCACCGCCTGCTCGCGCACCACCGCCGCGCGCGAGAACCCGACCGCCCGCTGGACGCCGATCGACGGCAGCCGCCGCGCCACCTCCCACCGCGCCGTCGCTCCGAGCATCACCCCCGCCGTCGCGACGGCGACCACCGAGAACGCGACGAGCAGCGCGATGACGATCCCGGCCGCCTGGCCGATCAGGACCCGGACGCCGTCGCGCGTCACGAACCGCAGGTCGTCGAGCCCGAACGACACCGCGCGCGCCTGCGCGAGCGTCACGTCGGCGCGCGCCGGATCGCGCAGCCACGCCATCGCGAGGTTCACCCGGTCGCCCAGCCACGGCAGGTCGGACCGGCTGACGTACACCCGCGGCGCCTTCGCCAGCGGGTACGCGACGTTGTCCGGCGACAGCGAGATCCCGACGACCCGCAGCCGGCCCTCCGCGACCCGCAGCCTGTCGCCGACGCCGACGTCCCACTCGCGCGCCACGCCCGCCTCCACGAGCGCCTCGCCGCGCCCGCGCAGGTCGCGCCCCGACGCGATCGCGTAGCCGCGCCGCCCCGGCTCCACCACGTGCAGCGCGCCGTTGTGCGCGTGGCCGTCGCCCGCGCGCATCCAGACCCGGTTGAACTCCGTCCGGTAGCGCGTCGCCGCGACGTTCGGCAGCGCGCCCAGCCGCCGCTCGACGTCCGCCCGCGACCGCCCGTCGAAGCGCACGATCAGGTCCGGCAGGTCCGCCCGCGCCGCCGCCCGCTCGAACCCGCCCGACAGCGACACCGCCGCCGTCAGCGCCGTCCCCGCGACCAGGGCCGCCGCGAGCACGATCGCCGCCGCGAGCAGCCTGCGCCCGCGGGTCATCCCACCAGCCGGCCGTCCTCCAGCCGCAGCACGCGGTCGGCGATCGCCGCGACCTCCGGCTGGTGCGTGACCATCGCGACCGCGCGGCCCTCGTCGGCCACCGCCCGCAGCAGGGACAGCACGACCGCCCCGCTGGCCGGGTCGAGGTTGCCGATCGGCTCGTCGGCGAGCACGACCGCCGGGTCGTTCACCAGCGCGCGGGCGATCGCGAACCGCTGCTGCTCGCCGCCGCTCAGCTCGTGGGGGAGGGAGCGGGCGACCGGCCGCAGGTCGAGCCGTTCCATCAGCGCGAACGCCCGCGCCGCCGCGCCGTTCGACGACCCGCCCCGCACCCGCGTCGGCAGCAGCACGTTCTCCTCCCCGGTCAGCTCCGGCACCAGGTGGAAGAACTGGAACACGAACCCGACCGCCCGCGCGCGCAGGGCCGTCACCGCCGCGTCGCGCGCCCCGTCGACCCGCCCGCCGGCCAGCTCGATCGTCCCCGAGTCGGCGCGGTCGAGTCCCGCGAGCACGTGCAGCAGCGTCGACTTGCCGCTCCCCGACCGCCCCACGACGGCCACCAGCTCGCCCGCCGCCACGTCGAGGTCCACGCCGCGGAGGACCGTGCGCGCGGCGCGGCCGGCGCCGAACGTCTTGGTCACCGCGCGGGCGCGAACGACGGTCATCCCGCGAACCGAGGGTACCCTCTAGGCCGCCGCGCCCCTCCCGGGCGCGCGCCGCCTCGCATGCTGATCGAGCCCCGTACCCACGCGCAGCGACGGGGACTGGCCCGCCGCGTCTCGACTCCCGCCGCCATCGTCGCCGGCAGCGTCGCGCTGGCCGCGCTCACCCTGCTCCTCCCGTCGACGCCGACGTACGACCCGTGGGCGTGGATCATCTGGGGCCGCGAGATCACCGAGCTCGACCTCGACACGGTGGACGGCCCGTCGTGGAAGCCGCTGCCGGTGATGTTCACCACCGTGTTCGCGCTCGCCGGCGACGGCGCCGCTCCGGACCTGTGGCTCGTCGTCGCCCGCGCCGGGGCGATCGCCGGGGTCGCCGCGGCGTTCCTGCTCGCGCGCCGGCTGGCCGGCACCGTCGCCGGCGTCGCCGCGGCGGCGGCGCTCGCGCTCGCCCCGTGGTGGGTGCGCAACGGGGCGCTCGGCAACTCGGAGGGGCTGCTCGTCGCGCTGCTCTTCGCCGCGATCCTCGCCCACCTCGACCGCCGCCGCGGCTGGGCGTTCGCGCTCGGCCTCGCCGTCGGCCTGCTGCGGCCCGAGGCCTGGCCGTTCGTCGGCCTCTACGCGCTGTGGCTGCTCTACGAGGAGCGCTCGCGGCTGCCGTGGGCCGCCGCCGGGCTGGTCAGCCTGCCCGTCCTGTGGCTCGGCCCGGAGCTGTGGGGATCGGGGAACGCGCTGCGGGCGTCCGACCGCGCGCAGCAGCCGAACCCCGACAGCCCGGCGTTCGCCGAGCACCCGGCGCTCGAGGTCGTAGACAACGCGTTCGCGATGATCCCGTGGGCGGCGGTCGCGGGAGCCGCCGCGCTGCTGCTGCTCGTCGCCCTGAGACGGGCGCCCGCCGGCCGGGGCCGGCTCGCGATCGGGCTCGTCGCCATGGCCGCCGCCTGGATCGGGCTCGTCGCGCTGATGACGAGCAGCGGCTTCTCCGGCAACACCCGCTACCTCATGCCGCCGGCCTCGCTGCTGATCGTGCTCGGCGCCGCGGGCGCGGTCTGGGCGGTCGCCGCGGTCGCCGCCGCGTGGCCCCGGCGCCCGCGCGGCGCGGCGACGACCGCGGTCGCGGCGCTCGCCGCCGCGGCCGCCTTCGCGCTGCAGGACGCCCACGAGGTCCCCGACCAGGTGCGCGGCGTCCGGTACCAGGCCGAGCTGGCCGACGGCCTGCCGCGCGTCATCGAGAAGGCCGGCGGGGTGGCGCGCCTGCGCGCGTGCGGCCACGCGTACACGAACCCGTACCTCGTCCCGCAGGTCGCGTGGCACCTCGGCGTCCACTCCCAGCAGGTCGACCTCGACCCGGACGAGGAGCGCCCCGCGGTGGTCTTCCACGTCAAGCACGTCAGCAGCGCGCGCGGCCGCGCCCCGGCGTGGGCGCTGCGCGGGCGCAACGAGCTCGCGCGCGACGGGACGTGGATCGTCACGGCCGACTGTCACCCTGGGGCCGGCCGATGAGCACCGTCGCCGAGCCGGGCCTGCGCGAGCGTCTCGCCGGGCGGCTGCCCGCCCGCGCCGCCAGCCGCCCCGCCAGCGCGGCGCGGCTCGCCGCGGGCGTCGCCGTGCTGGCGGTCGTGTCGCTCGTGCTCCGCACGCGCTCGCTCGACGCCGCGTTCTGGATCGACGAGGGGCTCAGCGTCGGCATCGCGTCGCACGGGCTGCTCGACATCCCCGGCGTGCTGGAGCAGGACGGCTCGCCGCCGCTCTACTACCTGCTGCTCCACCTGTGGATGCAGGCTTTCGGCAGCACCGAGACCGCGACGCACGCGCTGTCGGTCGTCTTCGCGGTGCTGTGCGTGCCGGCCGCGTTCTGGGCCGGGCGCGCGCTGTTCGGCCGCCGCGCCGGGTGGCTGGCCGCGGCGCTCGCCGCGATCAACCCGTTCCTGACGTTCTACGCGCAGGAGACCCGGATGTACGCGCTCGTCGCGCTGCTCGGGCTCCTGGTCGCGGCGACGTTCCTGCGCGTCTACGCCGACCGCGAGCGGCGCCTGCTGCCGGCGTTCGCGGCCGCGCTCGTCCTCGTCGTCTACTCCCACAACTGGGGCCTGTTCCTGGCGATGGGAACGGTCGTCGCGCTCGGGTGGCTCTACCGCGTCGCGCGGCCGCAGGACCGTCGCGGGCTCGTCCGCGACGCGCTCCTCGGGTACGGCGTCGCCGCGCTGCTGTACCTGCCGTGGCTGCCGACGCTGCTCTTCCAGGCTCGCCACACCGGCGCCCCGTGGGCGGAGCGCCCGACCGTCGAGGCGCTGCTGTCCGCGCTCGGGATCGTGCTCGGCGGCGCCACGACGGGCATCGCGATCCTGCTCGTCGCCGGGAACGGGATCGCGGCGCTGATCCGCGACGCCTCGCCTCGCGGGCGGCGCGCGGCTGCGCTGACGATCGTCGCCGCCGCCGGGATCCTGCTGGCCTGGCTGGCCTCCCAGGTCTCGCCCGCGTTCTCCAACCGCTACTTCGCGGCGTTCGCGGGGCCGCTCGTGCTGCTCGCCGCCGCCGGGCTGAGGCACGCCGGCCGCCTCGGGCTCGTCTGCTTCGTGCTCGTCTGCCTGTACTGGTTCGACGCGCGCAGCAGCCAGCTCGAGACGAAGAGCAACGCCCGCTCGGTCGCCGCGTCGATCCAGACGCTCGTCACCGCCGGGGACCTGATCGTCTCGACGCACCCGGAGCAGCTGCCGCTGCTGGCGTACTACCTGCCCGGCGGCGTCCGGTACGCGACGTCGATGGGCCCCGTGGAGGACCCGCAGGTCATGGACTGGCGCGACGCGCTGCAGCGCCTGCGCGCCGCCAAGCCCGGCCCGACCGCGCGCGCCGCGGTCGACACGCTCGCCGCGGGGGAGGAGCTGGTGCTCGTCCAGCCGATCCTGCGGACCGCGCAGTGGGGCGCGCCGTGGACGTCGCTCGTGCGCAAGCGGTCGGTCCAGTGGGAGCGCCGGCTCGAGGCCGACCCGCGCGTGCGCCGCGAGGCCGTCGTGCCCGTCTTCGGCTACGACCGGCTGCCGAAGGGCGTGCGCGCGATCGTCTACCGCCGCGTCCGCTAGGCGGGCGCGTCGTCACACGATCGCACGCGGTGCGATGGAAGGGATGGTGCACCGCGACGACCCCCGCAGCGACGAGGAGCTGCTCGCGGCCGCCGCCGGCGACGCCGAGGCGTTCGCCGCCTTCTACCGACGCCACCTGCGCTCCGTGCTCGCCTACCTCGTCCACCGCACCGGCCGCCGCGACCTCGCCGCCGACCTCGCCGCCGAGACGTTCGCCGCCGCGCTCCAGTCGCTGCCGCGCTACGAGCCGCGCGACGGCCAGGCGCGCGGCTGGCTGTTCGCGATCGCGGGCAACAAGCTCGCCGACTCGGCGCGCCGCGGCGCGGTCGCCGACCGCTCGCGACGCGAGCTGGGGATGGCGCCGAGCGTCCTCGCCGACGACGACCTCGAGCGCGCCGAGGAGCTGCTCGACGCCGAGCGGATGGCGGCCGACCTCGACGGGCTGCTCGCGGACCTGCCGGCCGAGCAGCGCGGGGCGCTGCTGGCGCGCGTGGTGGACGAGCGCGACTACCGCGAGATCGCCGCGGAGTGGCGCTGCTCGGAGGCCGTCGTGCGCCAGCGCGTCTCGCGCGGGCTGACCGCGCTGCGCCGCCGCCTGGGGGTCGCCGCGTGAGCCGGTTCTTCGACGACCTGGAGCGCGAGCTGGTCCGCGCGGCGCGGGCGCAGGCCGCGGCCGCTCGCCGCGCGCGCCGCCGGCCGCGGGCGCTCGCGCTGCCGCTCGCCGCGGCGCTGACCCTCGCCGTCGCAGGCACCGCCGCCGCCGCGACCTACCTGGCGCTGCGCTCGAGCTCCATCGCGCCGTTCTCCGCCGAGGACGTCGCGCCCGAGCAGCGCGTGGCTCCCGGGACCAGTCGCGTCGTCGAGCTGCGCGCGGCCGACCCCGACCGGCGCGCCCTGCCGTGGGCGCTGCGGGTCTCGCGCTCCGACGCGGGGCTGCTGTGCACGACGGTCGGCCAGGTGCGCGGCGAGGAGTTCGGCCTGGTCGGGCTCGACGGGCGCTTCCGCGCGATCCCCGAGGCCAACGCCGACGCCTGCGGCGACGAGGGGGCGATGGCCGGCGCACGCGCCTTCGCCGCCCGCCGGACCCGCGAGGTGCGCACCGTCGTCAACGGCGTGGCCGGGGACGAGGTCGAGCGCGTGACGGTCGCCGCGTCCGGCCGGTCGCCGCGCGAGGTGCCGCACACGCCCGAGGGCGCCTTCCTCCACGTGCTGCGCGGCTACCCCGAGGACGTGCAGCCGGTCCTGACGCTCGAGCGGCGCGACGGGTCGCGGCGCCGGTACGCGTTCGCGCGCAGCGAGCTCGTCCGCCCCGACCCGCTCGGCGGCCGCGCGTGGAGGATCGAGGCCATCGGCTTCGGCGCGCCGCGGCCCCGCGCGCGGCTGCGGCCTGGCTGCGTCACGTTCGCCACCGCCCGCCCGGTCCCCGGCGAGCGCAACGTGCGGGCGCCGGCGGTCTGCGGCCTGGAGCCGAACCGCCCGGACGTGCCGAACCGGTCGCTGTACTTCGCCGCGCGGCGGCTCAGCGGCGACCGCGAGCTCGGGCGGGACGTGTGGATCCGCGGCGACTGGAACGACCATCCCGCGCGGACCGTCGTGTACGGCAGCGCGCGCGGCCACCGCCGCATCGTCGTCACCGCGCCCGGCACGCGGACCGTCACCGCGCCGTCGCCGAACGGCGGCTTCCTCGTGCTCCTGCCGCCGCGGGTCGCGCCCGCGTCGGTGTCGGTCGAGGTCGACGGGCGCCGCTACGGCCCGCGGTTCGGGACGATCGCCCCCAGGCGGTGGCGATGACCGGCCGCTCGGTCGCCGCAGCCGTGGTCGCGGGCGTGCTCGCCGGCACCGCGAGCGCCGCGGTCCAGGGCGACGACCGGCCGGCGACGCCGCCCCCGGCCACGCCCGGCGCGCAGCCGGCGGCGGCGCCGCCGCCCCGGCCGGTCCCGCCGCCGCGCGACTCCGCGCGCCTCCCGGACGGCCGCTACGACCCGTCGCGCGTCCACTACCGCGTGCACCGCGCGCGGATCGGCGTGCGCGTCCCGGACCCGGGCGGCGGGCCGGACTGGGCGGTCAAGGTGTTCGACGCCGAGCGGCTGACGATCCAGCGGCCAGCCCGCTCGCTGCGCGGCGCGCTCGTCGTCGGCCGCAACCGCTGCGCGCAGCTCGGGCGCGTCCAGGAAGGCGCCTTCGGCTGGGTGTACGGCGACGGCCGCTTCCGCCGCGCCGGCATCGAGGACCGGCTGTTGAGCTGCACGTCGCGCCGGCGGCCCGCGGCCGACGCGCGCCTGGAGACCGTGCTGAGGATCGACGACCGGGCGGCCCCGCGGCTCGCGGCGACCGTCGTCTGGGGCCTGGCGCCGGGTGCGCGGTCCGTGCGCGTCGCCGGCACGGGCGGCGCCGACGGGCCGGCCACGACCGGCGCCGGCGCCTTCCTCCGGGTGGGGAGCGCCGATGCGCGCCCGGGCCCCGGCGCGCGCGTCGAGGCCGGCTCGCGCACCCTCCCGCTCGGCCCACCGTCGACGCCGAGGATGGGCGGCGGCGGGCTGCGGTTCCCGTCGCCGATCCCCGGCACCGAGCGGATCGAGGCCCGCGCGCCGGACCCGGGCGGCGGCCCCGGCTTCGGCGTCGCCGTCGTCAAGACGCGCGAGGGCCCGCCGTGCGTGGCCGGCCCCGGCCGCGTGGTCGAGGGCCGGCTGGGCGGCGTGGACCTCCGGCTCGGCGTGTTCGCCGACCGGGCGGTCGTGCCGCTGGAATGCCCCCCGCTCGCCCCGGTGCGGACGCGCGCGCGGTCCTGCTCGGTGCGCACCGGCCTGGGCACCGGCGACGACGCCGACGAGGACGCGTTCGTGCAGGCCGCCCGCGTCGAGCGCCGGCTGCTGCCGGGCATGACGACCGTGACCGCGCAGTGCCATCCGGACGTCGAGCGCGTCACGCTGCAGACGCCGCGCGACGTCCGCACGCTCGTCCCGTCCCCGGTCGGCCACGTGGTCCTCGCCGTCTACGACGGGGCGTTCCCGGGCAGCGAGGTCGTGCTCACCGCGCACCTGCGCGGCGGCGGCACGAGGACGCAGCGGATGCCGCTCGGTTAGCCAACGTTAGGAACGGTTAGCGGGGCCTGGAAAATCCCGCCCGCTGGGCAAGGGTGGGGGCATGGCCACGACTGCTGAGTTCCCCGCGCTGCCCGCCGACGCCGCCCCGGCGGACGGGGCGCGGGACCGGAAGCCGTACGTAGTGATCGGGGGCGGTCCCGCGGGGCTCACCGCCGGCTACCTGCTCGCCAAGGCCGGCCGGCGCGTGATCGTCTTCGAGGCCGACGAGCAGGTCGGCGGCCTGGCGAAGACCGTCGTGGACGACGACGGCTACCGGTTCGACCTCGGCGGCCACCGCTTCTTCACGAAGGCCAAGGAGGTCAACGACCTCTGGCTCGAGATCATGGGCGACGAGTTCCTGATGCGCCCCCGCATGTCGCGCATCTTCTGGAACGGCCGGTACCTCGACTACCCGCTCAAGGGCACCGACGTCATCAGGAAGCTCGGCCCCGTCGAGCTCTTCCTCTCGGGCATGTCGTACCTGTGGGCGCAGGTCAAGCCCAAGGGCGAGGAGGAGAACTTCGAGCAGTGGGTCTCCAACCGCTTCGGCAAGCGGCTGTACAAGCACTTCTTCAAGTCCTACACCGAGAAGGTGTGGGGCGTCCCGACGACCGAGATCCGCGCGGAGTGGGCGGCCCAGCGGATCAAGGGCCTGTCGTTCTTCAGCGCCGCGAAGGCCGCGTTCTTCGGCAACAAGGGCAACGAGATCAAGTCGCTGATCGACAGGTTCCAGTACCCGCGCTACGGCCCGGGCCAGATGTGGGAGACGATGACCGCCCGCATCGAGGAGATGGGCGGCGAGGTCCGGCTGCGCACGCCGGTCGAGCGGATCGAGCTGGACGGCCAGAGGGTGCGCGCCATCCACGCCGGCGGCGAGGTCGTCGAGCCGCGCGCGGTCGTCTCGTCGCTGCCGCTGCGCGACACGGTGCGGATCGCCGACCCGGCGGCGCCGGCGGAGGTGCGCGACGCGGGGCGCGGCCTGCGCTACCGCGACTTCCTCACGGTCGCGCTCGTGCTCGACGGCGAGGACCTCTTCCCCGACAACTGGATCTACATCCACGAGGAGGGCGTGCGCGTCGGGCGCATCCAGAACTACCGCTCGTGGAGCCCGTGGATGGTTCCCGACCCCGACACCGCGTGCGTCGGCCTCGAGTACTTCTGCTTCCGCGGCGACGACCTGTGGACGATGACCGACGACGAGCTCGTCGACCTCGCGACCCGCGAGCTGCACCAGCTCGGCCTCGCGACGCCCGACAAGGTCCGCCGCGGCCACGTCGTGCGCGTCCCGATGGCGTACCCCATGTACGACGCCGAGTACGCCGAGCGCGTCGCGAAGATCCGCGAGTGGCTCGACCCGATCGAGGGGCTCGTCCAGGTCGGCCGCAACGGCCTGCACCGATACAACAACTCGGACCACTCGATGCTCAGCGCGATGCGCGCCGTCGACAACCTCCTGGCCGGCAGCGACCACGACATCTGGGCCGTCAACGTCGAGAGCGCCTACCACGAGGAGGAGACCGACGCGTACGCCCAGCAGCCGTACCGCAAGGTCCCCGTGACCCCGGCCCTGGAGGCGGAGCTCCGCGCCGCGGCAGCCGCCACCGACGTGGCCCGCGCCCGCGACGACGAGCGCGTCGCGACCGAGGCCGCCTAGCCGCTCGGCACCGGCTGGCGCGGCTCCGCGCGCGAGCCCGCCGGCAGCTCGATCGGCAGGCTGAGGACGAAGCGGGCTCCCGGCTGCGCTCCGTCGTCGGCGAGAGTGAGGTCGCCTCCGAGGCGGCGGGCGAGCTCGCGGCCGATCGCGAGGCCGAGGCCGAAGCCCTCCTCGCCGCCGGTGGCGCTGCCGCGGCGGAAGCGCTCGAAGATCAGCTCGCGCTCGCCGGGCGGGACGCCCGGGCCGGCGTCGGCGACCTCGACCGTCGCGCGCTCGCCGTGGTACGCGGCCGCGACGCGGACCGGGACGCCGGCCGGGGCGAAGCGCAGTGCGTTGTCGAGCAGGATGCGGACGATGCGGGCCACCGCGCCCGGGTCGCCGCGCGCCCAGCACGCCGCGATCGGGGGGACGACGTCGATGCTGCGGTCGCGGTCGGCGGCGCGCAGGTCGAACTCGGCGGCCACCGCGCGCGCCAGCTCGCCCAGCTCGACCGGCTCGGAGCGCAGCGGAGCCTCGGAATCGAGCCGCGACAGGTCGAGCAGGTCGGACGCCAGGTGCTCGAGCCGGCGCAGCTGGCGCTGCGCGCCGGCGATCTGCTCGCGCGCGTCGTCGAGGTCGACCCGGCCCTCGCGCAGGTCGTCGTCGAGCAACTCGAGCATCCCCTGCAGCAGCGTCAGCGGCGTGCGCAGCTCGTGCGACGCCGTCGCGACGAACGCGCGCCGGGCGTTCTCCTGGCGGCGCAGCGACTCCTGCATCGTCGCCAGCGCGCGCGCCAGGTCGCCGACCTCGTCGGGCGTGTCGTCGTCGGGGGCCGCCGCCGCGATCCCCCCGCTCGTGATCTGCAGCGCCGACTGGCGGAGCCGCTCCAGCCGCCGCAGCAGCGCCGACGCCAGCCCGCCGCCGAGCAGCAGCGCGACGATCAGGCCGACCACCGCCGCGGTGAGGAACGCCGCCCGCACCTGGTCGACGGTCTCGCCCACGCCGGTCAGCGGCTTGCTCGCGACGAGGACGCCGACCAGCCGCCCGCCGGCGCGCTCGCGCAGCGGGGCCGTGACCCGGACATCGGCGTTCGTGACGTCGCGCGTGGTCCGCACGTCGACGAACGTGCGGCGGACCGACCGCGGGATCGACATCGGCCCCGTCTCGGTGTCGTACACCTCCCGCGGCACGAGGTCGTAGAGGACGACGCGCGAGACCGTCCGCTGCGACAGCCGGTAGGCCTCCTCGTAGTCCGGGGCGCGGCCCCGGGTCGGGAACCCCCGCTCGATCGCCGGCCGCGAGGCGAGCACCGCCGCCTGCAGGCTGTGCGCGGTGTCCTGGCGCAGCCGCTCCTGCAGCGGCCCGAGCAGCGTGAGCGCCGCCGCGGCCAGCGTGACCGCGCTCGTCAGGACCAGCGCGGCGAGCAGGCGGGGGCGCAGTCCGTACGGCCGGCGCATCGCTGCCTCAGAGCGCCTGGAAGCGGTACCCCGCGCCGCGGACGGTCAGGATGAGCTGCGGCGCCTCCGGCCGCTCCTCGAGCTTCTCGCGCAGGTGGCGGATGTGCACGTCGATCGCCCGCGGGTCACGGTACGCGCTGTCGCCCCAGATCGCGCGCAGCAGCTCCTGGCGGGTGAACAGCCGGCCGGGGGAGGAGATCAGGCACGCGAGCAGCTCGAACTCGGAGAACGTCAGGCGCACCGACTCGCCGCGCACGGTCACGTGGCGCCGCCGGCGGTCGAGCGAGACCGGCCCGGCCGTGACCGTCGAGCCGTCGTCGAGCACGCGCCCGCCGGCCCGGCGGAGCACCGCCCGGATGCGGCTGCGCAGCTCGGCCAGGCCGAACGGCTTGGTCACGTAGTCGTCGGCCCCCGCCTCGAGCCCCTGGACGGCGTCGGCCTCGGTGTCCAGCGCGGTCAGCATGATGATCGGCACCACGTTGCGCTGGGCGCGCAGCGCGCGCGCGACGTCGTAGCCGGACGGCCCCGGCCCGAGCGCCACGTCGAGCAGCACGACGTCGAACCCGTCGCCGGAGGCGTGCTCGAGCGCCTCGTGCCCGTCGGCGACCGTCACGACGTCGTGCCCCTCGCGGGAGAACGAGCGCCGCAGCAGCTCCCGCAGCTCGGCCTCGTCGTCGACCACCAGGATGCGCAGCGCGGTCGCCATCGCGGCCGTGATGCTAGTCGCCGCCGGGTCAGTCGCCGGCGGCGGCGCGCTGCTTGGCCTCGCGCCGCGCGGCCGCGGCGGCGCGCAGCTGCTCGTGCTCGACCTGCCGCTTGAGCTGCTGGAGCGAGCGCCGCAGGTGGCCGGTGACGGTCGGCGCGGCGATCCGCTCGGCGACCCACCCGAGCAGCCCGGACCCCGCGACGCCGTAGCTCAGCCGCAGCTCGACGTCGGTGCGCCCGAACCGCCGCTCGCGCAGCCGCCAGCGCCCCCGCTGGTCGATCCCGGTCACCGACGTCCAGGCCATGTCGCTCGGCTCGTCCCACTCGACGACCTCGACGAGCCCGCCGATCTCGGCCGACCGCACCCGCATCAGCATTCGGTAGCGCGCGCCGCAGCCCGTCGGCTCGTCGGACTCGACCTCCCACCGCGTGATCCCCGACATGAAGTGCAGGTAGCGCGCCGGGTCGGCGATGAACGCCCACACCGCGTCGGCGGGCGCCGAGACCTGGATGCTCGCCCCGACCCTCATCCGACGACCGGGAAGCGCCGCTCGGCGGCCAGCGCGTCGAGCGTCTCCTGCATCAGCCGGGTGACATGGTCGTAGACCTCGTCGAGGTCCGGGTCCGCGCCGAACTCCTCGCGGATGCGGATCGGCGGCAGCGCCTCGACCGTGATCTTCGCCGGCAGCGGGACGTGCCCGAGGAAGTCGCCGACGTTCAGCCCCCACGGCAGCGCGATCGACACCGGCAGGACCTTCAGCCGGAACGCGCGGTCGAGCATCAGCAGCTTCGCCAGCGTCTCGCCGCGCGAGAGGAACAGCGACGTCTCCTGCCCGCCGATGGCGACCACCGGGACCACCGGGACGTCGCGCTCGAGCGCGGTCTTGATCCAGCCCTTGCGACCGTCGAAGTCGACCCTGTTGCGCTCCCACACCGGGCGGTGGACCTCGTAGTCGCCGCCCGGGTAGACGAGCAGCGCGTTGCCGTCCTCGAGCGCCTTGCGGGCGTTCTCCCGCGACGCCGCCACGACGCCCCACTTCTTCAAAAAGCCCAGCCCGGGGAACGAGACGACGAGGTTGTGCGCGAGCGTGTACAGCTCGCGCTCGACGCCGAAGTAGGCGCTGTAGGCGAGCATGAACACGCCGGTGTCGACGGTGAGGTTGCCGCCCGAGTGGTTGCCGACGAGCAGCACCGGGCCGCTCTCCGGGATGTTCCCCAGGCCGCGCACCTCGCCGCGGAAGTACAGGCTGGAGAGCAGCCACAGGCCGGGGAGCGTCTCCCGGATGTAGTCGGGGTCGCGGTCGTCGAGGTTCGCCTCGGGGATCCGCCGGGCGACCTGGCCGCCGATCGCGCGCAGCAGCCGCTCGGGCAGGCTGGGGTCGCGGTCGCGCGACTCGGCCTCCCCGCTGCCGCCGAGCGCGCCGCGGACCCGCTCGCTGTCCCCGGAGTGCCCGTTGCGCGATGCCCCAGTGGTGGAGGTGCCGGCCATCCTGCCGGGCACGGTACCCGCTAGGCGGCGAGGTCGATGCGCTGTGTCGCCCCCGGGGCGTCGCCCAGGGCGTCGACGCGCCCGAAGAACCGCTCGAGCAGCCCGTTGACCTGCTCGGCGCGCTCGACCTGGGGGACGTGGCCGCACCGCTCGAGCACGATCTGCCCCGCCCGCGGCAGCCAGTGCTCGACGTGGCGCTTGAACGCCGCTGGGATGAGCCGGTCGTGCGTGCCCCACACGAACAGGCTGGGGGCCGCCAGCTCGCTCAGCCGCGGGTAGAACCCGCCGCGGCCGTACGGCCTGTCGAGGTAGATGTTGCGCGCGGCGGCCAGGAAGGCGAAGCGCCCGCCGGCCGTGCCGTAGATGCGCTGGAACTCCTCGACCACGATGTCGGCCATGCTCGGGTCGATCGAGTCGGGGTCGCAGAACAGCGACCAGAACGTCGACTCGACCATCCCGCGCGTGAGCTTGTGGGGCAGGAGGCCCAGCTCGGGGCGCAGCATCCGCACGATCGGGTGGTAGTCGCGCCTCACGAACGCGACCGCCGGGCACAGCAGCGCGAGGCCGCGCACGCGCTCGGGCTGGCGCAGCCCGACCTCGATCGCCACCCGGCCGCCCATCGAGTTGCCGACGAGGTGCGCGCGCTCGATCCCCAGCTCGTCCATCACGTCGACGACGCGCTCGGCGAAGTAGCGGGCGGTGTAGGGCGCCGTGGCCGGCTTGGAGGAGGAGCCGAACCCGGGCAGGTCGAGCGCGTGGACCCGGTAGCGGTGGCTGAGGCCCGCCGCGGTGTCGAAGAACGAGCTCTTGGCGCCGCCGAGCCCGTGGATCAGCAGCACGTCGGGACCGGCGCCCATCGTCAGCGTCGAGACGCGGCGGCCCGGCAGGCGCACCTCGTGGATGCGCAGCAGCGGCCTGCGTCCGTTCTCCTGGCGGAACATGCCCTCGAACGCGACCGCGAGATCGAGGTTGCCGCGCGCGTACAGCCGCCGCTGCCCGAACGCGTCGATGCCTGACAGCTCGCCGCGGCGCAGGGCGATCCACGTGTCGGCGTCGGTGCCGATGACGACGTCGGGCGTGCGGCCCGTGGCGCCCTTGCGGGCCCTGGCGCCGTGCGTCGTGCAGCGCACCTCCCACGTGTGGCCGACGTCGCCCAGCACGATGCGCCAGGTCGCGTCGAATCCCGGCTCAGCCCCGAGGTAGCGCTCCGGGAGGGAGCGGAACCCGGCCTCGACCGCGGCGAGGCGGGGGGCGTGGGGGACGGAGGGCAGCATCGTTACAACCACGGTACCCGGCTGATCGGCCAGTGGCTCCATTTCACAAGAACGTGCTCGTTCATACCGATGAGCCAACTTCGGCGGCCGATGAGACAACT
>DASZEJ010000162.1:0-1618 GCA_035940955.1 Solirubrobacteraceae bacterium
GCCGCAGCGCCCTCACCGACGTGCAGCTCGCCGACGCCTACCGCGCCGGCGACGAGCAGGCCTTCGCCGTGCTGCACGACCGGTACCGGGCGCAGCTACTCCGCTACGCCGGCTCGGTCCTCCGCGGCCAGGGCGACGGCATCGCGGAGGACGTCGTGCAGGAGGCGATGCTGCGCGCGGGCCGGGCCCTGCGGCGCGAGCCGGGGATCGCCGAGGTGCGTCCGTGGCTCTATCGCCTCGTCCGCAACTGCGCCCTCGACGAGCTGAGCCGCGCGCGGGAGGCGGCCGCCCGGCTGGTCGCCGACCAGGCGCACGCCGTGCCGATCGCGCCGGAGCAGGAGCCGCCCGCGGCGGCCGAGCGCCGCCAGCGCCTGCGGGACGTGCTCGCCGACGTCGCCGACCTCTCGCCGGTGCAGCGCCACGCGCTGCTGCGCCGAGCGGTCGACGGCGTGACGCACGCCGAGCTCGCGCTCGAGCTGGGGATCACCGAGGAGGCCTCGAAGGGCCTCGTCCACCGGGCGCGGGCCGGGGTCGCGGCGCGCGGCGAGGCGCGCTCGGCGGACTGCTCGTCCGTGCGGTCCGACCTGCTCGGCGCGGCCGACGAGCGGCGCCGCGCGTCGACGCGGACGTACCGCCACCTCGCGTCGTGCGGGCCGTGCCGCGCGTTCCGCGCCTCGCTCCGGGCCCAGCGCCGCGCGCTCGCGCTCCTCCCCCCGCTGCCGGCCGGCCTCGCCGTGCTCGCGTCGGCGAAGCTCGCGTTCGCCGGCAAGGTCTCGGCCGGCGGAGGGAAGGCGACGGCCGCCGCGGCGGGGGCGCTGGCGGCCGGCGCCGCGGGGCTCGGGACCGTCACCTTCCTCGCCGGGGACCCCGCGCCGGTCGCGGTGCGCAGCCCGGCCGTCGGGCCGGCCGCGATCGCCGCGGGCGAGCCCCTGCCGCGCGGCACCGCCGTCGTCCGCCGGACCGTCGAGCTGCGACCCGGGACCGATCGGCACCCGGCGCTCACGCTCGCCTGCCCGCCCCGCCTGCGCGTCGCCGACCTGCTGCCGCTGGAGGGCGCCCGGCTCACCGCCTCCTACGCGAGCGGCGTCGACGTCGGCGTCGACCGCACCGCTGTCGTGCGGTTCGACCGCAGGAGGCTGCCGCGCACGGTGCGCGTCGACGTCTCGATCCTGTGCAAGCGGCCCGGCGCCCACGACGCGCTCGTCCCGCGCTTCGGCCTCGCGCCGGGGGAACGGGTGGTGCACGCCCGCACGGCGGCGCCGATCGCCGCACGCCCCGGCGGTGAGACGATCGGCTCGCTGCGGCCCGGCGAGCCGGTGCGGGTGGCGGGCGGCGCCCGGGCCGCGAGCACCGGCTGGGTGCGCGTCCGCACCGAGCTTGGGGCGCGCGGCTGGGTGCGCGCCGGCGCGCTGCGCCAGCGCTGAGCGCCCGCCACGCGCCGCCCCGCGGGACGACCCTGCGCGCTGGGTACGATCTGACCGCGTGCGCCGTCTCGGCCGGCGCGTCGCGAGAGGCACGGCGCGATGTCAACCCCGCAACGAGGGATGCTCGGCACGGTGCGCAACGCGGCTCTGCTGCTGGAGCTGCTGAGCGAGGGGCCGACACACCACCAGCTCAC
>DASZEJ010000163.1:0-1889 GCA_035940955.1 Solirubrobacteraceae bacterium
CCGACGACCTCGACGCCGTGCGCGAGCACGCGCCGACCTTCGTCGCCGAGCTCGGCGGCATCGAGCACTGCGGCGTCGAGGCCGACCGGCGCGTCGGTCGCGGCGGCGCGATCGTCCGCACCGCCGAGGGCGAGGTCGACGCGACGCTCGAGACCAAGCTCGGGCGCGCGCGCGAAGTGGTGGAGGGCGAGCTTGCCGGCTGAGCCGGCGGGCCGCCTGGCCGCCGCCGCGGGCGCCGTCGGCCGGGCCGACCTGCACCGCCGTCGCGGGCGCGTCTGCGACCTGATCGGCCTCGTCGTCGAGGCGACCGGGCTGGAGGCCGAGGTGGGCGAGGTGTGCGAGGTCGCCGCCGGCCGCGGCCGGGCCGCCGTGCCCGCCGAGGTCGTCGGCTTCCGCGCCGGCCGCACGCTGCTGATGCCGCTCGGCGAGATGCACGGCATCGGCCCGGGCAACGTCGTGACCCCGACCGGCCGGCCCGTGCGCATCCCGGTCGGCGACGGGCTGCTGGGCCGGGTGCTCGACGGCCTGGGCCGCCCGATCGACCACGGCGCCGGCCTCGCCGCGCTGGCCAGCCGCCCCGCCGAGGGGCCGCCGCCCGACGCGCTGTCGCGCCCGCGGATCCGCGAGCGGATCGCGCTCGGCGTGCGCGCGCTGGACACGCTCGTCCCCTGCGGGCGCGGCCAGCGGCTCGGGATCTTCGCCGGCTCCGGCGTCGGCAAGTCGTCGCTGCTCGGCATGATCGCCCGCAGCGCGGCGACCGACGTCAACGTCATCTGCCTGGTCGGCGAGCGCGGGCGCGAGGTGCTCGAGTTCATCGAGCGCGACCTCGGCGACGCGATCACGCGCAGCGTGGTCGTCGTCGCGACGTCCGACCAGCCGGCGCTCGTGCGCATCAAGGCCGCGCTCACGGCGACCGCGATCGCCGAGCACTTCCGCGACCGCGGGTCCGACGTGCTGCTGATGATGGACTCGGTGACGCGCTTCGCGATGGCGCAGCGCGAGGTCGGCCTGGCCGTCGGCGAGCCGCCCGCCACGCGCGGCTACACGCCGAGCGTGTTCGCGATGCTGCCGCGGCTGCTGGAGCGGTCGGGCACGAGCGCGGCCGGCTCGATCACCGGGCTCTACACGGTCCTCGTCGACGGCGACGACATGAACGAGCCGGTGGCCGACGCCGTCCGGTCGATCCTCGACGGCCACGTCGTCCTCACGCGCGAGCTGGCCCACGCCGGCCACTACCCGGCGGTCGACGTGCTCCAGTCGGTGTCGCGGCTGGCGACCGAGATCGTCTCCCCCGGCGTGCAGGTCGCCGCGCAGGAGCTGCGGCGGCTGCTGGCCGCCCACCGCGACAAGCGCGACCTGATCGCGATCGGCGCGTACGAGCGCGGCAGCGACCCGGTCGCCGACCGCGCGATCGACCTGCGCGACGCGATCGACGCGTTCCTGTGCCAGCGGGTCGACGAGCCGACCGGCGCCGAGGAGGCCGACGCGCGGCTGGTCGAGCTGGTCGGCGGCGGCGTCCAGCCGCTCGCCGAGCCGGCCCCCGAGCCGGTCGCCGCCGCGGCCGGGCCGGCGTTCGCCGCCGACTCCGGGCTCAGCGCGATCCCGCCGCTGCACCTCGCGGTCCGATAGCCGTCCACCCGCCCTGAACCTCCGGCCCCGACGACCGACGAAAAGCACTGTGAGCGCTGCACGATTCCGATTCGGCCTCGAGCGGGTGCGCGAGATCCGCGCGCACGACGAGGACCGCGCCAAGGAGGCGTTCGCCGCCAGCCTCGCCGACCGCACCCGCGGCGCGGCGATGCTCGCCGCCGCGGCGCGGGAGGTCGACGACGCGCACGCCGCCCGGCGCGGCGGCGCGCCCTCGGCGAGCGGCCGGGACCTCGTGTCGA
>DASZEJ010000164.1:0-7996 GCA_035940955.1 Solirubrobacteraceae bacterium
GACCTTCGCCGGCTTGTCCCGGGCGATGCGTCCGCACGGGCTGTCCCGGCCGCCGTAGGGCTCGACGTTGGCCGGGACGTTGCCGCCGAGGCAGCCCTCGAGCCTGAGCAGCTGCCCGAGGTCCTCGGTGAGCATGAGGTCCTTCAGCGGGCCGTTGACGAGCACGATCACCGCGTCGTCGCCGAAGCGGTCGTAGTAGCGCTGGGTCGCCTCGTACGAGTCGCTCCCCCGGCCGACGAGCGTGTCGGCCCCCGTGGCCGGCTCCAGCCGCAGCGCGAGCAGCGCCGCGGCCACCGCGAGCGCCGCCGTGACGAGCACCACCGCGGCCGGGCGCCGGGTGGCGAGGCCGACGAGGCGGTGCAGCCACCCGCGCACGGCCTAGTCCGAGTCGGGGTTGCTCGTGCTCGAGGGCGCCTCGCGCACGTGCGGGTACTGCGACAGCTCGCCGCCCGCGCCCACCAGCTCGCCCTCCGCGACGCGGAACGGCCCCTGCTGCACGCAGGGCGGCGCGGGCACGTCGCGGCCGGTGTTGTTGAAGGCGAACGCGAGGATGTTCCCGGCCAGCTGCGACGCGGTCGGCGGGGCGGGCTGGAGCGGGTTCGGCGGCCCGCTCGGGGGCGGCTGCTGGAGGGCCGGCAGCACCTGCTGCAGCGCGTCGGCCAGCGCCGCCTGCGGGTCGGTCGACGGGTTCGGCCGCCCGCAGTGGCGCGTCTCGTAGGCCAGCAGGCCGGGGTCCTCCGCGCTCGTGCGGTCGAGGTTGTCGAACCCGCGCGGCTGCATGTACGCGTTCGGCCTGTTGGAGCCGATGCGGCGCGGGTAC
Source organism: Solirubrobacteraceae bacterium (assembly GCA_035940955.1). Taxonomy (GTDB): domain Bacteria; phylum Actinomycetota; class Thermoleophilia; order Solirubrobacterales; family Solirubrobacteraceae; genus CADCVT01. Next base: position 821 of record DASZEJ010000164.1, read on the forward strand.
ACGGCGAAGTTCTCGGGGTTGATCGGGTTCGTCGTGCGCAGGTAGTGGATGCCGTCGCCGGTGCGCGCCTGGGTCGCGGCCGGGGAGTTCGCGAAGAACGCGCGCAGCTCGTTGCGGTACTCGCCGATCCAGTTGGCGATCGGGTTGAGCTGCTTGAGCAGCGGGTCGAACTCGACGAGCGCCGGCCGCAGGTCCTCGATGAACTGCTGGGTGGCCGGGATGCCGCGGCGCGAGGCGACGATCAGCGGGTCGAGGTCGCGGAACAGCGCCTTGAGGTCCGGCGCCAGGCCGGCGAGGTCGACGAGCGTCGGGCTCAGCTCGCGGGCCGCCGGGCGCAGCTGGCGCACCAGCGGGTCGGTGTCGCGGGCGAACCGCTCGAGCCGCCGGACGGTCGTCGCCGACTCGCGGTTGAAGGTCGGGAACACCGTGAACAGGTCGCGCAGCTCGCGGTCGCGCGCGGCCGTCGTCTCGAACACGCGGTTGCCGTTGACGATCGCCCCCTGCAGCTGGCCGCGGCGCTCGGACAGCGCGTCGAACACCTGGCCGGTGTTGCGCACGACCTGGCGCACCGCGGGCTCCTGCCGGTCGAGCACCTCCAGCAGCTCGGTGGCGTCCTCGGCGACCGGCTCGAGGTTGCCGAGGATGTCCGAGACGTCGCGCGCCCGGCCCTGCACGCCGCGCGCCTGCTGCTGGATCCACGTCTGGAACGCCTCGCGCGTCTTGGGGTCGAACGCCCGGAAGATCTCGTCCAGCTCGACCGTCGAGGAGACCTGCCCGGCGGGCAGGCTGCCGCCCTCCGGCACCGTCCCCGTCCGCGTGTCGCCCGGCGTCAGCTCGACGTACGTCTCGCCGAGCAGCGTCTTCTGGCGCAGGACCGCCTTCGTGTCCTTGGGGATCGGCGCGAAGCGCTCCTCGAGCTGCAGCGTCGCGACCGAGCGGCCCGTCTCCGGGTTGGGCTCGACGGTCTTGACCTTCCCGACCGGGACGCCCGACACCCGGACGTCGGCCTCGACCGCCAGCTGCGTCGCCTCGCCGAACGAGACCTTCAGCTGGTAGCCCTGCGGCTTGAGCGGGATCGGGCCGCCGAACGCCAGCCACAGGAACAGCAGCAGCCCGAAGCAGGACAGGGCGAACCCGACCATGACGAGCATGCGCCCGATCGTGGGAGCCTGCTTCTGCACCTAGCCGCCTCCCCCGGTCTCGGGGGCCGCCGTCGACTTCGGGCAGATCTGGCTGCTGTGCGGCAGCCCGGTCAGCTGGGTGATCAGGCTGAGCCGCGGGTTGGAGGCGACGATCGTGTTCAGCAGCTCCGCCGTGCTGCACGTGAGCATGATCGAGCCGCGCCGCACCGGCCCGTGGGCGTCCTGCGTGTTGAAGACGGCCGTGCCGAGGTGGTTCGCCCACGACGCCCAGAAGAGGTAGCCCTCCTCCTCCGGCCCGGGCGGGTTGTACGTCAGCTCGTTGACGAGGTAGTTGAGGACGCGCAGCGTGTCGCGCAGGTCGGGCGTCACCGCCGCCAGGCCGCGCGAGGCCCGCCGCAGGCTCTTCACGGTCGGCAGCACGTCGCGCGCGAACGGCCGCAGCTGGTCGCGAACGATCGGCGTCGAGGTGTTCAGGAACGGCCGCACGCGCCGCAGCGTCGGGCCGAGCGTGCGCGCCGTCGGCCGCAGGTCCTCGAGCGCCGGCCCGAGCACGTTGGCCAGGCGCTCGGTCTTGCCGAGCGCGCGGTTCGTCACCCGCAGCGTCGGCGGGAGCTGGCGCAGCGCGTCGCGCAGGTTCGCGTCCTGGTTGGAGAAGGCGCGGAAGACGGTGTTCGAGCTGTCGATGAGCTGGGCCAGCTGGTCGTCCTTCTCGCCGACCGCCTCGACCAGCAGGCGCAGGTTGTGGATCGAGCGGCGGATGCTCGTGCGGCGCTCGACGAGCTTCTCGGTCATCTGGCGCGCGAAGCGGGCGCCGGGCTCGAAGCGCTTGAGCGTCGCGGCGAGGTCGTCGCCGTTGCCCTTGAGCCCCTGCCCGGCGCTGTTGACGAGCAGCCGCAGGTAGTCGCGCGTGTCGCGGTCCAGGCTCGACAGGATGTCCTCGAGGCTGACGTTCGGCAGCGTGTTCTGGATCGGGATCGTCCAGCCCTCGGGCGCCTTCGGCGCGCTGCCGCTGCCCGGCGTCATCTCGATGACCATGTCCTCCAGGCCGCTCTTCGGCCGCAGCAGCAGCGTCGCGTCCTTGCGCACGCGCTCGCCGTACTTCGGCTCGATCTGCATCTCGACCAGGGCGCGGCCGTCGACCAGCTCGACCTTGCTGATCTCCCCGACGTTCACGCCGGCGATCGTCACGGTCTGCCCCTGGCCGGGCGTGACCGACTTGGCCGTCGAGAACTCGGCGTTGAGGACGTGGAAGTCCTTGCCGCCGGCCGGCACCCACGCGGGCAGGTTGAACCGCTGCTGGGTGAGGATGTAGCCGGCGACGAGCAGCGCGACGACGAACAGCCCGATGATCGCCGCGAAGTCGCGCCAGTGGTTGCGGATCGCGCGCCTCACCGGCCCGCCCCCCTGGCCGTGCGCCGCTTGGCCCGCTTGGAGGTCGTCGCCCGGAACGGGTTGAGCCGGCTGGCCAGCGCGCGCGCCACCGACTCGCGGCCGGCGCGCGGCAGCGGCAGCTCCGGCAGGGTCACCCCGGGCAGCGTCTGCTGGCCGCCTCCGGCGCCGCCGCCGGCACCGCCCTGGTCGCCGCCTCCGCCCGTGCCGCCGCCGTCGGGCGGGCCGACGGGCGCGGCGTTCAGGTCGGGCAGCTGGTTGGTGTGGCAGGGCACGTCCGGCCGGTACGGCGGGCGGCGGCCGGGGAAGATCGGCCGCGTGCCGATCGGCGGGGCCGCCGGGTTCGAGAACTGCGGGTCGCGCCCCAGGTTCGAGACCCCGGAGGTGATCGTGCGGGTGCCGCCGCCGGGCTGGAAGCGGACGTACTGGCCGTTGCCGTCGAAGTTCTGGCCCTCGCCGGACAGCGCGACCATCGTGTACCAGAACTCCTTGTAGTTCTCGACGCCCGTCTCGAACTGCTTGCGGCCCTCGGGCTCCCGGATCACGACGTCGCCGGTCGGCAGGATCACCTCGGTCAGGCAGCGCGCGAACCGCTCCTGGTTGGGGAACAGCGAGATCGCGGCGTCGGCGGCGACGGCCAGGTCCTCGGACGCGGGCGCCAGCTCGCGCGCCAGCCCGCGCAGCTCGGACGGGCGCAGCAGCCCGCGCATCTGCTCGATCCACGGGAACGAGGCCTCGATCGTCGCCGGCGTCTCGCGGACGCCGGGCAGGATCTCGCGCGAGAACGCGCGCACCGACGGGAACGAGCGGTTCAGCGCGGCCAGCGTGCGGTCGGCGACCGGGATCGTCCGCTCCAGCTCGCGCAGCGTCGCGCCGACGTTCTCCTTCTCGTCGGCGAAGATCGACAGCGTCGCGTTGAAGCCCTCGACCCAGTCCTGGAGCGTGCTCTCGTTGCGCCCGAGCGCCGCGGTGACGCGCTGCAGCCCGGCGATCGCGCGCGACAGGTCGCGCGGCTCGGTGCCGAGCAGCGCCTCGTTGACGATCGACACCCCGCGCAGCGCGTCGGGCGCGTCGTCGAGCGTGTCGTTGAGCGACTCGCCGGCCGTCTCGCCGCGCGTCAGCGGCGAGCCGTCCCCGTCGGACTCGGCCGGGTCGCCGTCGAGCGCGCGGCCGTACTCGTCGAGCAGCGTCTGCAGGTCCGCGCGCGTGTCGGACTGCAGGGCGGTCAGCACGTCGTAGAACTGCACCGGCGTCGAGGTCTGGGTGACGCGGATCGTGTCGCCGTCGTCGAGCGCCGGGGAGCCGGGCGTGCCCGGCGACAGGTCGACGTAGAAGTTGCCCTCGAGGAAGATCCGCGGCCGGATCTTCAGCGTCGCGTCCTTGTGGATCGGCAGCCCGGCGTCGGTGATCTCCATCTCGATGAGCGCCAGGTCGGTGTCCTGGTAGCGGCTGATCTTCTTGACCTTGCCGACGTTGACGCCCGCGACGCGGACCGGCGAGTTCGGGCGGATGCTGGTCGCCGACTCGAACACCGCGCTCACGCGGTAGCCCTTCGTGAACGGGATGTCCTTGGTGAAGCCGAGGTAGGTGCCGACGGCGACCAGCGCGAGCGCGATGAGGGCCACGACCACGGGGCTCGCGCCGCGCCGGTCCTTGCGCGGGATGCGGCGCTCGCCGTCGGCGCTCGATCGCCTCCGCAGCAGCGGCATCAGCGGCCCGCCTCCGGGTAGTTGTCGTGCTCCGGCCCGCCCTGCTCCGGCGGGCGCTCGTGCGAGGGCAGGCTGCCGGGGCTGTCGCGGACGATCTCGGTCTTCTCGGTCCTGTTCGGCTGGACGCCGGGGACGTTCCCGATCACCCTGCGCCCGGGCAGCCAGGGCTCGTTGCCGGCCTCGCACTCGTTCGGGCGCCCGCTCCCCGGGGTGTTCGGGTACGGGTTCGCGTGCAGGTAGTTGGCCTCGCTCCCCTGCCCGCTGGCCGGCCCGGACGCCGGCCCGCCCTCGTTGTTCTCGCCCTGCGGCGCCGAGACGATGATGAACCGCTGCCAGGTGCCGCTGCGGTCGCCCTCCGACAGGTGGCTGGCGATGTTGCGGAACCACAGGGTCCCGTAGTTGCAGACGGTCTGCATCGGGGCGACGTCGGCGACCGTGGGGTTGAGGATGCGCGCGGCGTTGCGCAGGCCGGCGATGCCGAGCCGCGCCATCGGGTCCTCCGCGAAGTCCTGCAGCGAGCGGAACAGCGGCGGCAGGCGGCGGCTGAGGTCGACCGAGCGGCGCAGCACCGGCGTGCCGATCTCCAGCGCGTCGGCCAGCGTCGGGGCGGCGGTGCGCAGCGCGCGGACGCCGGGGCGCAGCTCGCGGAACAGCGCGGCGCTGTTGCGCAGGAACGGCCGCTGCGGCGGCAGCGACTCGATGCCCGTCTCCAGCGCCGGGACGCTGGTGGAGATCGTCTCCTGCAGCTGCGGGGCCACCTCGGCCAGCGCGCGGAAGGTCACGTCGAGGTTGCGGAACAGCCGCGCCTGCGTCTCGGCGACCGGCGCGGCCTCGGCGGCCGCCTGGGCGAGCCCGCGGACCAGCCCGCGCAGGTCGGTCCGCGGGTCGGCGAGGTTCTTCGCGACGGGCTCGAGGCTGCGCATGAGCGCCGGCAGCACGCCGAGCGCGTCGTTCAGCGCCTGGCCGCGGGCGGCCAGGCCGCCGCCCAGCTCGTCGAGGACCGTGCGCTGGCCGGCGCGCGTCGGCTCGTCGAAGGTCGCGAACACCTCGTCGATCTCGACCGGCTTCGGCGACGCGCTGGCGACGGGGATCGTCGCGCCGCTCTCGAAGCCCTCGCTCGACGTGCCCTTCGTGATCTCGACGTACTTGAGGCCGAGCGCCGAGCGCGGGCGGACGATCAGCGTGGAGTCCTTCGGCAGCGGGTCGACCGCCGTCTCGAGCTTGAGGTTCAGGACCGCCACGACCGTGCCGTCGCGGCGCGGCCGCGCGGCGATCTCGTCGACGACGCCGACGCGCGAGCCGCCGATGCGCACCTCGTTGCCGCGCACGAGGTTCGACGCGTTCGGCACCTCGGCGCGCAGGTCGTAGGTCGGCACGAACGGCAGGCCGTTGTTCGCGTTGTAGGCGAGGAAGACGGCGACGATGACGACGAGCGTCGTCGCCGCGCCGATCAGCACGGGGTTCGCGGCGATCGAGGCCGCGCCGCGCCGCCTCACGCCCCGCCTCCGAGCAGGTAGTCGAGCAGGCCCTCCTGCGTCTCGGTCGCCGCCGGGGCCGGCTGCGACCCGGCATCGGCGGCGGCCGGCTCCTCGGCCGGCGGCGGCTGCTGGCCCGGCAGCACCGCGCTCGGCAGCCGCAGCGGGCGGCCGGAGTCGCGCGGGCCGCCCGGCCGGTCGCTGCGCGAGCCCTCGCGCGCGGGCGCGCTGGCGCCCGCGCTCGCCTCACCGTCGCGCGCGCCGCGCATCGCGGCGGCCGAGTGGTCCTCGCCCGCCAGCGCCGCGAAGGCGCGGCGGACGCTGGAGGCGCGCGTGGTCGCCGCGCGCGCCTCGGCGTTGTCGTCCGTCGCGAACTTCGCCGAGCAGCCCCCGGTCGGCTCGATCGCGTACGTCGAGCACGTGTTGACGATCAGGCCGGCGCGCAGGTAGTGGCCGAACGAGTCGTACCCGTTGATGGCGGCCACCTGGTAGAAGATGTAGTCCATCGCGCGCTCGATGCCGCCGCTGTCGCGCAGGCTGATCAGGAGGTCGGCGAGGTTGTCGGCCAGCGGCCGCGCCTCGGTGGTCAGCCGGGTCAGGTCGTCGACGATCGGCTTCGCGGCGACGAGCGCGGGCCGGCCCGTCTCGGCCGCCTCCCCGAGCGCCTCGAACGCGGGGATGCTCGCCTCGCTGAACGGCCCGAGCTGGCGGAAGAAGCGGTTGACCGACGGCGCGACCGCCTGCAGGTCCTCCAGCACCGGCGACATCTGGTCCGACAGCTCGCCGAGGCGGTTGAGCGTCGGCCGCAGCTCCTCCAGGAAGCGCGGCAGCAGCTCGAAGCTGCGCTCCAGCTCGGCGCGGCGCGCGGCGGTCGCGCGCGAGACCGTGTTGGCCTGCACGACGAAGTCCGCGACGCTCGCGCGCTCGCGCGCCAGCGGGCCGAGCGCGCGGTCCGAGTCCTCGGCCAGCCGCGCGAGCACGTCGTTCTGCTCGGCGAGGATCTCGAGCACGTCGTTCGTCGCCTTCAGCGCCGGGTTCGCCCGCCGGATGGTCTCGTCGACGTCCTCGGCGCGCCCGGCCAGGCCGGCGCCCAGCTCGTTGAGCAGGATCGCCAGCCGCTGGCGCTGCGGCAGCCGCATGACGTTGTTGATGAGGTCGACGTCGACCGGCTTGGACGTGCGCTCGACCGGCAGCAGGTACTCACCCTCGCCCGGCTCGCCCTCGCGGATGCGCTCGAGCGGCGGCGGCGCGTCGCCGCCGTCGGGGCGCGGCTCGGTGAGCGTGCACTCGACGTACTTCTCGCCGATGAGCGACTGCGGCCGGATCGTGCACTTCGCGTCGCGGCGGAAGTCCTGGAAGTTCGGGTCGGTGATGTTCAGGACGACCGCGGCCTTGTTGTCCCGCGTGACGTCGAGCTGCTCGATCTTGCCGACGTTGACGCCGGACACGCGCACGTCCTCG
>DASZEJ010000165.1:0-4204 GCA_035940955.1 Solirubrobacteraceae bacterium
GCGCGCAGGCCGTCGGCCTCGGCCGGCGTCAGCGGCCACTCGAGCACGCGGGCGGCGCCGCCCTCGAGCCGCACCGGCACGGTCAGGCTGACGCCGCGCACGCCGTACTCGCCGTCGAGGACGACCGACGCCGGGTAGGCGTCCGCCCCGCCGCCGCCCAGGCGCTCGACGAGGGCCGCGAGCCCCTGCCCGGTCATCCACGTCGACGTGCGGCCCGGGCTGCACGCCTGCCAGCGCGCGTACCAGCCGCGCGTGTACGCGATGGCGGCCTCGCGCACCTCCGGCGCCAGCTCGAGCGGCTCGCCGTCGAGCTGCACCCGGCCCAGCAGCGGGACCGCCAGCTCGCCGTGCTCGCCGAGCGACCACGCCGTGACGCGCGACGGCTCGACGCCGATCGCCTCGGCGACGGCGAAGGCCAGCCGCGCCGAGTCGTTGGCCGAGAAGCCGAGCAGCCGCTCGCGCGGGAGGCCCAGCCGGCGGTGCAGCAGCGTGCAGACGTGGTCGACCGGGTTGGTCGCGACGGCGATCGTCCGCGGCAGCGTCCCCGCGGCCTCCAGCCGCCGCGCGACGTCGGCGGCGATCTCCGCGTTGGCGCGCAGGTAGTCCAGCCGGGCGAGCCCGTCGCGGTGGGGCGCCGACGCCGAGATCACCGCCACGTCGGCCGCCGCGGCGGCGCTCCAGTCGCCGGTCGCGACCGACACCGGGCGCACCGTCCCGCGCAGCTGCTCGAGGTCGAGCTGCTGGGCCTGCAGCGGGCCCTCGCGCTCGTCGAGCAGGACGAGCTCGTCGACGGTCCCGGCGAGGATCGCGGCGAACGCGGTCGCCGACCCGACGCCGCCGGCCGCGCCGACGATCGCCAGCCTCATGCCGCCGCCGCGAGGCGCGGGACCGGCCAGAGCCAGTCGCGCCGCGCGGCGTCGTCGCCGCGCACGGCGCGCGCGTAGGCGTCGCGCAGCGCGGCGGTGACCGGCCCGGGCGCGGCCAGCGCGCGGCCGTCCAGCTCGCGCACCGCGACGATCTCGGCGCCGGTGCCGGTGAGCAGCAGCTCGTCGGCGGCGTACAGGTCGGCGCGCGTCAGCGAGCGCTCGGCGCACGCGATCCCGGCGTCGCGCGCCAGCGCCATGACCGTCGCGCGGGTGATGCCGGGGAGCGGCCCGTCGGACAGCGGCGGCGTGGTCAGCCGGCCGTCGTGAACGGCGAACAGGTTCTGGATCGTCGCCTCCGCCACGTTGCCGGACGGGCCGAGCATGATCGCCTCGTCGAAGCCGGCGGCGGCCGCCTCGGCGCGGGCGAGCGACGCGGTGACGTAGGCGCCCGCGACCTTCGCCGACGGCGGGATCACGTTCGGGTCGCCGCGCCGCCACGACGACACCGTCGCGCGGATCCCGTGCTCGTACGCGGCGGGCGGGAACGACGGCGCCTGCTCCCACGCGGCGATCCACACCCGCACCGGGCTGCGGCCCGCGTCGATCCCCATCTCGCCGAACCCGCGGTAGGCCAGCATCCGCAGGTAGCAGGCGCCGAAGCCGTTGGCGCGGACGAGGTCGGCCGCGGCGTCGCACAGCTCGTCCGCGCCGGCGGGCAGCTCCATCCGCAGCACGCGCGCCGAGCGGCCGAGGCGCTCCACGTGCTCGCGCAGGCGGAACAGCGCGGGGCCGCCGCGCGCCGGGTAGCAGCGGATGCCCTCGAACACCGCCGTCCCGTGGTTCAGGGCGTGCGTGAGGACGTGGACGCGCGCCTCGTCCCACGGGACGAGCGCGCCGTCCATCCAGATCCAGCGGGCGGGCCTCAGAGGTTCCCCCGCGCGCGCTGGTCGCGCTCGAGCGCGTTGAACAGGTGCTTGACGTTCCGCGGCCCGAAGCCGCGCGAGCCGTGGCGCTCGATCAGCTCGAAGAAGAACGTCGGCCGGTCGTTCAGCGGCTTGACGAACGCCTGCAGCAGGTAGCCGTCCTCGTCCTCGTCGACCAGCACCGAGCAGCGCCGCATCGCGTCGACGTCGAGCCCGAGCCCCTCGATCAGGTCGCGGTGGTCGTCGTAGTAGCGCGGCTGCACGTCGACGAGCTGGACGTCGTCCTCCTGCACCGCCTCCGCCGCGGCGACGATGTCGCTCACGGTCAGCCCGATGTGCTGGACGCCCGGCGCGCCGTGGTACTGGAGGAACTCCTCGATCTGGGAGCGCTTGCGCCCGGCGGCGGGCTCGACGATCGGGAACTTGATCTTGCCGCCGCCGCCCTCGACGACGCGCGACATCAGCGCGGTGAAGTCGGTGGCGATCGTGTCGAGCCCCGCGAGGTCCATCTGGTCGAACCCGAGGACGCCGCGGTACAGCTCGACCTGGCGGTCGATGGCCCCCAGCTCGACGGCGAGCGTGACGTGGTCGATGGCCTCGACGTCGAAGCGCGGGCGCAGGCGGCTGCGGATCGGGACGAAGCCGGGCAGCCAGCCGTCCGGGCCGCCGTCGCGGCAGACCAGCGAGTGGATCGTGTCGCCGCAGGCGCAGATCGCCGCGCGCGTGAAGGCGCCCTCGGGCGTCTCGATCGTCTCGGGGGCGCAGACGGGCGCCGCGCCGCGCGCGAGCGCGGCGTCGTACCCGGCCTCGACGTCCGGCACGCCGAACGCGACGTCGCGGACGCCGTCGCCGTGCAGGCGCACGCGCTCGGCGACCTCGCAGTCGGCGGTCAGGCCCGCGGTGACGACGACGCGGACGTCGCCGGACGCGAGCAGCCAGGACGTGGTCTCGCGCGAGCCGGTCTCCAGCCCGCGGTAGGCGATCGGGCGCAGCCCGAACGCGCTCAGGTAGCGAGCTGCCTGGCGGGCGTTGCCCACCGTGAACTCGACGTGGTCGATGCGCTCCACCTCGACGCCGCGCTCGGCGTCCAGCAGGGCGGTGCGCTCTCGTGCGTAGGAGGCGGTCATCGCGGCGGACCCTGCCGCGCCGCCCGCGCCGGCGGCAAGAAACTTGCGCTCGGCGGCTCCCGACGCGACCGTCCGCGGCGTGAGCCTGCTCGTTCAGAAGTACGGAGGGACCTCGCTGGCCACCCCTGAGCGCGTCGGGCACGTCGCCCGGCGCGTCGTGGCCAGCGCCGACGCCGGCGCGCAGGTCTGCGTGGTCGTGTCCGCCATGGGCGCGGCGACCGACGACCTGCTCTCTCTCGCCGGCGGCGTCAGCGCCGCTCCTCCCGCGGCCGATCTCGACGTGCTCCTGGCCACGGGAGAGCAGGCTTCCAGCGCCCTGCTGTCGATGGCGATCCGTGACCTCGGCCGTGCCGCCGTCCCCCTCACCGGCGCGCAGGCCGGGATCGTCACCGACGCCCGCCACGGCCGGGCCCGCATCGCCGAGGTGCGGCCCGGACAGGTCCGGGCCGCGCTCGAGGCGGGCGCGGTCGCGGTCGTGGCGGGCTTCCAGGGCGTGTGCGCCGGCGGGCGGCTCACGACGCTGGGCCGCGGCGGCTCGGACACGACCGCGGTCGCGCTGGCCGCGGCGCTCGGGGCCGACCGGTGCGAGATCTACACCGACGTCGAGGGCGTGCTCTCCGCCGACCCGCGCGTCGTCCCGGACGCGCGGCTGCTGCCCGCGGTCGCGTACGAGGAGATGCTCGAGCTGTCGGCGTCGGGCGCGCGCGTGCTCGTCGGACGGTCGGTCGAGTACGCCCGGCGCCACGGCGTGCGGCTCGCGGTCCGCTCGTCATTCGAGGACGTCCCCGGGACCGAGGTGACCGCGGCGAGCGAGGTGCTGGAGCGCCCGGCGATCTCGGGCATCGCGCACGACACGAGCGAGGCGCGCGTCACCGTCGCCGGGATCCCGGCCCGGCCGCACGCGGTCGCCGGGCTGCTGCGCAGCGTCGCCGAGGAGGCGATCGACGTGGACATGATCGTCCAGGGCGCCCCGGTGGACGGCGCGACCGACATCTCGTTCACCGTGCCCGAGCACGACCTGCTGCGGGCCGAGGCGGCCGTCGCCCCGGCCGCGGCGGCGGCCGGCTGCCGCGGTGTGGAGACCGACCGCGGCGTCGGCAAGGTGTCGGTCGTCGGGGTCGGGATGAGCGGGCACTCCGGCGTCGCGATGCGGGTGTTCGAGACGCTGTCGGAGGAGGGCATCGACGTGGAGCTCGTGTCGACCTCGTCGATCCGCATCTCCTGCCTCGTCCGGGTCGGCGCCGTGGCGTGCGCCGTCCGCGCGCTGCACCGCGCGTTCGGGCTGGGG
>DASZEJ010000166.1:0-51834 GCA_035940955.1 Solirubrobacteraceae bacterium
GACGACGTCGCTCTGGTCGATGCCGACGTTGACCCAGCGGTTGCCGTACATCCCGATCATCCCGAGCCGCAGCGGATGGCCGGCGGGCACGACGTCGAGTGCCATCACCGACGCGGCGACGGGAACGCCCAGCGCCTCGGCGAGCGCCAGGCACGGCTCGGCCGCCCGCGCCGCCTGGACGCCGCCGCCGACGAGGATCAGCGGCCGCTGCGCCGTCGCGAGCTTGTCGAGGACCGCGTCGACCGCTGCCGGGTCCGCCGGCGCCGGCGCCTCGACCTCCGGCGGGTCCACGCGCGTGTCCGGCAGCGGCATCGTCTGGACGTCGGACGGGATCTCGACCAGGACCGGCCCGGGCCGCCCGGTGGTGGCGACGGCGAGCGCCTCGTCCAGCGCCTGCGGGATGTCGCTGCTGGCCCGGACCTGCCAGACGCCCTTGACGACCGAGCCCGCGATCGCGCCGATGTCGCACTCCTGGAAGCCGAACTGCCGCACCGGCCGGTCGCCCTTCAGCAGGTAGCTCTGGACCTGCCCGGTCACGAAGACGCCGGGGACCGAGTCGAGGTAGCTGCTCGCGATCCCGGTGAGCATGTTGGTCGCGCCGGGGCCCGCGGTGCTGAGGCCGACGGCCGGCGTCCCCTGGAAGCGCCCGTAGCCGTCGACGGCGAACGCGACGCCCTGCTCGTGGTGCATGGTGATCAGCTCCGCGGCGGCGGAGCGGTGGATCGCGTCGAGCAGCGGCGCGATCATCCCGCCCGGCAGCGAGAACACGTGCCTGATCCCCGCGGCCTGCAGCCAGTGCGCGAAGACGTCGCTGACGCTGAGCTGCGCCTGTCCTGCGGCCGGTGCCGAGATCACAGGGCGGCCTCCTTTCCTGCCATGTGCTCCGTGCCCCAGCTCTTCAGCTCGGGCAGGCAGCGCTCGACGAAGCACTCGACGTTGCGGCGCCCGTCCTCCTCCGGGACGCCATGGAAGATCGCGTACACCCCCTGCAGGTCGAGCGCCTGCCGGTAGGCGTCGAGCTGCTCGAGGACCTGGTCCGGCGTGCCGTGGACGATCGTCGCGGGCGGCCGCTCCTGGGCGCCGGGGGGAGCGTCGCCGTCGACCGTCGTGCGCATGACCTGGTAGTAGTCGTAGCCCTTCGCCGTGCCGAAGTCGTCGTCCGCCATCCCGTAGTGCCGGACCGCGACGCGGTGGCTCGCGTTCCCGTGCCGGCTGGCGACCTCGGCGGCGCGGTCCGCGCTCTCGTCGACCACGACCGCCGCCTGCAGGAAGGGCCGCGGCGGCTCGGCGTCGCCGTGGATCGCGCGCCACGCGTCCTGGTAGCGCAGCCAGTCGGCCTGGAGCGCCTCGAGCGGCTTGACGATCAGGAACATCGCGCCGAGGCCCAGCTCCGCCGAGATGGGCGCCGACTCGGGCGACACGCTCGCGCTGAAGACGCGCCCGGCGAACGACCGGGAGGGCCGGGGGCGCAGCTCGCGCCGCGGCTGCCGCGTCAGCTCGCCGCCCTCGATCACGCCGGTCTCCAGCGCGTCGAGCACGAGGCGCGCGTACTCGTTGAACCGCGCCCGCGACTCCTCCTGCGGGACGCGGAGCCCCTGGAACTCGTACTTCGAGAGCCCGCGGCCGAGCCCGACGAGGACGCGGCCCTCGGACAGGTGGTCGAGGAGGATCACCTTCTCGGCGATGCGGACCGGGTCGTGCCAGGGCAGCACGAGGACGCCGGTGCCGAGCTTGATCGTGGACGACCGCGCCGCGACGAACGCGAGGATCTGGAGCGGGTCGGGGACGAGCCCGTAGTCGGAGAAGTGGTGCTCGGGCAGCCACACCGAGTCGAAGCCCAGCTCCTCGGCCCTGAGGCAGAGCGCGAGCTCCCTGCGCATGAAGACGTCGTCGGGGTCCTCGCCGCGGTTCTGGAAGGCCGCCCCGTAGCCGACGTGCATCTAGGCCGGACCTGCCCCGTGATCGCGCGCCGCCTCGGCCCCCGCCGTACCGCTACTCACCAGTCTCCCCATGTGTATCTTGAACGACGATCGCGAAACATAACACGACTCGCGATCATAATAAATTTCCTGCGCGGCGTTCGAATCTAACCCACCGTAAGACGGTTTCCGAGCGCAACGGGGCTAGCGCCGGCGCGCGACGCGCCGCATCGCCTCGTCGATGACGAGGCGCACCTCGGGCTCGGGCACGAACGCCTCGTCGAACGTCGCGACGCAGCGGTCGCCGGCGAGGTCGAGGTCGAGGTGCAGGCCGACCGCGACGCCCCCCTCGCTCTCCTCCGGCTCGGCCGGCGCGGCCGGCTCGGTCACGACACCCGCGAGCCTCAGCGGCTCGGGAGCCGTGGCGATCGAGAGCGAGAACGGGACGAGCTTCTCGCGGTCGAAGCCGGTCGCCTCCACGTTCGCGACGAGGTCGTCGAACGGCAGCGCGGAGTGCTCGACCGCCTCGATCAGCTCGTCGCGGAGCCGGTCGTGCAGGACGCGCGCGTCCGGGTCGCCCGACGCGTCGACGCGCAGGAGCATCCCCTCCGCGAACGGTCCGACGACGTGCTCGGCGCCCGGCGCGAGCCGGTTGAGGAAGATGGCGCCCAGCCGGAGGTCGGTGCCGACGATCCGCGGCGCGATCGCGGCGAGCACCGCCGCCCCGAAGACGAGGAACGGCGTCGACCGCTGATCGCGGCACTCCTGCTCGAGCGCCTCCTGCCAGCTCGCGCCGACGGGGACGGAGATCGTCCCGAAGCGCCGCTCCGCGTCGCCGGCCCCGGCGGAGCTGCGAAAGCGGATCTCCTCGACGCCGTCGAGCTTCTCGCGCCAGTAGGCCTCCGCGCGCGCGACGGCGTCCGGGTCGGCGGCCGCCCGGGCGAGGTCGCTGTACTGGAGCTCCAGCGGGGGCGGCGGGGAGCCGCCGTCGAGCCCCGCCTCCAGCGCGTAGAGGCGCCCGAGGTCGCCGTGGATCACCGAGAACGACTGCGCGTCGCAGATGAGGTGGTGCAGCACGAGGATGAGGTGCGACGCCGTGCCGGTCGTGACGAGGAGGGGGCGGAACACCGGCTCGCCGTCGAGGTCGAAGGGGCGGTCGTGCTCGGCCTGCAGGATCTCGGCCGCCTCCGCGTCGTCCGCGACCCGCAGCGTCCGCAGAGGGACGGGGTCGGCGGGCTCGGCGAGCAGCTCGTCGCCCGACGCGCGGTACCCGGTGTGGAGCAGCTCGTGCCGGCGCCCCAGGGCGAGGACCGCCCGCCCGAGCGCCGCGACGTCGAGGTCGCCGGTGATGTGGTGCACGCTCGAGACGTGCTGGAACGCGCTGCCGCGGACGATCCGCTCGACGCGCCAGAGGCCCTCCTGGTGCGCGCTCAACACGCGCCGGGCCTCATCGCGGGGTCTCGCGCAGCGACGCCTCGCGGATCGCGCGCAGGGACGACTCGTTCAGCAGCGAGAGCAGCAGGCAGGCGGGGGGTGGGATCGGCCGCGGGGCCGACGGCAGCGTCGGACGGGTCTTCATGGCGCCTCCAGGTTGTGTCCAATTTCGCCGTTGGGCAGACTAGTAAGTCAATGCAAAGAAGTGAGCAGACACGCTGCGCCAGGGCGATCACGGAGCGCAAGGGGCGCCATGGCGGCGCGGGCGTCGGGCGCGGGGGGTCGTGATGCCGGCTGCCGCGACGCTCTGGGAGGCGTTCAGGCGGGCGGCCGCCCGGACGCCGCGGGCGCGCGCGCTCAGCGACGTCACGTCGACGTACACGTACGCCGAGCTGCAGGCCCGCGCGACGGCGCTCGCGGGAAGCCTCGCCCGGGCCGGCGTCCAGCCCTCCGACACCGTGATCTTCGCCGCCGACCGGACGGCCGACGCGACGATCGGGCTGCTCGCCATCGCCGCGGCGGGCGCAGTCCCGGTCCCGGTCGACGTCGAGAGCCCGGGTCCGCGCCTGCAGCAGGTGGTCGCCGCGAGCGGCGCGGCGTGCGCGGTCGCGGACGGCGTCGGCGCGCAGGCCCTGGCCGGCGCGCCGCTGCGCATCGTCGGGGTCGGCGACACGGCGGCGCCGCACTCCAGCAGCGCCGGCGACCGGTCGTCGCTGGCCTACGTGCTCTTCACGTCGGGGTCGACGGGGGTGCCCAAGGGCGTCGAGCTGACGCACGGCAACTTCCTGTCCCTGCTCGCCGGGGCCGACCGGTGGGACGAGGGCGCGCCGCCGCGCGTCTGGGCGTCGACGCACGCGTTCACCTTCGACGTGTCGGTCTGGGAGATGTGGCGGCCGCTCACGGGCGGGGGCGAGCTGTTCATGATGCCGCGCGCCGCGCAGGTGGACGCGGACCTCGCGTACGAGCTCCTCGCCGAGCGCTCGATCAGCGTCGCCTGCCAGACGCCGACCGCGCTGCGGCTGCTCGCCAACCGCGTGAGCGAGCGCGGCCCGCTGCCGGCGCTGACGCGCATGTTCATCGGCGGCGAGCGGCTGGACTTCGCGACGCTCGAGCCCTTCCGCGACGCGCTGGCGAGCGGCTCGTTCATCGCGTGGAACGTCTACGCGCCGACCGAGACGACGGTGTACAGCACCGCCTACCGCATCACCGCCGAGGCCGTGGCCTCCGAGCGCCGGTCGCTCCTCGGCCGGGCGCTGCCGCACGTCCGGGTCACGCTGCGCGACGTCGACGAGGACGGCGTCGGCGAGGTCGTGATCGCCGGCGACGCGGTCGCGCGCGGCTACCGCGGCGACCCCGAGCTGACCGCCGCCCGCTTCGGGACCGACGGCGCGATGAGGACGTACCTGACCGGCGACCTCGCCCGCGACACCGGCGACGGCGTCCTCGAGTTCGTCGGGCGCAAGGGCGGCTACGTCAAGGTCCGCGGCTTCCGCGTCGAGCGCGGCGAGGTCGTCGCGGCCGTCTGCGCCCACCCCGCCGTCGACGAGGCCGCCGTCTCCGTCGTCGACGTCATGGGAGCGGGCGACTCGATCGTCGTCGGCGTCGTCCCCCGGCCGGGAGCGACGGTCGGCGACCTCGACCTCCGGCGCCACCTCTCCGGCCTGCTGCCGGCGTACATGCGCCCGAGCCGGATCGTGTTCCTGGACCGGCTCCCGCGGCTGCCGAGCGCGAAGCTGGATCAGCGGGCGGTGGACGAGATGCTGGGGCGGGAGGCGGCGGCGGGGGTGGGGTGACGCGCTTCCTGCGTCGGAGCGCGTGACTGCGAGGCGGTACAGGAAGCCGCATATTTGCAGGGGCGCATACGCTCTGCGAGAATGGTGCTTCCTGCGCGAAGTCGCAGGAGCCCGCCATGATGCACTCAACTGGCCAGAGCATCGAACGAGAGGCGCGCGCGCGGCTGCCGGGGATCCTCGCCGATCTTCTCGACGAGGACGATCTCCGCTTCGACGCCATCGAAGACGCTGGGGGAGTCGACCTGCGGGCGACCGACTCTGCCGATCGCCTGTGGTTGATCGAGGTGAAGGCCTCCGCGAGCCCGGGCCACGTCGCCCGCGCCGCAGAGCAGCTCGCGCACTACGTCCACGACGACGACGACGCCATCCCCCTGCTCGTCGTCCCGTACATGACGCGCGGCGCAGTGCAGGTCGCCGAGGACCTCGGCGTCAACTGGGTCGACCTCGCCGGCAACGCCCACATCCGCGAGGAGAATCTCTACGTGTACGTCGCGGGTCGGGCGAACCCGTTCCGCTCGCCGGGCCGGCCCTCGTCTCCGTTCGCGCCGAAGAGCGCCCGGGTCACCCGCGTGATGCTGCTCGACCCGGCCCGGTGGTGGCGCCAGCGCGACCTCGTCGAGGAGACCGGCCTCCACGACGGAAACGTCTCGCGCGTCGTGCGCCGCCTCGAGGACCTCGCGCTGGTGGTTCGGCGCGACCGCGAGTACCGCCCGAGCGACCCCCGGCTCCTCCTGACCGCCTGGGCGGACGAATACCGGCTCGACCGTCACGACCTCGTCTTCGCGCACATGAGCGGCAGCGGCGTCGACGTCAGCCGTCAGCTCGAGCAGCGTCTCCGCGCCGCGAAGCTGCAGCACGCCTTCACCGGGCTGCCGGCGGCCTGGGCCATGGATCACTTCGCTCGCTTCCGGCTGGCGAGCGTCTACGTCGTAGGTGACCCCCGCGACGCACTCGAGCGGCTCGACCTGCGCCGCGCGGAGAAGGGTGCGAACGTCCAGCTGATCGGGCCCGACGATCACGGGGTCTTCAAGGGTGCCGCCGAGCACGACGGCTTGACCTGCGTCGCGCCCCTGCAGGCGTACCTCGACCTGCGCCACCTGCCGGAGCGAGCCGAGGAGGCAGCCGATCACCTCCTCGCGCACCGCCTGCGGTGGGACGATGGAGCCTCCTAAGCCCCGCGAACGCAGCGGATACACGCCCGAGGATCTCGCCCTCGTCGAGTCCGCGTGCCTCACGGTGGCCGTCGCACTCGGAGAGTTCCTCGATCGCCTCTGCATCGTCGGCGGGATCGTCCCGGTGCTGCTGATAGACCGGCATGGAGAAGGCGACGAAGCCGGCACGCATCCGGGGACCAACGACCTGGACGTCGCGCTCGCGATCGCGCTCGTCCGGGACGGCGACTACACCGAGATCACGAGGCGCCTCGCACAGGAGGGCTTCGAGCCTGACACGAACGACGCGGGCAACCCCACCCCGCAGCGCTGGACGCTCCCCGGTCTTGACGTCACGGTCGACTTCCTCCTCCCGCAGCTGCCCGACCATCCGCCCGAGCGCCGCATCCAGCCTCTTGACGGCGACTTCGCCGCGTTCATCATGCCCGGGCTCGACGTCGTGTTCGACGAGCGCGTCGAGGTCGCACTGCGCGGCACGACCCTTCGCGGCGAGAAGGTCGAGCGCACGGTGCCGGTGTGCGGGCCGGGCGCCTTCACCATCCTCAAGGCGCTGGCCTTCGACGGCCGCGGCGCGCCGAAGGACGCCTATGACCTCGTCTACGTGCTGCGCGGCTGGTCTCGAGGTGTGGCCGAGGTGGCCGACCGTCTGGCCGCCCATGCCGAGCGCCGTCCAAAGCTCGTCGCGAAGGCGCTGCGCATCCTCGCCCGCGACTTCGCAGATCCCGGCATGATCGGCCCGCGACGCGTCGTCGAGTTCGACGGTGCGCTTGTCGAAGACGCCGACGCCGCAGCCGCCGACGCCCACGGCTACGTCGACGACCTGCTCCGTGCCGGCCGCAAGCGCCGGCTGCCTGCCGCGTAGCGGCGCCCGTCGGGCACCCGAACGCGCGCGGCGGGCAAGTCTGCGTCAGCATCATGGCGAGGTTCCGCCGCGGTCGTCATGGCGAGACTTTGTCTCGAACCGGGGACCCCACCGCTTCAGGTAAGCCTGCGTGGCGGTGAACAACGCCGGTGCGCTCGAGGCGCGACAGCGCGTCGGTAACGAGGCAGGGGTGCGAAGAACCTCAGACGATGGTCAGCAGGACCGCCATCAGCATGGCGAGGAGGCCGACGACCGCGGCGCCCGAGGCAGCAGCCGCGCGTTTGAGGCGGATGACCTTCCAGTTGGCGATGTAGCTGGAGCGGCGGCGTGCCGCTATGAAGCGCGCGGCGCGTTCGATCCGTGCGATGTCGTCGGGCTTCCGCGCTCGCTCGACCACGCTGCTCGTGATGTCGGGGGTGATCCGCCCGAACGTGCGCATCGTTGCTGCGAGGGCGTAGACCGCTGACGCGGCGAGCCCGAAGATCGTCAGCAGAAGACCGACCACGGCGAAGATTCTCGCCCCGCCTTGCAGACCATCCGCTTCCAGCAAGAACGTGCTGGACGCGAGAAGCGCGGTCGCGCCTAGGCCTACTCCTCCCAGGAAGTACGCAGCTCGCTGCTCAACGCCGCTCAAGCGCTCGCGGTTCTGCTCCCAGCCGGTCATGGCTTCGTCTTCGATGCGTTCGGGGCTTCCACCCGGGTTCGTCAGTGCCTTCTCCGCCAACCGCTGTGCTGCCTGCGCCGATCTCGTGTTGACCGACCGCGGACCGCCGAACGCCAACGGCGGGCTGAGCCACCACGCGAGGCCGTGCACCCGGATGCGCGTCCGAAGCGTATGAGCGACCGGGGCCGCGGAGGTTGCTGCGTCCTGAACGCCGGCCCGGATCATGCGCCCGCGGGCGGCTTCATCGTCGAGCTTCTCCGCATTTGCAATCTCACGGTCGAACTTGCGGTGAAGACTTCGACTACACCTGACCCACGCCGGCGAACCGTTGACATCGACGACCACGTGCCACCGGTCGTCCTCTTGCGCGCGACGTGCCAGATGCTGGCCGATGCGCCGGAACTCGAACGGTCCTTCGCCAGATGATGCCGCCACGTACGATCATCATGACCCGCGAATGCATCTCGCGGTGCAGCTGCAGCGACCCGTGCAGCCGCTGCTCGCGCCAAGCAGCGGGGGCAAGCTCCTCGGAATTGCTGGCGGGCTGCCACGTAGATCGCGCGTCGAACAGAGTCCATCGGACGCTCTGGCGGGTTGGCTCCGTCCAACGGAGCTACCTAGTAGCCCACGCGCCGTTGAGATCGAGTCCGCGAGGGTGGCACATCCGCTCCGGGTGCCACCGGCCACAGCGACGCCCACCCATAGCTCAGTCGCGGCGAGGTCCGGGAGCGCTCGACGACGCCCTCGACGAGCTGCTCCATCAGCGCCGGCGGGACGACGAGAAACCGGCTCTTGCATCGCTTCGAACGGCGCGATGTCCGGCGTCTTCCGGCGCTGATGTTTACGCCGGTGTTTACGCACCCCGCCCGCGGGCGGCCGACCCGCGGCCCGCGAGCCGCGCAATATCCCTGCTATGTCGAGGTTTTCGCTGTGATGGCGAGACCCGGACTCGAACCGGGGACACCACGATCTTCAGGAGCGCACGCGCCCTTCGAGGTGTCTCGGTCGATCTGAGGAAATGCCTGCATAACGGCTACTTCTGCGCTCACACCCGACCGGCGGATTTCGCGTTTAGGTCGGTTGCCTTCCCATCAGCTTCCCACACCGACCGGACCGTGGCCGCGGCGCGACGGCGGCGTCCTCTACGGTCGCCGAGCCGCGGCGAGGAGGGCCCGCGAGTCGCCTGTTGACTGAGACTCCATGTCTCCCCTGCCTGTAGCGGGGCGCGCCACGAGTTGGTCGCTACGCGTGATCGGCTGCTGACGCTCGCGACGATAACGACCGGGATGGCGTCCCACTGGGCGGGTGCAAATGCTTGCAGCTCAAGGAATTTGGATCGGCTGGCACAGATAGTCGCCGCTCAGCATGTCGCGCGTGGCCTCTACATGGCCCGGCGGCGGCACGTCGCTAACGATGCTGTCCAGGAACGCCATCACGTCCCGCGCTTGCGCCTCGCCGGGCCGGCTGGCCACCGCTTCCTCCAGCTGGGCGCGGCGCGAACTCGGCTCGTTGCTCCAGTACGCAGGGTCACCCAGCGTGGCCATCCAGTGGCGAATCTGGTCATCCGAAGCATCCAGGTCATCCACGAGATGCCCGTTGCGCAGCATTAACGACTTCATGATCTTGCGCCGAATGGTCTCTTCGTCGTCCTGATCGCTGGGCATCTCGGCTACCTCGTGGAGAGCCATCACGGCTCGCATGCGCGAGGCATGGATGACGCCCTCCTTGAATCGGGCGCCGAGATCGGTCGCCAGTCGGCGGATTGGGACCCGTGCCGCGAACAAGCTCTCGCGCCTTGCTGCCAGAAGGTCTAGCAGGGCGTCCGCCTTCGTGGCCCATTGGCGCCCTAGCCGACTGCCGGGATCGGTGTTCCACGGGGGCGACGCGCCGTAGGCCAGCCGATGGGATTCGATTAGCTGACCTTCGCCGACTGCAAGGACTTGCTTTCGCTGCCATCCGAGCGTGGCGTCGATGTCGGACAGCTGTTCCATGAGCGAGATCGCCTTGCCCTGCAGCACGACGCTGAACCCGATCCGCCCGCGGGTTTCGAGGTGTGGCTCGATGTACTTCCATTTGTTGCCGCTCTCGGGGTGTTTGACTAGACCGTTGTGCTGAGCAAAGCGGCCCGGAAGATCACCGGTCAGGCCGAGGTAGAGAATCTCGTGACTCTCGCGGTCCCAGTAACAGTAGACGCCGGCCGGCGACCAATCGGGCTGGTTCGGGGCGACTATGACCTTCAGCGCGTCGCGGACCTCGGCGCGTTCGTCCACCGTGTAAGAGTCGTAAACAACGGTGCACAACATTCACCAAGGGTAATTGGTCAGCAGTTCGAAGTCGCGCCGGCGCTCTCCCTGCTAGGAGCGTCGGCCCCCACGTCTGGTTCCGGCGCGTCAAGTCGCCACGGCGCTGCGCAGGCCTACAAAGCCGCGCTTCGCTTCGGCGCGGCGGCGGGGACGTCCCGAGTCGGTCAGTGGCCGCCGCCTCGGCCGGCGGCACTCGTCGCGACCACGGCAGGGCGAGCTGTTGCGCGCCGCCACCACGCCCGAACAGCGCCGCGCGGCGTGCCGCGTCGCCGATCATGCTCGTGATGCGGTCGAGGTGCCGCGCTTGCTCGACGAGCCAGATCACTTCGTCGAAGACGGCGTCGCGCGCGTACGCGTCGATGATCGCCTGCAGGCGGCGAGTGTGCTTCACAGCGAGTTCGAGTTCGATGGCGCGGCGGCTCCCCTCCCCGTCGACCACGAGGTCGGGCCAGCGGGTGTGGTCGCCGCGATGACGGACTTCGACGCACCAGCGACGACCGTCAGGGTCATCCGCCTGGCGGCACTCGCGCTCGGTCCACAGCCGAAGGCCGTGGTCGCCGGCGGCGCGCTCGATCTCGGCGGCAAGGCGTGCGACGGCGAGCTCGTGGCGGATCTGAGTGTCCGCCCGCGGCGGCTTGCGCCGGGGCAACTCGACTGCTGCGGCGCCGCGCGCCGTCAGCCACAGCACGCGAGCGTGGAACATGCTTTCGCGGCGGTGGGCGAGCAGGCCGGCGTGCAGGAGGCGTGCGACGCGCGAGTTGATCCGTCGTTCGGTGACGCCGAAGCGCAGGCCGAGCTCGGCGGCTGTGACGAAACGGAACCGGCCGATCCAGCGCAGCATGTCGCGGTCCCTTACGGCCTCGCGCCGCCCGCAGCGCCCGCGCATGACGACTTCCGGAGCGGGCTGATCGTCGGCCGCCGCGGCGGTCGTCTCCGCCTCGCGGGGCAGCACCATCGGCTGGCTCTCCTGATCCGTCTGCCGCCCTCGGTGCCCCTCCTCCGTCCCTGCAGGACCTCCCTGGTGCCGCTCGCCCCGCCAGTCACCTTCCTCTGGGGGTTGCATCGGGATCGACCACCCACCCTCACTCGAGAACTTCGTTCCACGGTGGGGGCGGGTGGTCGAGCCCGCCCAACCCCCAGCCACCCAGCGTTCATCGGGGCGAGCGGCACCCCGGCCCGTGCGGTCGTCGGACGTGGTCACAGACAGTTAGGCGGGAGACGGATCGCCGTCCGGCACGTCTCTCGGCAAGTCCTCAGACCGTCCCACGGGTCGCTCACGCGGCGACGAGCGTGACGGCGTCGAGGAAGGTCGCGTCGCCGACGCCCGCATCGACGAGGTGGACGTACTCCTTGAGCGTGTAGGCGGGGGAGTGGTGGCCGAGCCACTCCTGGACCTGCTTGGCGTTCTTGCCGCCGCCCCCGTGCTCGACGGGCGCGAACAGGAGCGACGCGCACGTGTGGCGGAACGTGTGCGGCGTGACCCAGGGGACGCCGGCGGCTCGCCCCGCCGGCGCGAGGACCTTGCTGAGCAGGTTGTGGCGATCCAGCCGCGCGCCGCTCGGCGTCGTGAACACGAGCCGGCCATCGGAGAACGGCGGCTGGGCCGCGGCGAGCTTCGCGGCCAGCCCGGGCGACAGCGGGATGTCGCGCTTGCCGTACCGGGTCTTCGGCGGGCAGACGCGGCCGTCGGCGAACTGCCACCGGACCCTGACGTACGGGCGCCCGGACAGGATGACGTCGCGGCCCCAGCGCAGCTCGCTCGCCTCGCCGATCCGCAGACCGGTGTGCGCGAGGAACTCGGCGAGCAGCCGGTAGTGCTCGGGCAGCGCGGCGAGCAGCCGGCGCAGTTCGTCGATCGTGAGCGCCCGCTTCTCGCTCGGCGCCGGCCGGGCGGTCTCGTCGCCCTCCGGCACCGAGACGCGGATGCCGGCGGCCGGGTTCGAGCGGATCACGCCCTCCTCGGTCGCGTCGCCGAGCATCGCCCGCACGACGGCGACGTGCTGACGGATCGTCGACTTGCCGAGCAGCCGGCCGGGCCGGCGCGGGTCCTCGAGCTCCATCAACCATCGCACGAGCGCCTTGACGTGGCGCGGCTCGATCTCGCCGAGCCGCAGGCGCAGCTGCGCATCGAAGAACGGGATGATCCGCTCGAGCATCTGCCGGTACGAGCGCCGCGTCGACTCGCGAAAGCCGCTCGACGTCCGGCCCTGATACGTCGCGACCCAGGCGCGGGCGTACGCGCCGAAGGCGATCGTCGCCAGCTCGCGCGCCTCGCCGCGGTCGTCGTCCGCCTCGGCCTGGCGCTTCAGCCGCCGTGCCTCCTCGTAGCTCGCGGCGCTGCCCCAACGCTGCACCCCGCGGACGCGGTACGTGTAGCGGTAGCGGTTGCCGCGCCTGTAGATCCCCGCCGTCTTCGTCTTGACGTACGGATGCCTGCCACTGCGAGCCATCGTCGCTCCCGTGATCGGGACCGCAACGAGCGCTCGGGTGGAAGCCGGCCTCACCCGCCGGCTCCGCCCTCGATCCACGCGTCGAGATGCGAGAGCTTGAACAGCAGCCGCGCGCCCTCCTTGCGGTGCGGGATGCGCCGCTGGCCGACGAGGTCGTAGATGCGCTGGCGGCGGCAGCACAGGTGCGCCGCCGCCGCGTCGACGCCGACCCACGGTTCGGCTGGCGGCTGGCGAGCCGCGAGCCGCTCGACGGCCACGTCGGCGATCAGGTCGACGAGGTCGGGCGGAAGGGTGATCGCGACCTCGTGCATACACGCCGCACGGCGCGCGCTGCGGCTGCCTCCGGCAGCGCCCTGGCGGCGCCTCACCTTCCCATTCGCTTCCCACAGCCGCCTCGCGGCGACCGGCCACGCCGCCTCCGAACACAGGAAAGCCCAGCAAACGCCGGGCTTTCTCCTGATGGCGAGACCCGGACTCGAACCGGGGACACCACGATTTTCAGTCGTGTGCTCTACCAACTGAGCTATCTCGCCGAGCGCGGGAAAGGGTAGCGTCGGGGCATGGCCGAGAGCACGATCGTTCTTCGGGTTTGGCGGAAGGGTCCTCGGGGGGCGGAGCTTCTGGAGCGGCTCGGGCGGGAGCTTGGGCGCACTGATGTCGCGGCGGATGAGTCGGGGGTCGTTCGGCTTCGGATGGATGGGCGGGCGGGGAAGAGCTGGGATGCGGTTCGGGACGCGCTGGATCGTGCCGGGAGCGACTGGCGGGAGTGGCTTCACCTGGAGTCGCGGCCGCCGCGCTGAGGGGCGCGGCTCGGGAGCGGGGGACGCGCGGTGGGTGGGGCGCGGCTTGGGCGCGGGTGCCGCGCGGGTGCGTGGCGCGCGAGTGGCGCGCGAGTGGCGCGCGTGGCGCGCGGCGGCTACGCCGCCCAGGCCTTGAGCTGCGGCAGCGGGTCGACCGGGTGGCCTCCGCGGTCGCGCCAGCCGCCCTCCCAGATCTCGAAGTGGAGGTGTGGGCCGGTGCTGGAGCCGGTGGTGCCGACGCGGCCGATCTGGGTGCCGGCGCTGACTCGTGCGCCGGGGGCCACCGCGATGCTGTCGGTCTGGAGGTGGGCGAAGAAGAGCGAGCGGCCGTCGTCGGCGTTGATCACCACGTACCAGCCCGCGCCGCCCTTCTGGAAGTCGACGAACGCGACGGTCCCGTCGAGGGGCGAGACGACCGGCGTTCCCTCGGCCGCGGCGATGTCCTGGCCCTCGTGCGTGTGGCCGTCGCGGGCGGCGCCGAAGCGGGAGCCGTCGCCGCCGAACGAGTACGGGCCGCGGACCGGGAAGGCGCCCGGGCCGGCGGGGGTGGGAGCGGGCGCCGGGGTCGGGGCGGGGGACGGCTTGGGCTTCGGCTTGGGCCTCGGCTTCGCCCTCACCGTCACGAACGCCCTGCCGCTGGTGTTCGCCGCCCGCGCGAGGACCGCGCCCCGGCCGTCGCGCGCGTGGACCCGCACGACGTACTTGCCGGCGACGAGCTTCGCGCGCCGCGGCCACCTGACCGCGATCGTCGTCCCGACGCGGATCTCGCCGAGGTCGATGCGGGCGGGCACGTCGTGCGTCCGGACGTTCTGCACCACGACCCGCGCGCGGACGCGCTTGGTGCCGCGCTGCTCGATCCGCAGCCGGATCCTCGGCCGCTGGCCCTCGACCAACCGGGCCGGCGTCACGCGGAACAGCCGCGCGACGGGGCGTGCCGGGGCCGGCGTTCCGAACACGACGCCGCCGTGCTCGTCGGGCGCGTCGCCGAGCGTCCCGCCCGTGCCGCCGCCGGCCGCGAGCGCGGGCGGCGCCGTGCAGAGCAGGGCGCAGGTGACGACGGCCGAGATGCCAAGCGGAAGACGCATCGACCAGTGAGATCGAACGCGCGCCGCGCGCCTTGAAGCGGTCGGCCCTCGTGCGCGCCTGCAGGTTCGGCGGGCGAAACCTGTGCGCTACTTGCTCAACATCCGCCGCATCAGCTCCAGGGAGCCCCGTTTGGACAGCGGCTCGTTGAGGTTCCCGCACTTGGGCGACTGGACACATGACGGACAGCCGCTGTCGCACGGGCAGTCGCGGATGAGCGTCGCGGCGTCGGTCACGAGCTCGTCGAAGCGCAGGAACGCCTGGCGCGTGATGCCCACGCCGCCCGGGTGGCCGTCGTAGATGAAGATCGTCGGCCGGGCGGTCTGCTGGTGGGCGGCGGTCGACAGGCCGCCGATGTCCCACCGGTCGCACATCGCGAGCAGCGGGAGGACCGCGATCTGCGCGTGCTCGGCCGCGTGCAGGGCGCCCAGCAGCAGCTCGCGCGGGAAGTCGCGCGTGACCATCTCGTCGGGAAGCTCGTACCAGAGGGCCTGCGTCGAGAACTCGGTGGTCGGCAGGTCGAGCCCCTGCAGGTCGATGACCTCGTGGTCGGGCAGCCGCTTGCGCTGGTAGGCGAGCACCGTCTCCGCGACGCTCACGCGGCCGAACGACAGCGTGCAGCCGAGCACCTCGCGGCGGTCGAGCAGCTCCTCGATCCAGGTGTCGGTCTCCTTCTTCGGCTGCGTGTACCAGGTGCCGTCGAAGGGCTTGACGAGCGCGCGCCGGGTCTCGAGGTCGAGCTCGACGACCTCGTACGAGCGCCCGAGGTGGAGGTACACCGCGCCGTCGTGGACGGTCGAGAACGCGCGCGCGGCTTCGACCGTGCCGAGCAGCTCGCCGGAGGAGACGTCGACCACCGCGAAGGAGTCGGGCGACGCGGAGCGCAGCGACACGCGCGCGGCCGGGTAGTCCTCGGGCGCCGCGAGCACGAACCGCCCGCGGACCTGGCGCAGCTCGCCGCGCGCCTCGAGCGCCTCGGCGTGCAGCCGCCAGCGGGGGCCGAGCGCGGGGGCGTCGTCGTCGGAGAGCGGTGCCTCGTGCGCGGCGCAGAGCAGGTGCGCGAGGTGGATCTGCTCGCTCTCGTAGTCGAGGATCGCCGCCTCGACCGGGCGCTCGAGGAGCTGGTCGGGCTCGCGGCACAGGAACTGGTCGAGCGCGTCCTCGCCGGCGACGTAGACCGCGAGGCCGCGGCCCCGCCGCCCGGCGCGGCCCCACATCTGCTTGAGCGACGCCACCGTGCCGGGGAACGTGACGACGACCGCGGCGTCGAGCGCCCCGATGTCGATGCCGAGCTCGAGCGCGTCGGTGGTGATGACCGCGAGCAGCTCGCCGCTGACCAGGCGGCCCTCGACGTCGCGGCGCTGCTGCGGCGTGTACCCGGCGCGGTACGGCGCGATCCGGTCGGCGAGGCCGGCGTCGCGCAGCCTGTCCTGCACGAGCTTCGTCGTCAGCTCGACCGCCTTGCGCGATTTGATGAAGCAGATCGTCCGCGAGCCGGCGCGGATGAGGTCGACGAGGATGTCCGCGGCCTCGGCGAGTGCGGAGCGCCGCGCGCCGACGTCCTCGTCCACG
Source organism: Solirubrobacteraceae bacterium (assembly GCA_035940955.1). Lineage (GTDB taxonomy): Bacteria > Actinomycetota > Thermoleophilia > Solirubrobacterales > Solirubrobacteraceae > CADCVT01. Next base: position 16,053 of record DASZEJ010000166.1, read on the forward strand.
AGCGGCGGGTTCCACACCGCGATCCGCCGCCGGGCGCGCGGCGAGCCGTCGCGTTCCACCAGTGCGAACCCCTCGACGCCGGTCAGCCGCTCGGCCAGCTCGACCGGGTTGGCGATCGTCGCGCTCGCCATGAAGAAGCGGGCGTCGGGCGCCATGCGCCGCAGCCGGCGCAGGACGTTGCCGACGTGCGACCCGAACACGCCGCGGTAGACGTGCGCCTCGTCGACCACGACGACGTCGAGGCGGTGGAGGAAGTCGGTCCACGCCCGGTGGTTGGGGAGGATGCCGACGTGGAGCATGTCGGGGTTCGTGAGGACGACGTTCGCCCGGCGGCGGATCGCCGCCCGCTCCTCGCGCGGCGTGTCGCCGTCGTAGATCGCGGGGCGGACCTGGCGGTGCAGCCCGAACGCGTGCAGCGCGCGCGCCTGGTCCTGCGCCAGCGCCTTCGTGGGGTACAGGTACAGCGCCCGGGCGCTCGGCGACTGGAGCAGGTGCGAGAGCGTCGGCAGGTTGAAGCACATCGACTTGCCCGACGCGGTGCCGGTGGTGACGATGAAGTCGCCCTCCATCGCGGCGTGGACCGCCTCCACCTGGTGCGAGTACAGCGACTCGACGCCCATGCCGCGCAGCGCGGCGACGAGCTTGGGGTGCAGCGGCGGGATCTCGCCGAGGACCGGCGGGCGCTCGTGCTCCTGCGCCTCGCGGACGAGCCGCTCGTCGGCCCGGCCGGCCGCGAGCAGCTCGGTCCACGGCTCGCGCTCGACGGCGATGCCGGGGAGAGGCGTGTCGCTGGACGGGGCCGCGGGGGACGGGCGGGCGCCGCGAGGGGCCGCGGGGGTTCGCGGTTGGCGGGCCATCGGACCTGCCATCGTAGGCCGCGCCGATGGCACCCCTGCGCGCGCTCTACGTCGACCTCGACAACACGCTGCTGGGCCGGGGGGCGAGCCTGTTCCACGACGGGGACGGCGCGCCGAGCCTGCTGGGGCCGCGGGCGATCGAGGCATGTCACCGCGCGGGGGTCGAGGTGGTCGTCATGTCGGGCCGCCGCCGGGCGCAGGTGGCGGAGGGCGCGCGGCTGCTGGGCGGGCGCGCGTTCATCTTCGAGTCGGGGAGCTGCGTCGTCGACGGGCCCGACGAGGAGTGGTTGACCGAGCCGTTCATGCCTGACGAGGGTCCCACGATCTTCGAGCAGATACAGCGCAGCGGTGCGCCGGAACTGCTGCTGGATCGCTTCGAGATCGAGTACCACAGCCCGTGGCACGTCGGGCGCGAGGTGTCGCACCTCTTCCGCGGCGCCATCGACGCCCGCGACGCCAACGCGCTGCTCGCCGAGCACGGCCACGACCACGTGCGGCTGGTCGACAACGGGGCGATCGACCGGCCGGGCCTGCGCGCGTACCACCTCGTCCCGCGCGGCGTCAGCAAGGGCCGCGCCGTGCAGCGGCACATGCGGGTGCGCGGCTACGCGCGCGAGGAGGCGATCGCGGTCGGCGACTCGCGCGAGGACCTCGGCGTCGCGGACGCGGCGGGCACGTTCTGGCTCGTCGCCAACGCGCTCGACCGCGACCCGCTGCTGGCGGGGGAGCTGCCGCGCAACGCGCGGCTCGCGGAGGCCGGGCACGGCGCGGGGGTGTACGAGGCGGTGGTGACGGAGCTCGCGGAGCGGCGCTGAGGCGGGCGCGAGAGTGGCACGCGGCGTGGCGGCGGGCGCGCGTGGGGCGAGCGCGCGTCGCGGCGGGCGCGTGTCGGGCGGAGCTGGCCGAGCGGCGCAGCGGGCGCGCGCGGCGCTCGCGTGCAGCGCCCGCCTCACGCCGCCGTCCGCGCCCCCCGCAGCCACGCCCGCACGCGGTCGCGGACCCGCCGCCACAGCCCCGGGCGGGGCCGGCCCATCCTCCGGCGCGCGGGGATCGGCACCGTCGTGCGGACGAGCGCGACCCACTCGTCGAGCGGGAGGTCGCCCTCGATCAGCCGCGCGAGGCCCGTCGTGACGGGCGCGTCGACGTCGGCCTCGCGCAGCGCCGCCGCGAGGAGCGGCACCGACTCCAGGGACTCGATCGCCTGCCCGATCCGCTCCGGGATGTCCGCGGTCGGGACGCCCTGGCCGAGCAGCTCGCCGGCGCGGCGGTTGCGCGACTGCGGGGCGAGGGCGGTGGCGACCAGGTCGCCCGTCCCCGCCAGGCCGATCAGCGACTCCGGCCGCGCGCCCTGCGCGACCGCGAACCGCCAGACCTCGGCGAAGATGTGCCCCGCGGCGGCGCCGGCCGCGTTCAGGCCCTGCGCCTCGGTCGCGCCCGCCGCCAACGCCGCCGCGTTCTTCGCCGCGCCCGCCAGCTCCACCCCGACCGGGTCGTTGGACTCCTCGCACACGACGCCCGCGCGCAGGAACACGTCGGCGATCGCCGCCGCCAGCTCGTCGTTGCGCGACGCCGCGACCAGCCCGGCCCCCTCGTGCACCATCTCGCGCGCGTGCGCCGGCCCGCCGACGACCGCCACGCGCCCCTCGCCGAGCTGCGCGGTCAGCAGCACGCTCGGCGCGCGGCCGTCCGGCGGGACGAGGCCCTTCGCCAGCGACACGACCGCCGCCCGCGCCGGCAGCCCGTCGCTCCCCAGCCCCGCGATGACTTCGTCCAGCCCGCGCGACGGCACGCCGAGGAACACGAAGTCCGCCCGCGACAGACCGGAGCCGACGTCCTCGATCCGCAGCTCGCGCGGCAGCTCGACGCCGGGCAGGTACGTCGTGTTCTCGCGGTCCTCGGCCAGCCGGCGCGCCTGCTCGGCGGTCCGCGCCTGCAGCGTCGTGCGCAGCCCGCCGCGCGCGAGCAGCACCGCCACCGCGGTGCCGAACGACCCGGCGCCGAGCACGATCGCGCGCCGGCCGCCCGGCGTCGGGAGGTACAGCGACGGGCGGTGGCGCTCGGCCATCGGAGGAAGGTAGTGCGCGCGCGCTCACAGTCGCGTCGCGAGCAGCTCCCCGGCGCGTTCGAGCGCGCCGAGCGTCGGCGCCTCGACGACGTGCTGCAGGTCGAGGATCCGCTGGTCGAACAGCGACAGCGCATTGAACCCGCACACCGCGTGGCACGGCACGCCCGCCTGCCGGCAGCGGACCGCGACCTCGCCGGCCGCCTTGCCCTCCAGCGTCGTCGCGTCGAGCCGGCCCTCGCCGGTGACGACCGCGCGCGCCGCGCGGCTGCGCGCGTCGAACCCGAGCGCGTCGAGCACGAACGGCGCGCCCGGCTCGAGCCGCGCGCCGAACGCCGCCCACAGCCCGCCCGACAGCCCGCCGGCGGCGCCGGTCATCGGGACGCCGCGCGGGTCGCGCGGCCACGACCGGGCGAGCTCGTCGAGCCGCCGCGCGAGCCGCGCCACGGCGGAGGCGTCCGCCCCCTTCTGCGGCGCGTACAGCGCCGCCGCGCGCTCGAACGGGGTGCGCACGTCGCACAGCACGACGAGCCGCGCGCCGCGCAGCCCGCCGTGCGCGCGGAGCGCCTCGATCGCGCCCGCGCCGCCGTCGGTCGTCGCGCTGCCGCCGGCGGCCACGAGCACCACGGCGGCGCCCGCGTCGACCGCCGCGGCGATCAGCTCGCCCGTCCCGTACGAGGACGCGGCCTCGGGGTCGCGGTCCTCGGGAGCGACGCGCGACAGGCCGCTCGCCTCGGCCACCTCGACGATCGCCGTCCCGCCGTCCTCCACCAGCGCGAACCCCGCCCGCACCGGCCGCCCGAGCGGGTCCGACACCTCCGCCCCCGCCGTCTCGCCGCCGAGCGCGGCGACGAGCACCTCGAGCGTCCCGTCGCCTCCGTCGGCGATCGGACACAGGTCCGGCGGCTCCAGCCCGGCCCGCTCCAGGCCCCGCCCGACGGCCGCCGCGACCTCGCTCGCGCGCAGCGTTCCCTTGAACTTGTCGGGGGCCACGAGCACGCGCACGCCGGGCATCCTGGTACAAGACCTCCGCTGTGGACTACCTGACCATCGCCCCAGAGAAGCCGGCGCAGCTGTTCGAGCGCCCCCCGCTGACGCCGCGCGACCAGGTGCGCACCGTCAACCGCGACGACCTGCACCGCTCGCGCCTGTCGGTCCTCTTCCGACTGTTCATGGCGATCCCCCACGTCGTGTGGCTGCTGATCTGGGGTGCCGGGATGGCGATGCTCTCGCCGGTGCTGTGGGTGGCCGCCCTCGTCGCCGGCCGCCCGCCGGAGGCGCTGCGCGAGCTGTACGCGATGCTGGTCCGCTACGCGCTGCACGTCCACGCGTTCCTCTTCCTCGCCGCCGAGCCGTTCCCCGGGTTCCTCGGCCGCAAGCCGTACCCGGTCGACCTCGACGTGCCGCCCCCCGGCCCGCAGAACCGGTGGAGCATCGCGTTCCGCCTGCTCCTTGCGCTGCCGGCGCTGGCGCTGACCGGCTACCTGATCAGCTTCGGGGCCGGCGGCGGAAGCTCCTCCACCTCCGGCGACACGCCGTCGACGGCCGGCGTCAGCGCCGGGCTCGTCGTGACGGCCGCGTTCCTGGCGTGGTTCTTCGCGCTGTGGCGCGCCCGCATGCCGCAGGGCCTGCGCGACCTGATCGTGTGGGCGCTCTGGTACGCGGCGCAGGCGTGGGCGTACGTCTTCCTCGTGACCGGGCGCTACCCGAACAGCGACCCGGCGATCGCCCCGCTGTCCCCGCTGCCGGCGCACCCCGTCCGGCTGCGGATCACCGACCGGCTGCGGCGCAACCGCTGGACGGTCGCGTTCCGGCTCGTTCTGACGATGCCGCACATCGTGTGGCTCGGGCTGTGGTCGGTGCTGATGGTGCCGCTCGCGATCGTCCTGTGGCTGCTGACGCTGGTCCTCGGGCGGACGCCGGACCCGCTGCACCGCTTCGCCGCCGCGTACGTCCGCTACGCCTCGCACGTCTACGCGTTCGCGAACCTCGGCGCCGGGCCGTTCCCCGGGTTCGTCGGCGCGGTGGGGACGTATCCGGTCGACGTCGAGTTCGCGGCGCCCGAGCCGCAGGGCCGCTGGACGGTCCTCCTGCGCCTGCTCGTCGCGCTGCCCGCGCTGGCGCTGTCGAGCGCGATCGGCGGCGCGGCGTCGATCGGCGCGGTCGGGTCCTGGTTCTACTCGCTCGTGACGGGACGGGCGCCGGAGGGCCTGCGCAACGTCGTCGCCTTCTCGACCCGCTACGGCGCCCAGACGTACGGCTACCTGCTGTTCGTGACGGGCCGCTACCCGTACGGCGGGCCGTCGGACTTCCGGCGGTGAGGCGCGCCGCGTTCATCGCGGCGGCGGCGGCGGTCGCCGCGGCGTGCGCGTGGGGCGTGCTGCAGCTGTGGGACACGTCGGTCCCCGGCGGGCTGGACCTCGACACCAGGGCGGCCGCGGCGACGTTCGACGCCGCCGCGCGCGAGGACGCCGAGCGCTTCGAGGCGGTCATGCGCTGGCTGTTCGTCGCGTCCCAGGCGGCGCTCGTCGCCGCGCTGGTCGTGTACGCGCGGCGGGGCGTGCGGCTGTTCCAGCGCGAGTCGGCGGCCGGGCCGATCGGCACCGGCTTCCTGCTCGGGATGATGGGGCTCGCGCTCGTGTGGCTCGTCCAGCTGCCGTTCGGGCTGGTGGAGATCTGGTGGACGCGGCGCAACGACGCGCTCGAGGTCGGCTACGTGGAGTACGTCGTGGGCGACTTCTTCGGCCTGGCGGGAGAGGCGCTGTTCCTCTGCCTCCTGCTGCTGGTCGTGATGGCGCTGGCGCGGCTGCTGCGCTCGGCGTGGTGGCTGCCGGGGGTCGCGGTGCTCGCCGGGCTGGCGGCGCTGGCGGCCTGGCTGACGCCGTACCTGATCGTCGAGCTTGAGAAGCCGCCGGCCGGGATCGCCGCGGACGCCCGGCCGCTCGCCGCCAAGCAGGGCGTCGAGGGCGTTCCGGTCCGGATCGAGGACGTGCACGAGTACACCGAGCAGCCGAACGCGTACGCCGCCGGGCTGGGGGAGTCGCGCCGGGTGGTGCTGTGGAACACGCTGAGCGAGGACTTCCCGCGGCGCGAGGTGCGGTCGGTGCTGTCGCACGAGTTCGGGCACCTGCAGCACGACCACATCGCGAAGGGGATCGGCTGGTTCGCGATCTTCGCGCTGCCGGCCGCGCTGATCGTCACGCTCGTGACGCGGCGGCGCGGCGGGCTGGGCGAGCCGGCCGCGGTGCCGCTCGCGCTGCTGGTCCTCGTCGTGCTGCAGCTCGCGGCCTCGCCGCTGACGAGCGCCGGCTCGCGCCGCTACGAGGCCGAGGCGGACTGGGCGGCGCTCGAGGCCACGCGCGACCCGCGGGCGATGGTCGCGCTGCACCACCGGTTCACGGAGGAGGCGCTGTCGGACCCGGACCCGCCCGGGTGGTTCCACACGCTCTTCGACAGCCACCCGAGCGGCGCCGAGCGGGTCGCGATGGCGCGCGCGTGGCGCGAGCGGTCCCGGTCGCGGTGAAGAGGGCGGCGCGCAGCGCGGGTCGCAGCGCGCCGCCCTGGGTGGTGGGTTCAGAGGGAATGTGCCGGCGGTTGGGCCTGCGACCCGGCCTCCGCCTGCGCCTGATGCTCCATCGCATCGTTCGTGACGCACACTCTGCCGCCCGGAGCGTGGCGCTCACATCGGGGATTCCCCCGTCGTTGGCTCGGGATGGCCCTAAGGGGGGCAGCACCAGGAGCGCGGCGTGGCGTCGCGCGCCCGGAAGCGGCGGCCGGCGGCGGTGAGCTGGCGGGCGCGGCCCCCGTCGACCGGGAGGAAGAGCCAGGTGCCGGTCTCGTCCCAGTCGACGAGCAGCCAGCGGCCGTCGGGCGAGAAGCCGGCGAGGCTCAGCTCGCCCGCGGCGAACAGGCGGCGCAGGCGGATGCGGTTCCTCGCCGGGCGGCCGACGAGGACCTCGGCGCGCGTCGCCGTGCGGCGGACGAGCGCGAGCCGGCGGCCGGTGCGCGCCCAGGTCGCGGCGGCGAGGGTGGTCCCGGGGCGCGCCCGCGCTTGGGCGAGCGTGCGCCCGTCGCGCGCGGCGAGGACGCTGACGCGGCGGCGGCCGGCGGCCAGCAGGCGGGTGCCGTCGGCGGAGAACTCGACGGTCGTGAGGTTCGGGCTGCGCCGCCGCCACAGGACGCGGCGCTCGTCGGTGTCGGCGACGAAGAGCGTCCGGCGGTCGGCGAACGCGAGCACGTGCCGCGCGCCGGGGCGCCAGGCGAGGGCGGGGAACGCGGTGGTCGTGCCGGCCCGGCGGCGGAAGGCGACGCGGCGGTCGCCGGTGCCGTCGCCCGCGACCAGCCGCAGCTCGGCGCCCGCGGTGTACGCGACGCGGTAGCCGTCCGGCGACCAGCGCAGCGCGTGCACGGGGCCCGGTGCGGCGACCGTCCAGCGGCGGCGGCCGTGGAGGTCGACGGCGAGCAGCTCGCTGCCGCGCGCGAGGCCGACGAACCGGCCGGCGCGCGACCACGTCGCGTCGTGCACGGGGCCGGTCAGGCGGCGGTGGCCGGCGTCGCCGGCGATCCACGGCTCCGCCGGACCGCCGTCGCGCGGCGCGGCGAGCACGAGGACGCGCCCCCCGCCCGGCAGCTCGTCGAGGCCGCTGGCGCGCGCGGGCGGCCGGTCCTCCTCGACCACGGAGCGGACGGCGTCGCCGAGCCAGCCGGCGACCGCGCTGCCGGGCGGGCTGAGGGCGGCGACGAGGAGCGCTGCGGCGGCGGCCGCGACGAGCGCGGGGCGGCGCCACACCGGCGCGCGGCCGGCGCGGCCGGCGCGCGCGGCCCGCTCCTCGAACGCGGCGGAGGCGACGTCCCACGCGCGGCGGCGGGCGTCGGGCTCGCCGGGGGCGCGGAGGTCGCGCAGGGGGTCGCGGCGCCCGCTCACCGCGCGCCCCTCCGCGCACGGCGGTGACGCCGGCCGTCGCGCGCGCCGCTCACCGCGCGCCCCTTCCCCACGGCTCGAGCGCGTCCAGCCCGCGCCGCAGCCGGGAGTTCACCGTGCCGCGCGGCACGCCGAGGACGGCGGCGATCTCGCCCGGCGTCAGCTCCAGGACGTGGCGCAGCACGACGACCGTCCGCTGGTCGTCCGGCAGTGCGGCGAGGGCGTCGGCGAGGTCGCCGGCCGGCGGCTCGCGCTGCGCGGACGGCAGGGCGGCGAGCGCCGCGTCGCCGACCTCGCGGCGCAGGTTGCGGGCGCGGAGGGCGTCGATCGCGCGGCGGGCGACGATCGTGCGCAGCCACGGCGCCAGGGGGCGGCGGCGGTCGAAGCGGTCGAGCGCGGCGACGGCCGCCAGGAACGCCTCCTGCGCGATGTCCTCCGCCGCCTGCGCGTCGCGCACGACGAACCACGCGGCGCGGTAGGCCGCCGGCCAGTGGGCGCGGAACAGGGCCTCGAGCGCCGCGGCGTCCCCGCGCTGCGCCGCCCGCACCAGCGCCCGCTCGCGCCGCGGCGTCACCGCGCGCGCCGCTGCGCGCGGGCGGACGGCGTCCAGCGCGGCCTCGCTGGCCATGGCGTGCACACTCTCCCCTACGGCGGCGAGCGCCGCGGAGGTCCCGGCGGGCGTAGCGGCCCGCGAGGGGAGAGTCCCGGCGGGCGGCGAGCGGCGCGGAGGTCCCGGCGGGCGGAAGCCGCTACGAGTCCAGCTGGTCGATCAGGCACTCGCGCGGGTCCTTGTCCTCACGCCAGCGCTGGATCTTCGCCCCGTGCCGGATCCGCCCGTCGCTCACGTGGTCGAACGAGACCTCGACGACCAGCTCGGGGCGCAGCTCGCGCCACTCGAGCTCGCGGTCGTTCGCCCAGCGCGACGGGTCGCCCATCCCCGTCTTCCCGGTCTCGTACGGCTGCAGCGTCGCGACGAGCGAGCGCTTCTGCTGCGCGGTGAACCCGCTGGTGTGGCCGACGACCCGCAGCTCGCCGTCCTCGTCGTACAGCGAGAGGATCAGCGACCCGACCGTCCCCTCCTCCTTGCCCGGGCGCCAGCCGCGCACGACGGCGTCGATCGTCCGCACGCGCTTGACCTTCACCATCCCCGTGCGCTCCCCGGGCCGGTACGGCTCGCCCAGCTCCTTGGCGATCACGCCCTCGGCGCCGCGCAGCCACGGCTCGGCGTCGGCGACGTCGGTCGACAGCGGCGTGAGGTCCATCGGCGCCTCGACGATCCCCTCCAGCGCCCGCCGCCGCTCGGCGAACGGCAGCCCCAGCAGCACCTCGTCGTCGCGCGCGAGCAGGTCGAACGCGATGAACCGCGCCGGCGTCTCCTCGGCCAGCCGGTCGATGCGCGACTTCGCGGGATGGATCCGCTGGCCGAGCGCCTCGAAGAGCTGCGTCCCGTCGGCGGCGAAGACGACGATCTCGCCGTCGACCACGAACCGCGCCGGCGGGAAGCGCAGCTCGGGGAAGTACCGCCGCAGCGCCTTGCCGTTGCGCGACTGCAGGAACACGTCGCCGCCGTCGACGAACGCGATGCAGCGGAACCCGTCCCACTTCGGCTCGTACCCCCACCCCTCGCCCTCGGGCAGCCGGGCGCGCGAGCGTGCGAGCTGCGGAAGGACCGTCGGGCTCAGCGGCAGCGCCATGCCCGACGCAGCCTAGACCCGCGCGCGGGGGACGGGCAGCCCGGCGACCCCGAGCCGCGTGCGCAGCACGGCCTGCCGCACCGTGACGTACGCGTCCTCGAGCCCCTCGCCGCCAAAGCACAGGCTCGACACGAAGTCGGCCCGCGGCACCTCGACCGTCCGCTCCAGCGACCCCTCGACGAACCGCGCGATCGCCGCCCCGGCGCCCGTCGCGACCCACACCCCGCCCTCGGCGTCGACCGCCAGCCCGTCGGCCTGCTCGCTCGGGCTGCGCGCCCACGCCTCGTGCGCGTCGCGCCAGACCTCGCCGGTCGTGAAGTCGGCCAGGTAGAACGTCTCGCCGTCCGGCGCGCAGGCGATCCCGTTCGGCCACGTCACGAGCGGCAGCTCGGTCGTGTCGGGATGGTCGTCGCCCGGCCGCAGGGCGACGATCGCGCTCGGCTGCGGCGTCTCGCCCTGCATCGGGTTGAAGCGCAGCTCGCCGACGATCAGCGTCCCGTCGGCGAGCGTCCCCATGTCGTTGTAGCCGGCGAAGCCCGGCGTGCGGCCGAGCAGCTCGACCTGCTCGCCGTCCGGCCGGATCCGCAGCACGTCGCGCCCGCTGACGATCAGCCCGCCGTCGGCGTCGAGCGCCATCCCGCCGATCCCCCGCCGCTTGGCCAGCACCTCCTCGACCCGGCCGTCGCGACCGACCCGCTTGACGCCGCCGAACACCGCGTCGCTGAACAGGAGCGACTCGCGGTCCCACAGCGGCGCCTCGGCGAGCCCGAACCCCTGCGCGACGACCTCGAACGTCATCCGCGCCTCGGCGCCGCGCTCGGGCCGCGCAGCCGGCGCAGGACGGCGTCGGCCGCCGCCGGCGACACGCCGTGCACCGCGCCGAGCAGCCGCACGGCCGGCGGGTGGAACACCTGCCGCTCGTCGCGCTCGACCGCGCGCAGGATGCGGTCGGCCAGCCGGTGCGCGGGCACCGCGCGGCCCGCCGCGCGCGACCAGGCCGGCATCCGGTGGCGGTCGTGGTCGTGCAGCGACGTCGCGACCTCGCCGGGATGGACGGTGGTGACCGAGACGCCGGTGCCCGTCAGCTCGTGGCGCAGCGCGTCGGCGAACGCCCGCTGCGCCGCCTTCGTCGCCCCGTACACCGCGGCGCCGGGGAACGCGCGCAGCCCGGCGCCGCTCGACACGACGACGACGTGCCCGCTGCCCTGGCGCAGCAGGCCCGGCAGCGCCGCCGACACGGTGTAGAGCGTCCCGAGCCAGTTGACGGCGGTCATCGCCTCGAAGCGCTCGGGGGGCTGCTCGGCGAACGGCTCGTAGTAGGCGATCCCGGCGTTGGCGACCAGCAGGTCGATCCGGCCGAACGCCTCGACGGCGGCCTGCACCGACGCGCGGTCGGCCACGTCGGTCCCGCCCAGCACGACGTGCTCTCCCGGCAGCGCGTCGGCCAGCGCCTCGACCTCCCGTGCGGTGCGGGCGGCGAGCCCCACGGTCGCGCCGCGGGCGGCCAGCCGCTCGGCCAGCGCCCGCCCGATCCCGCGCGAGGCGCCGGTCACCAGCGCGCGGGTGCCCGGCCCGAGGTGCACGGCGGCAAGGCTAGCCCCCTGCTCGGTAGGGTGAGGCGCATGTCGGCCGACCACGCGACCGTCGCCGAGGAGGAGTACCTCCAGACCCTGTTCTGGCTGCACGAGGCCGGCCTCGCCATGACCGGCGCGAACGTCGCGCGCGCCATGCAGCTGTCGGCCCCGACCGTCCACGAGATGATCGGCCGGCTGGAGCGCGACGGCTACATCACGCGCGCCGGCGACAAGTCGATCTCCTTCACGGTCAGCGGCCAGCGCCACGCCGAGGAGATCGTCCGCCGCCACCGGCTCATCGAGCGGTTCCTGACCGACGTCCTCGGGATCCCGTGGGACGAGGTGCACGAGGAGGCCGAGCGGCTCGAGCACGCGATGTCGCCGGTGCTGGAGGAGCGGATGCTCGCGGCGATCGGCGACGCGCGGACGTGCCCGCACGGCCACCCGATCCAGCCGGGCGCGCGGATCGAGGGGGTGCCGCTCGCCGACGTGGAGCCGGGCGCGAAGGTCACGATCCTGCGCTTCGAGAACGAGGCGGAGGACCTGCTGCACCACCTGCGCGCGGCCGGCCTGGAGCCGGGGATGGACGGGACGCTCGCCGCGCGCGACGCCGAGGAGGTCGTCGTCGAGGGCGCCGGCCGGCGCATCGCGCTGACCCCCTCGGTCGCCGAGACCGTGTCCGTCCTCGCCGACCCGTCGCCCCCGGTCCGCACGGCGCTGCCCGAGCAGCTCGTGCTGGCCAAGGACCGCTACGGGCGCTAGACCCCCCGCGCCCCGCGGCGGCTGAGCACGAGCTTGCGCGGCAGCGTCGCGAGCACCGGCTCGAGCGCGCCGACGATCTCGGCCGCCGTCGGCCGCTCGGCGGGGTCGCGGGCCAGGCCGGCGTAGATCGCGTCGCTCAGCGGGGCCGGCGTGCCCGGGGGAAGGTCGACCGGCGTCTGGTGCAGCTGGGGGAAGCGCACGGCCGGGTCGTCGCTGTCGCGCGCGTCCTTCGGGCGCGGGAACGGCACCCGGCCGGCGACCGCGTGGAAGAGCGTGGCGGCGAGGCCGAAGACGTCGGTCGCCGGGCCGATCGCGCCAGGCATCGCCCGCGGGTCGCACTGCTCGGGCGCCATGTACGGGTCGGTGCCCACCGGCCGCGTCAGGCGGGCGGCGCGCTCGACCGTGCGCGCGACGCTGAGGTCGATCAGCCGCGGCGGCACGCCGAGGACGATGTTGTCCGGCTTGACGTCGAGGTGGACCCAGCCCTCGTTCGCCATGTACTGGAGCGCCCCGGCGACGTGCATGGCGAGTGGCACGAGCTGCTCGATCTCCAGGCTGCCGTGCCGCCTGACGACCGAGCGCAGCGTGGGGCCCTCGAGGTGCTCGATCAGCAGGTGCGGGTGCGGCCCCTCCATGTCGGCGTCGAAGCCGCGGACGAGCACGGGGTGGTCGAGGCTCGCGAGCGCCTCGATCTCGTTGTCGAGCGACCGCAGCTCGCTCTCCTCCTCCGCGCGGTCGGGGCGCAGCACCTTGGCGACCATGAGCGAGAAGAGGTGGTCGTCCCAGACGAGGAACACCTCGTAGGCGCTGCCGCCTCCGAGGTGTCCCACGATGCTGCGGCCGGGGGCGATCTCGTCGCCCTCGCCGAAGCCCCACGAGGCGCGGCCCTGTCGATCGCCGGGGGGCTGGCCGACGGACCGCGCCTCCATGGGCTGCTAGCGCCGCGCCGCGCGGCAGGCTCGGCTGGCGCGCGCCTTGCGGAGCTTGGCCTTGCGCTGCGCCGCGGGGGCGCGGCGGGCGGCCTTCTTGGCCTTCGCGCAGCTGGCGGCGGACGCCCGGCGCTGCGCCGCGGCGGCCGCGGGGCCGGCCTCGGTGTCGTTGGTGTTGTCGGTCGCGCCGGCGTTGTCGGTGACGCTGGCGGCGTCGTCGGTCGCGCCGGTGTCGTCCGTCGCGCCCGTGGCGTCGGTCGCGCTCGCGCCCGTGTCGCCGGTGTCGTCGGTGGCGCCGGTGTCGTCGGTCGCGCCGGTGTCGTCGGTCGCGCCCGTGGCGTCGGGGGCGCTCGGGGCGGTGTCGCCCGTGACCGAGTTGCTGACCGTGTTCGGGTCGGTCGCGCTGGCGGTGTCGGTGTCGCCCGGCGTGCCGGCGGCGCCGTCGTCCGTGGTGGCGGCGGTGTCCTCGGTCGCGGCCGTGGTCGCGCCCGCGGTGGCGTCGGTCACGCCGTCGGTCGCGCCGTCGGTGTCGGAGCCGGTCGTGGCGTCGTCGTCGTCATCGTCGTCGTCGTCGCCGCTGCCGGGCCCGGAGTTGTCCTCGCGGACGGCCTGGTCGTCGCCGCCGCTGCCCGGCCCGCTGTCGGCGAACGCCGAGGTGACGTTGAAGGTGGGCATCGCGAGCAGCACGAGCAGCGCGCACAGCAGCGCGAACGCCCTGCGCGGCTTCGAGCGCTGGTCGGGAGCCAGCTCGCCGGAGCCTTCGGCGAGCTGCATGTACAACCGTGCGTGGTGCATCCGGGCCTCCTGCGAGGTGAACAGACGTTGCTTGGTCTGTAAGAGCTGCGGCTCCCCCACGGGTCACGTCATGACGCGCCAACTTGGCGCATAGGCGCTACTGCCGGCCGACCGAGCTGGCCTTGCGCTGGGCGTTGTACGCCTCCGCGAGGCGCGCGACGCCCTCGTCGATCTGGTCGGGCGTGACGCCGGAGAACGCCAGGCGCAGCGTGTTGTGCCCGCCCTCGAGCAGGAAGTCGCTGCCCTTGACGAACGCGACGCCGCGCTCGGCGGCCGCGGTGAACAGGGCGTCCACGTCGGCGTCCTCGGGCAGCTCGACCCACATGAAGTAGCCGCCCTGCGGCGGGGTGAAGCGCGCGTCGGGCAGGTCGCGCTCGAGCGCGGCGGCGAGCCGCTCGACCCGCTCGGCGAGCGCCTGCTTGACGGTCTCGATCGACTGGCGGACGCGCCCGCTCGCGCAGAACTGGTGGACGATCGCCTGGGCCACCATGTTCGGCGAGATGTACGTGTTCGTCGCCCGCTGCTGGATGCGCGCGATCACCTCCGGCGGGCCGACGAGGTAGCCGACGCGGATGCCCGGGCACACGGTCTTGGAGAACGAGGACGCGTAGACCACGCGGTCGTCGCGGTCGAGCGACAGCATCGTCGGCAGCGTCTCGCCCGCGAAGCGCAGGTGGACGTACGGGTCGTCCTCGAAGACGACGAAGTCGTGGTCGCGCGCCAGGTGCAGCAGCTGGTCGCGCTTGTCGCGGCCGAGCGTGTAGCCGGCGGGGTTCTGGAAGTTCGGGATGACGTGGGCGAGCTTCGGCCGCATGCCGCCGCGCAGCGCGTCGCCCAGCTCGTCGACGTCGATGCCGTCGGGCTCCAGGTCGATCATGCGGATGTCGGCGCCGCGGTCGCGCAGGCCGAGGAGCGTGCGGTCGTAGGTCGGCTTCTCGACGACCACCGTGTCGCCCTCGCCCACCAGCTCGTCGAACAGGAAGGCGTCGGCCTGCATCGAGCCGTTGGTGACGAGCACGCGCTCGGCCCCGACGTCGTGCTGCTCTGCGATCCACTCGCGCAGCGGGCCGTAGCCGCCGGCCGCGCCGTAGGCGGTCGCCCCGCCGGGGTCGGCGTCGAACGCGCGCTGGGCGCTCTCGCGCAGCCCGTCGACGTCGATGATGTCCAGCGACGGGGCGCCGCGGGCGAAGGAGATCGTGTCGCCGGCCATGGCGCCGAGGTTACGGCAGCGGCGGCGGCGACGACGTCTCGCGCACGTCCTGCACGCGCACGCTGACCCGGCGCGCCCGCGGGCGCGCCGGGGGCGGCGGCAGCTCGGCCTCGAGCTCGCGCGCCGCCCGCTGCGCGGCGACGCCGAGCGCGGCCACCAGCTCGTCGAGCTGCTCCTTGATCGCGACCGCCTCGCCGAAGCGCCGGTCAACGGTCTCGGCCGTCGCGATGAGCCGGTCGCTCAGCTCGCGCAGGCGCCGTATCCGCGCCTCCGCGAACGCGTCGGCCCGCCGGCGAGCCGCGTCCGCGTACTCCTCCGCCTCGCGCCTGATGCGATCCGCCTCGTCCACGAGGGCGGGACGCTAGCTGAGCGCGATGCTGAGACGCCCGCCGCCGACGTGCACGAGGTCGAAGGCGACCGCGCGGCGCAGCTCCGCGACGAGCGCGACGTCGCGGTCGAGCGCGACCTCCAGCGCTGCGGCGCCGCCCGCGTACGCGCGCAGCCGGACCGACGTCACGCCCGGCACGGCGGTCAGCGCGCGCTCGAGCGCGCAGAGCTGGCGCAGCTCGCCGCGCGCCTCCAGCGCGACGCCGCCGCGGAACACGGTCGCGTCGGCCGCGCCGCCGCGCAGCTCGGCGGCGGTGCGCTCCCAGGCGTCGACGAGCCGCCGCAGCTCGGCGCCGAAGCGGTCGAGGGCGTCGCGGGGGTCGAGGGGGGAAGGGGCCGGCGGCGGCTCGAAGCGGCGAAGGTCGGGCGGCGCCGGCTCGCCGTCCGTGTCCAGCTCGGACTGCAGCGCGCGGAGCCGCTGCTCGAGGCTGGCCAGGGTGTCCTCGACGTCGTCGGTCATGCGCTTCACCGCGTTCGTCGTTCGCGCTCGGAACCCTTTTAGGTGCCGGAAACACGACCGCCGGCCCGAGGGCCGGCGGTCATTGTCTTCGGCGGTCGGCGCCCGTCCCGGAGATGCCGGACGTCGTTCGCCTCAGCTGGTGCGCGCCCTTCCTGGTCGCGCTGGCGGGGCGACACTAACCCGACCTCCCGCCGCGGGTACAGCTCCGGCCGCGAAATGTGGACGAACGTCGTAGGGAGGCGGCTCAGCCGCCGAGGATCTCGACGGCGATGTCGGCGACCTGCGTCGGCGTCCGGCCGACGCGCACGCCCTTCGCCTCGAGCGCCTCGGCCTTCGCCGCGGCGGTGCCCTTCGAGCCGGACACGATCGCGCCGGCGTGGCCCATCGTCTTGCCGGGCGGCGCGGTGAAGCCCGCGATGTACGCGACCACCGGCTTGGTCACGTGCTCGGCGATGTACTCCGCGGCCTCCTCCTCGGCCGAGCCGCCGATCTCGCCGCACATGGCGATCAGCTCGGTCTCGGGGTCGGCCTCGAACCGGGCGATGACGTCGATGAACGACGAGCCCGGGACCGGGTCGCCGCCGATCCCCACGATCGACGAGTTGCCGAACCCGCGCTGGGCCAGCTCGTTGCCGATCTGGTAGGTCAGCGTCCCCGAGCGCGAGACCACCCCGACGTTCCCCTGCTTGAAGAACGCGGCCGGGATGATGCCGACGTTCGCCTTGCCCGGCGACAGCACGCCCGGGCAATTCGGCCCGATGTGCGTCATGCCGTCCAGCGTGCGGAAGTAGTTGTAGACCCGCAGCTCGTCGTGGGCGGGGATGCCCTCGGTGATCGTGATGATCGTGCGGATGCCCGCGTCGGCGGCCTCGAGGATCGAGTCGGCGGCGAAGCGCGGCGGCACGAAGATCATCGCCGTGTTCGCGCCGGTCTCCTCGACCGCGTCGAAGAAGGTGTTGAACACCGGGACGCCCTCGACGTCCTGGCCGCCTTTGCCGGGCGTCACGCCGCTGACCACCTGCGTCCCGTAGCGGCGGTTGTTCATCGCGTGGAACGTGCCCTCGCGGCCGGTGATGCCCGAGACGCACAGCCGCGTGTCCTCGCCGACGACGATGCTCACGCGCGCGCCCCCGCGGCCGCCGCCACGACCTTCTCGGCCGCCTCGTCCATCGTCTTGGCGACCTCGACGTTCGGCAGGTCGGCCTGCGCGAGCAGCTCGCGCCCCTCGACGTCGTTCGTCCCGTCGAGCCGCACGACGAACGGCACCGACGGCTTGATCTGGTCGAACGCCTCGATCAGCCCGCGCGCGACCTCGTCGCAGCGCGTGATGCCGCCGAAGATGTTGAACAGGACGGCCTTGACGTTCGCGTTGGAGAGGATGACCTCGACGGCGCTCGTGATCTCCTCAGCCCGCGCGCCGCCGCCCGCGTCGAGGAAGTTCGCCGGCGACCCGCCCGCCTGCGCGACCACGTCGAGCGTCGACATCACCAGGCCCGCGCCGTTGCCGAGGATGCCGACGTCGCCGTCGAGCTTGACGTACGTCAGCCCGCGCTCCTTGGCCATCCGCTCCTGCGGGTCCTCCGCGCTGCGGTTGCGCAGCCCCGCGCTCTCCGGGTGGCGGTAGAGCGCGTTGTCGTCGAGCGTGACCTTCGCGTCGAGCGCCATGACCTGGCGGTCCTTGGTGACGATCAGCGGGTTGACCTCGACGAGCGTGGCGTCCTCGCCGACGAACACGTCGTAGAGCCTGGCCAGCAGCGCGCCGACGCCGCGCACCGCGTCCGCCGCGACCCCGGCCTCGAACGCGAGCCGCCGGCCGTGGTAGTCCTGGAAGCCGATCAGCGGGTCGACGTGCACGCGAGCGATCGCGGTCGGGTCGCGCTCGGCGACCTCCTCGATGTCCATCCCGCCCTGCGTCGAGAGCATGAAGAGCGGCTTCTTCGCGGACCGGTCGAGCAGGACCGCCGCGTAGTACTCCTCGTCGATCTCGCTCGCCTTCTCGACCCACACCTCGTGGACCGTGAAGCCGCGGATGTCCATGCCGAGGATGGCGTCCGCGTGGCGCTCGGCCTCCTCGCGGCTCTGCGCGACCTTGATGCCGCCCGCCTTGCCGCGCCCGCCGATCTGCACCTGCGCCTTGATCACGCACGGGTAGCCGATGTCGTCCGCCGCCTCGACGGCGACCCGGACGTCGTCGGCGGCGCGCCCGGCGGGCACGGGCACGCCGTGGCGCTGGAAGAGCTGCTTTCCCTGGTACTCGAGGAGGTCCATGCGGCGGGCCGGGACGCTAGCACGGGGCGTTCTTCCTAGAATCACCGCTCCGCATGGCGCTTCCGAAGAACATCCAGTGGGTCACCTTCGACGTGTACGGCACCCTGATCGACTGGGAGAAGGGGGTCGTCGAGGCGTTCGAGAAGGAGGCCAAGCGCGACGGCGTCGCGATCGAGCGCGACCAGCTCGTCACCCTGTTCCACGAGGTCTCGCGCGACGTCGAGGGCGGCTCGTACGAGCTGTACGCCGAGGTCCTGCGCCGCACCGCGGTCGAGATCGCCAAGCGCCTGGAGTGGCCGCTCGAGCCGTCGCGCTCGAACTTCCTGCCCGACTCGGTGCAGCGCTGGCCGCCGTTCCGCGAGACCAACCCGCAGCTCAAGAAGTTCGTCAAGAAGTTCAAGACCGGGCTCATCTCGAACATCGACGACAAGCTGCTCGGGCAGACGCGCCGGCACATCCCGCACGACTACGAGCTGGTCGTCACCGCCCAGCAGGTCCGCTCGTACAAGCCCGACCCCGCGCACTTCAAGGAGTTCGCGCGCCGCATCGGCGGCAAGAAGGGCTGGGTCCACGTCGCCAACTCGCTGCACCACGACGTCGAGCCGTGCATCAAGGAGAAGATCCCGGTGGTCTGGGTCAACCGGCGCGGGGAGGAGCTCGAGCCCGGTCGCAAGAAGCCGGACGCCGAGGTCAAGACGCTGGCCGAGGCCTGGGAACTGCTCGGGGGCTGACCCCGGCGCTTGCGGATCGTCTCGGTCCACCCCGACGTGCTCGTCGCGACGAGCCGGGTGTGGCAGACGTCGTGCACGATCGTCCGCTCGGGCGACGAGGCGTTCGTGATCGACTCGCCCGTGTACCCGGACGAGCTCGAGGTGCTGCCCGCGGTGCTGGAGCAGGCGCAGTTCCCGTTCAGCGGGCTGCTCGTGACCCACGCCGACTGGGACCACCTGCTGGGGCGCCTCGCGTTCCCGCGCGCGGCGGTCGGGTGCGCCGAGACGACCGCGGCGCGGCTGGCGGCCGAGCCGGGCGCGGCGGCCCGCGGGCTGCGGGAGTTCGACGCCGAGCACTACGTCCGCCGGCCCGGGCCGCTGTCGCTGGGGGATGTCGAGGCGCTGCCCGTGCCCGGGCGCCTGGACGTCGGCGAGCGCGAGCTCGAGCTGCACCCGGCCGACGGGCACACCGCCGACGGGATGGCGGTCTGGGTGCCGTGGGCGCGCGTGCTGGTGTGCGGCGACTACCTGTCGCCGGTCGAGATCCCGATGCTGTCGGAGGGCGGGTCGCGCAGCGCGTACCTGGCGACGCTCGCGCGGCTGGAGCCGCTCGTCGAGCAGGCGGTCGCGGTGGTGCCGGGGCACGGCGAGGCGCTCGACGGCGCTCGCGCGCTGGCGATCCTGCGCGAGGACCGCGCGTACCTGGAGGCGCTCCCCGACGCGCGGCTGCCGCTCGCGCGCGGCGGCCCCGTGCAGGAGCGCGTGCACGCGCGCAACGTCGAGCGCGCCAGGGCGGCGGCGTGATCCAGCACGTCGCGCTGGAGGCCCGGCGCGCGGACGCCGAGGCGTGCGAGCGCTTCTGGGCGCTGCTCGGCTTCGCGCGCGTCGAGCCGCCGCCGTCGCTGCGCGGCCGCACCCTGTGGCTCGAGCGCGGCGGGACGCAGGTCCACCTCCTGTTCGCGGACGAGCCCGTCGCGCCGCCCGCGGGCCACGTCGCCGTGGTGGCCGAGGACTACGACGCCGCGCTCGGGCGCCTACGCGCCGCCGGGTTCGCGCCCGAGCCGCGGGCCGAGCACTGGGGCGCGCCGCGCTGCTTCGTGCGGTGCCCCGCCGGCCACCGGGTCGAGGTCATGGCCGCCGCTCCAGGGCCAGCCGCATGAGCAGGTTGCGCCCGCCGTACCGGTCGTCCCGGGCCGAGAACCCGAGCGACTCGTAGAGCGCCGTCGCGGGGGCGTTGGCGTCGTTGACGTCGAGCTCGACGCGCCGGCAGCCGCGCTCGCGCGCGAGCGCCAGCACGCCCTCGACGAGCGCGCGGCCGACGCCGCTGCCACGGGCGCCGGGCCGGACGAACACGTCCTCCAGCCAGCAGTCGTCGGCGGCGCACCACAGCCCGTAGCGGAAGCGCACCTGGGCGACGCCGGACGGCGGGGCGTCCTCGTGCGGCGCGGCGAGCAGGTAGGCGGTGTCGGGCTGCTCGATCAGCCGCTCCACGCCGGCCAGGAACGCGTTGCCCGACGGCCAGTCGAGCCCCAGGTGGTCGCGGAACTCGACCAGCAGCCCTGCAACGGCTTCCGCCTCGTGCGGCTCGGCCCGCCAGACCGCGATCATGGGCCGGCAGGCTACGGGCTCACGGCGGCGACCAGCGGCTTCTCGAAGCCGCGGCCGTACTGCTCGCCCGCGCGCGCGTCGCGGAAGCCCTGCAGCATGACCATCCGCTGCTCGGCGACCATCTCGGTCGTCGGCACCGTCATCCGCGCGTTGTCCGAGTCGGCGACCAGCAGGATGTGCAGCCCGTGGGTGGCGATCGAGCCCTGGTAGAAGTGGTCGCTGCCCTCGGGCAGGCCGTCCTCCGGGCGCCAGCAGCGGCGCTTCGTGCCGTCCGCGGCGGTGTCGGGCTCGTCCCCCGAGCGCAGGT
Organism: Solirubrobacteraceae bacterium; assembly: GCA_035940955.1. Taxonomy (GTDB): domain Bacteria; phylum Actinomycetota; class Thermoleophilia; order Solirubrobacterales; family Solirubrobacteraceae; genus CADCVT01. The sequence goes on from DASZEJ010000166.1 coordinate 36,597, forward strand.
GGACCTTCGGGCCGGGGTCTGACCCCGTGCCGTCGTCGAAGCACGAGTCGTCGCGGTAGTAGGGCATCGCGAAGACGCCCTGCACGAGCCCGCCGGGCGACTGGGAGAGGTACTGCGCGTCGTAGCGGTCGACGATCGTGCCGTCCGGCCCGGCGACCTGCGACCAGCCGAGCGTCGCGCCCGGCTCGGAGTGGCCGACGAGGTCGGGGACGTCGGCGGAGAGGTGGTACTCGTTCCACGGCTCCGTGCAGAGCCGGAACATCTCGTACAGCGAGCGGTACTGCTGGTCGATCGCGCTCGTGTCGTTCGGGTTGTTCGCCGCGTCGTACTTGTCCTGGCACGGGTCGTCGAGGTTGCCGAGCACCTCGTCGTTGCGCCCGTCGATCGGCACCCCGCCCGGCTTGCGGGAGTTGTAGAAGCGCGTCACGCGGCCGGCGTTGAAGTCCCACTGCGCGTAGATGCCGTCGAGCGGCGGGATGACGTGCACGCGCAGCCACGTCTTCTGGCGCATCTCGCGGCGGTAGAACGTCTCGCGGCGGATGACGTTCGTGCCCGAGTCCGCGCCCCACGTCTCGCGGATCGCGCGCACGGGGCCGACCTTCTCGCCCAGCAGGCTCGACGAGCCGCCCCAGTTCGTGTCCTCCTCCTCGAAGCCGCAGCACGGCGTCTCCGAGCCGGGGTCCTGCGCGAACGCGCGCGCCTTCCAGCGGTCGACGAGGTCGGGGCCGTAGCGCTGCTTCGCGCGCCAGCCGCCGCCCTTGCGGCCCTTGTTGCCCCTGCCCTTCGCCGCGCGCGCGATCTCGACGCGGGTCATCAGCCAGCGCCCGTCGTAGCGGAACCGGTAGCGGTCGGTCGTGATCGTCGCGTAGTCGCGCGGGCGCCGGCGCGCGACCTTGCCGGTCGGGTTGCCCTCGGCGTCGCACGTCATGCCGACCGGCGCGTTGCCGTAGTCGTCGTAGCTCGACTCGGAGAACTCGTAGACGTCGGCGTTCGCGTCGCGCGTGTAGCGGACGTAGCCGTTGGTGCCGTCGAACGCCGGCCTGCGGTCGCCCGCGCTGCGCCCGACGTAGAGGTGGCGCGTCGCGCCGCGCTCGGTCGGGTCGGCGACCGTGATGCGCCGCAGCTCGGCGATCCCCGCCGGCAGCGGCGCGCCGGCCGGGGCGGCGGGCCCGGCGTCCTCGGCCATGAACGCGACCTCGTCGTTGTGGTCGAGGCCCGGGACGGGGTCGGTGGCGACCGGCGAGTCGGGCCGCGCGATGCACGGGTCGCTCGGGTCCTCCGCGCGCCAGCGGAAGCCCTCGCGGTCGTAGGCGTAGGTCGTGTGCTGGTCCTGCCCCGAGTACGGCGAGAACCCGGACGCGCTGTTGTCGAGGTAGCGGGTGAACTGCTCGTCGACCTGGATCGGCACCTCGCGCCAGCGGCCCTCCCAGCGGAAGGCGAGGATGCGGTCGACCGGCGTGCCCTGCCCGGCGGCGTCGCCGGTGTCGACCTCGGGCGGCGAGTAGGAGTTGTGGCAGCCCTCCTCGCGGACGAACCCCGCCGTCGCGCCGGCCGCGCCCTCGTCGGTCATCTCCTCGCCCGCCCGCTCGGGGTCGAAGCTCGTCTCGCACTCCAGCAGGTCCATGAGCGGGAGCTTCACCGTCTGGTTGGCGGGCGCGGCCCAGGTCCCGAAGGCCTGGCCGGTCAGCACGACCGGCTCGGTGTCGCGGGCGGCGGGGACCGTGGGGTCCTGCGCCGCGGCGGTCGCGGGCAGGAGCAGGAGGGCGGTGAGGGCGGGCAGGGCGATCCGTCGCATGTCGGCTCCAACGCGAACGTTCCCGTTTTCTTGCGGGCACTACCGTTCCGGACCGTGCTGCCGCAGGCCGCCGAGCGCATCCGCACCGACCTCTCGGCCGACGACGAGGTGCTCCAGGTCGGCGGCGTCGCGCAGCCGTTCGGGCGGGCCGACTGGGTGCTCGACGCGCGGCCGTACGAGGAGCGCGGGGTCGCCGAGGGTCGCGAGCGCTTCGCGCGCCGGACGTGGCTGGTGCGCGACGTCTGCGCGCGCGAGCCGTGGCCGTTCGACGACGGCCGCTTCGCGTTCGCGGTGTGCACGACGCTGGCGACGCTGCGCGACCCGATCGGCGTGTGCGCCGAGCTGTCGCGCGTCGCGCGCGCCGGCTACGTCGAGGTGCCGGCGATCGAGGCCGAGCTGGCGGGCGGCGACGGGCGCTGGCTGTGCGACGTCGACCACGGCGAGCTCGTCTTCGTCCACAAGAGCGTCAACGTGGCGGCCGACCCGCGCGTGAGGGTGCCGCCGCGCTGGCACGGGCGGCTGACCGCCTCCGAGCGCGTCCACGCGCTGTTCTGGGAGAGCCGGCTGCCGGCCCGCGAGCGGCTTGCCGACCCGGCCGAGCTGGTCGAGGAGCTGGCCGAGCGGCTGCGCCGGCGCTTCGAGCCGAGCGCCGCGGAGGTCGCGGTCGCCGAGGCGCGCGTGCGCCTCGGTGGCATCGCCGGGGCGGCCGCCGCGCGCGGGCTGGATGCGCTGAGGGGGAGGAACGCATGATCACCGCCGTCCGTTCCGTCGACCTGCGCGTCGACGACCTCGACGCCGCCACCGCCTTCTACTCGCGCGTCGTCGGCCTGGAGGCCGGCGACGGCGCCACGCTGCGCGCGCCCGGCGGCGAGGCGCTCGTGCGGCTCAGCGCCGACGGCGTCACCGCGCGCGCCCCGCGGCGCGCGGCCGGCCTGTTCCACACCGCGTTCCGCTTCCCGACGCGCGCCGACCTGGCCGACGCGCTGCGCCGCGCGGCGCCGTACCTCACCGGCGCCTCGGACCACGGCGTCAGCGAGGCGCTCTACCTCGACGACCCGGCCGGCAACGGCGTCGAGCTGTACTGGGACCGCCCGCGCGACGTCTGGCCGGACGACATGTTCACCGCCGCGCTGGACCTGGAGGACCTGGCGGCGCAGAGCGGCGGGGGAGCGCGGGCGCCGGAGGGGACGGACGTCGGGCACGTCCACCTCAAGGTGTCGGACCTGCCGCGGGCCGAGGTGTTCTGGGTCGGCGTGCTCGGCTTCGAGGTCATGCACCGCTACGGCGACCAGGCGGCGTTCGTCGCGACCGGCGGCTACCACCACCACGTGGGCCTCAACACGTGGATCTCGCTCGGCAGGCCGCTTGCCCCGCGCGAGGCCGCGGGCCTCGACCGCGTCGTGTTCGCGACCGACGGCGAGGAGCGCGAGGCGGCCGACCCGGACGGGATCGCCGTCAGGCTGGAGCCGTGACCGGCGAGGAGCTGCGGCTGCGGGCGCGGATCTTCGACGCGTTCGCGCGCACGGGCGCGCCGCCGGAGATCGCGCAGGAGGAGCGGCCCGCGCTGCGCGCGCTGGCCGAGCGGCACGTCGTCGTGCTCGACGGCGCCGAGCGGGTCGTCATGGCCCATCCGTTCTCGGTCGAGCGCGAGGGCGCGACGCGGGTCGGCGCCGGCGGCCGGGCGTGGTTCGGCAACTGCGCGTGGGACGGGCTCGGGCTCGTGGCCGCGCTGGGGCTCGGCGACGCGACGGTCGAGAGCACCGGCGTGACCGTCCGCGTCCGCGACGGCGTGCCGCTCGACGACGCCGTCTTCCACGTCCTCGTCCCCGCGCGGGACTGGTGGGCGGACGTCTGGTTCACCTGAGCGACCATGCGGCTCTTCCGGTCGGAGGAGGACGTTCCCGAGGGCGGCGCGACGGTCCCGGTGCGAACGCTCGCCGAGGTCGCCCGCCGCTGGTACGGCGACCGGCTCGACCCCGGCTGGCGCCCGCGGACGGTCGCCCAGTCGCAGCGGATCCTCGACGAGGCGGGGCTGACCGGGGAGTTCTGGCGGCTGGCGTAGCGGCGGCCGAGCCGCGGAGCGCCGCGCGCGCCGAGCGACGGCGAGCGCGCCGCTCAGCCCGCGCCGTTGGCGTCCGGCCCCGCGCCGTCCGACCGGATGATCGCCAGCGTGTCGCCGGCGGCGACCGAGCCGCCCTCCTTGATCGGCAGCTCGGCGATCACGCCCGCCTTGTGGGCCGTGATCTCGTTCTCCATCTTCATCGCCTCGATGATCGTGACGAGCTGGCCCTCCTCGACCTTCTGGCCCTGCTCGACGAGCACCTTCCAGACGTTGCCCTGCAGCGGGGACTCGAGCGTGTCGCTCCCTCCGCCGCCGCCGCTGCTCTTGCGCTCCCCGCGCTTCGGCCGCGGGCGCGCCGCCGCCGCCGCGGGCGCGGCCGCCGGGCCGGGCGCCGCGCCGGCGCCGCCGCCGAACGGCGGGCCGACCACCTTCACGTCGAACCGCCGCCCGCTCACCTCGACGAGGTAGGAGTGCTCGACCTTCTCCGGCGCGTCGCCGGCCGGCTTCTCGACCTTCGGGAACGCGAGCTGCTTGAGCCACGCGCGGTCCTCGATCAGGTCGCGCCCCGTCTCGCCGCGCGCCCACTGCTCGGTCGCGAGCATCGCCTTGTGGAACGGAATCAGGGTCTTGAGACCCTCGATCTCGTACTCGCCGAGCGCCCGCAGCATCCGCCGCGTCGCGCGCTCGCGGTCGGTGTCCCACACGATGAGCTTGGCGACCATCGGGTCGTACATCGGCGAGACCTCGCCGCCCGCGCCGACGCCCGAGTCGACGCGCACGCCCGGTCCCGTGGGCTCCTGGTAGGCGCCGATCTTCCCGGGCGCGGGAGCGAAGTTCTTGGAGGCGTCCTCGGCGTTGATCCGGCACTCGATCGCGTGCCCGCGCAGGACGACGTCCTCCTGGCGGACGCTCAGCGGCTCGCCGGCCGCCGCCAGGATCCCCTCGCGCACGATGTCGATGCCGGTCACGAGCTCGGTCACCGGGTGCTCGACCTGCACGCGGGTGTTCATCTCGAGGAAGAAGTACTCGCCGTCCTGCAGCAGGCCCTCGATCGTCCCCGCGCCGCGGTAGTCGACCGCGCGCGCCGCGTCGGTCGCGACCCGGCCGATCCGCTCGCGCAGCTCCTCGTCGACCGCCGGGGCGGGCGCCTCCTCGATCAGCTTCTGGTGGCGGCGCTGGATCGAGCAGTCGCGCTCGCCGAGGTGGATGACGTTGCCGTGCGAGTCGGCGAGCACCTGCACCTCGACGTGGCGCGGGTCGGGCAGGTAGCGCTCGAGGTAGACGGTGGGGTCGGAGAAGAACTTCTCGCCCTCGCGCGCGGCGCCCTCGAACGCGGCCTGCAGCTCGTCCTCCGACAGCGCGACGCGAAAGCCCTTGCCGCCGCCGCCGCCCGCGGCCTTGACCGCGACCGGGAAGCCGATCTCGTCCTTCGCGATGCGCAGCGCGGCCTCGAGGTCGGGCACCGGCTCGGTCGTGCCGGGCACGATCGGCACGCCGGCCGCCTTCATCAGCTCGCGCGCGCGGGTCTTCGACCCCATCGCCTCGATCGCGCTCGCCGGCGGGCCGATGAACGTGATCCCCTCGGCCTCCAGCCGCTGCACGAACGGCGCGTTCTCGGCGAGGAAGCCGTAGCCCGGGTGGACCGCCTCGGCGCCCGACTGCCGGATGACCTCGACGATCTTGTCGACGTTGAGGTAGCTCTCGGCGGCCGTCGGCCCGCCGAGCAGGTACGCCTCGTCCGCCCGCTTGACGTGCAGGGCGTCGCGATCGAGCTCCGAGTAGACGGCGACCGACGCGATCCCCAGCTCGTCGAGGGCGCGGATGATGCGGATGGCGATCTCGCCGCGATTGGCGACCAGGACCTTCGAGAACACGGCGCGAGATCCTAGTGAGGCCGCGCCCGGCGAGGCGCGGCGGGGCCGCCCGGTGGCGGCCCCGCCGTCCTCAGAGCCCTACAGCCGGTGCGCGTACAGCGAGACGCGCTCCGTCTGGCCCGCGCCCGTCGCGACGATCCGCACGCGGTACGTGCCGCGGCGCTTCAGGCGCGCCGCCCGCAGCGCGAGGCGGTGCGTCACCTCGGCCGGCCGCAGCCGCGCGCGGAACCGGTGCACCCGCTTGCCGCCGCGGAACACCGCCACGCTCACCCGCGCCCGCTTGGTCACGATGAACGCGATCCTCAGCGCGCGCCGCTGGGCGCCGCCGAACACCGGCGAGCGGAGCTTGGCCGAGGCGAGCAGGGCGCAGCTCACGCGGCCGTAGAACGGCTTGACGATCGAGAACCGCCCCCGCTTGCGGCGCAGGGTGACGCGCCGGATGTCGATCCGTCCGTCGGCCTGGCGGACGCGGAAGCGCGCGAAGAAGTACCCGTCGCGCAGCCGCCGGCCCTGCCGGTCGCGCTGGGCGGCCCAGTTCGCCGAGCGCTCGCCCGGCCCGAACCGCGCCACCAGCTTGTTGCGCAGGATCCGGCGCCCGATCGACGTCTGGAAGACGTCGATCCTGACCGGCGACAGGCTGCGCCGCGCGAAGTCGAACCGCAGCCGCCGGCCGTTGAGGATCCGGCGCACCGCGACCGCCTCGAAGCCGGCCGTCGGCTCGCAGGTCCGCGACGTGCTGCCGCCGCCCGCCCCGCCGCCGCCGCCCGCGCCGCCGGACCGGCTCGTGCCGACCGTGACGTTGACGACCTCGACGTTGCTCGCGCCGGTCTGGACGCCGTCGTTGTAGATGCCGCGCACGCGGTAGGCGTACGTGCCCTTCTCCTTGTCGCGGACCTCGAACTTCTCGACGAGCGACTCGCCGATCGGCTGGAAGGCGCCGCCGGCGACCCGCAGGTCGTCGACGTACCAGCCGCACGGCTGCGACAGCGCGCGGTTCTCGGCGCCGAGCACGAGCTTGAGCCGGAGGACGACCTCCTTGCCCGCGTACTGGCCGATGTCGATCGTGTGGTACTCGAACGGCTGCGAGTAGGTGTCCGGGTTCGACGGGTCGCAGGTCTTCGTGTCGTTCTGCCCCAGCGCGGTCATCGTCGGGAACAGCGAGGCGACCTGGTCGAACCGGTCGGGCGCCTCGGCGGAGGCGATCTCGACCACGCCGCGGTCATCGCCCTCCATCTGGTAGATCGACCAGAACGAGAGGGTGGCGCTGCCCTTGGGCACGCGGAAGCGCTGCTTGAGCGTCATCTGCGAGATGCCCTGCTGGATCTCGCCGGCCGGCCGGATGTCCTCCGGCTGCACGCCGGTCCAGTAGCTGGTCTCGCCCTCATGGGCCTGGTTGCCGCGCAGCTTGCTCGCGCCGCTGTCGGACTTCTGCCACGGCTGGATCGCGTCGTTCGTCGGCTTCTCGACGTTCCACTTGTCCTCGACCGCGCCCTCGGCGTTCTCGGTGAAGGCGACCTGGTAGTCGGGCGCCTCCTCGACCCGGTAGCGCTCGAAGCCGTCGCGGGTGGCCTTGTCGAACTTCCAGGTCAGCGGGAAGGTGCCGTCCTCATCCTCCGCGGCCGGCTTGTCGAGGACCGGCGGGAGGAAGCTCGACCCGATCACCGTGATCGGCAGCTGCATCGTGTCGGTCTGGCCGGTCACCTTGTTGCGGACGGTCAGCTTGGACTGGTAGACGCCGATGTCCGGGTAGCCGTGCGAGACCTGCTGGCCGGTGCCGGAGGTGCCGTCGCCGAACTCCCACAGGTACTCGAGCTGGTCGTCCGGCACGCGCTCGCGCGTCGCCGGGTTCGCGTACTGGTAGGAGCCCGAGGCGTCGAACTTGACGAGCTGGTTCTGCAGCGCCTCGTTCGGGAGCGCCTCGTAGTAGGCGACGACGTCCCCGTTGGTCGTCTGGGCGCCGCCCATCTGCGGCTGGAGCATCCCGTGCGACAGCAGGTGCGCGCACATCTCCATGCCCTTGATCCAGCCTTCGGAGAACGTCGCGCCGCCGAGCTGGGACGGGCCGCGGCCGGCGTAGGCGTTCATCGTGGTCTGGTTGTCGTTCGGCGTGTGGAGGATCGCCAGCGCGTCCGGGTTGTTCGGGTTGTTGTCCGAGTCCGGGCCGGTGACCTCGGGGCCGGGGTTGAAGAACGGGATGCCGAGGGCCTCGAAGTTGCGCCAGTCGCTGGAGAACAGCGTCGGGCGGGACTTGCCGACGTTGACGTCGGTGCCGATGTCCGCCGCCAGCCCCTGCGCGGCGGCCTCGCTGGTCGACACGAAGATCTGCCGCTGGCCGCCCGCGTCGAGCGTCAGCGTGTCGTCGAGGCGGTCGAAGACCTGCTCGACCCAGTCGTCGGCGTTCGCGTTGAACGCGGTGATGTTCCCGGTCGGGTACTCGGTGACCGCGGTCTCGTCGGCGATCTGGATGCCGAGGTTCACGCGGTCGGCCGGGTTGCCGAACCGGTAGGCCGGATAGCCGCCGGCGCACGGGTCGGTGTTGAAGTAGCCGCGGACCTTGCCCTCCTCGCCCGGCACGACGTTGTTCGTCGCGTAGTCGAGCGAGCCGAACGTGCCGGACTCCTCACCGTCCCACGGGATGAACTTCACCGTGGCGGCCGGGCGGGTGCCGGTGGCCTCCCAGTAGTCGGCCATGATCTTGGCGACGCGGATGATCTGCGCGTGGCCCTCCTGCGAGTCCCACGTCGACGCCGGGCCGTCCGTCGTCTTGTCGTAGTGCGCGCCGATGACGATCGACTGGTCCGGGTGGTCGGCGCCCGGCACGACGGCGGCCGGGTTGATCGCGCGGCCCGAGAGGGTGTTGCCGGTGCCCGGGTTGTTGAACTCGTAGCGGTGGAACGTCATCCCGAACTTGCCGAGGATGTCGCGCATCGTCTCCTCGTAGTACGCGATGTACTCGAGCTGGTGGTTCGGGCACTCGCCGGCGACCGGGGACCAGACGGCCTCGGGGCCGGGGCGCGGCTCGGGGTTCGGCGCGCAGAAGCCGTGGCGCTTGGCGGGGTCGCCGCTGCCGGGCGGGTCGTTGTCGGTCGTGTCGTTCGCGCCGCGGAACGGCCACGTCACCGTCTCGAAGAAGTTCGTGTCGAAGGCGTTGTACTTGCCCGACGGGTTGAACTTGCGGCCGCTGGTGGGCTGGAGCGGCTCGTTCGGGGGCACCGTGTCGCCGGGCTTGAAGTGCCCGATCGGCGAGTAGTCGAGCTTGGAGGGGTCGAAGCCGGGCTGGCCGTGATCGGCGAGCGCGGTGCCGGCCGGCACGATCGCGAGGGCGATCAGCGCCGCGGCGAGCGGAAGACGAATGCGCATAACAGGGGCAACGTGACGGCTCGGCCGGACTTGCGCAAATCGGAACCGTCGAGGTGCGCGGGAGGCGCGGTCAGGCGAGCGCCATGCGCATGTCGCTGCCCAGCATCATCAGCGGGTCGCCGCACATCTCGAGCAGGCGCGAGAAGGTGCGGGCGCCGATCTGGTCGCCCAGCACGTCGGGGACCGGCGGGGCGCCGGGCGGCACGTCGGAGGTGAAGACGATCGCCTTCTCGTCCTCGTAGCGGCGGTTGACGATGAGGTAGAGCTGCTCGAGGACCCAGTCGCTGGTGCGGGCGGCGGAGACGTCCTCGAGGTGGAGCAGGTCGACCGAGCAGGCGGCGTCGACGATGTCGTGGGTGCTCTGGCGGCGGCGCTCGGCGTCGAAGCTGTCGCGGATCTCGTTGAGCAGCGTGATCGTGTTCCAGCTCAGGACGGTGTGGCCGGCGCGGGCGGCGACGGCGGCGACGAGGTACGCGAGGCTCGTCTTGCCGGTTCCCTTGTTCCCGAAGAACCACAGGCCGCGGCCGCGCTCGAGGTTGGCGGCGAGGTCGGCGACGTACGCGCGCGTCTTCGCGGCGGCGTCGGGGTGCAGCCGGGCGATCTCGTCGACCGGCGGGCGGTCGAAGTCGAGGTCCTGGTAGCGCTTGGGCACGGCGCGGTGGAGCTGCTGCTGGAGGCGTCTGCGGCGCTTCAGCTCGATCCGCTCGGCCCGGCACGTGCAGTCCGCCGTCGAGTTCGCCGCCTCGTCCACCACGAACCCGTCGCCCTCGCACGTCCCGTAGGGGCAGTCGTCGTCGGGATGGCGGAGGGCGGCGGCCACGGGCGCGATTGAACCACGCCTCGCAGGGCCGCTCCGGCAAGACGCTGCTCTTTGCGGACGAAGTCGCGCGGCGCGCCGTTCGGGCTCGCCGGGCGGCCCGGCCGCGCGGCTGACTGCTCGGCGAGGGAGGGGGAATCGCACCCCCACAACGCACCCCCACAACGCACCACTCGATGCCCGTCGGGGGGGTGTGTGTCCAGTTCGGGTCCTATAGCACCCCAAACGCACCACACCCCCCGGAGGGGACCGGCGAGTGGTGCGTTGTGGGGGCGGCGCGAGGGCTCCCCCTCCCTCGCCGAGCCGTCAGCGACGCCGCCGGCCCGCGCGACGACCGCGCGGGGCGCCGCCGGCCCGCGCCGCGAGGCCCCGCCGCCCCGCGACGAGCCCGCGCGGGGCGCCTCACCGCCGCAGCGTGATCAGCGGCAGGCGGGTCGAGGACGAGTTCCCTGCCGCGTCGGTGGCGACGACCGAGATGCGGGCCCGGGCTCGGCGGCCTCCGCGCAGCAGGCGCCAGAGGCGGAGGGCGTCGCGGCGCGGGAGGGTGAGGCGCAGGCGCGCCCCTCCTCCGCCGACCGTCACCTGGGCGCGGGCCGTGCGCAGGACGAGGCGGCGCTCGCCGATCGTCACGTAGCCGGCGCCGATGAGGTCGGCGGTCTCGCTGACCGTCGCGAGCACGACGATCCGGCCCGTGCGGCCGACGTGCTGGAGCGTCGATCCCCCGGCGCGCACGCGCGGGGCGGTCGTGTCCGGCGGCGGGGCGCCGCCGCCCTCCGAGCCGCCGCCGCCTCCGCCCGTCTCGCCGGGCGGCGGCGCGGTGCCGCCGAGGGCGTCGACCGTCTCGCAGCCGTCGAGCGCGTCGTCGGCGTCGGACTGGGCGCGGTCCGCGCCCTCGCCGCACGCCGCCGAGTCGCGCACGCCGTCGCGGACGCGGACGTCGTCGTTGCCCGGGCCGGCGTCGACCGTGTCGGCGCCCAGCGCGCCCTGCAGCGTGTCGTCGCCCGCCTCGCCGGCGAGCTGGTCGTCGCCGACGTCGCCGACGAGCTGGTCGTTCCCCGAGCCCGAGCGCACCACGTCGTTCCCGGCCCCGCCGTTGACGATGTCGTTGCCGTCGCCGGTCGTCACCGCGTCCGCCCCCGGGCCGCCGACCACGAGCACGACGAGCGGGATCTGCGCGGTCACGCGGTCCTGCGCCTCGCCGACGTCCACCCGCACGGTCGAGATCCCCGCGCGCGGGCACGTCACCTCGACGACCCAGCCCTGCGCGTTCGTCTCGCCGGGCGTGCACTCGGCGGCCGGGGTGATCCCGCCGTCGGCCCCGCGGTCGACGAACCGCACGTCGCTGCCGGCGATCGTCACCGACAGGTCGTTGAGCGACACGTCGTCGTTCGCCGTGTAGTGGATCGTCCCGCTCTCGACCTTCATCACCGAGTGGCCGGCCGCGGGCGCGGCGGCCCACAGCGCGACGAGGACGGCCGCGACGAGCGCCCGCCTCACGGCCGGAACCGCTCCTCGAACGACCGGCCGCCGTCCTTGGTCTCCATGATCGTCCCGTCGCTCAGGGCGACGAACGCGTGCTCGGCGTCGACCGCGCGCACCTTGTACGGCTCGCCGTCGAGCCGGCCGCGCCGCTCCCACGTCTGCCCGCCGTCGGAGGAGACCTGGAAGAGCCCGTCCTTGTCGGCCCGCATGAGCGCGTCGGGCGCCGGCCAGTCGAGCCGCGGCGCGCTGCCCTGCGCCGAGGGGCGCCACCGGTCGCCGCCGTCCTCGGACTTGTAGAGCTGCTCCTCGGTCGAGGCGATCAGGTGATCCGGGTCCTCCGGGTCGACGACGAAGTCGAGGACGAGCTGGCGCGGCGTGAACCGCTCGCTCCACGTCTTCCCGTCGTCCTGGGAGACGAGGATCGCCCCGAGCACCGCGTCGAACGCGTAGAGGCGGTCGTGGATCCGGCGGATCTGGTGCAGGTCGGCCTCGCCGAGCCGCGAGACGACGCGGAACGTGTGCCCGCCGTCGGTCGACCGCATGAAGCCGAGGTACGGAGGCAGCGCCTCCGCGTCGTCGGGATGGCCCGACGCGACCACCTCGTTCGGCCCCAGCACGTCCACCTCGAGGAACGTGCCGACCGGCGAGGTGCCCTGCTTGGCGATCGCCTTCGCCTTCATCCGCTTGGCCTCCCCGCCGTTCTCGGGGATGCGGTAGAAGCCGCGGTTCGTCGTCAGCAGGAACGACTTGTCGGCGGGGTCGATCTCGAGCGCGTTGACGTACGGCGGCTTCTTCGTGAAGTCGACGAGCTTGGAGGAGCGGCCCTTTCCGCCGCCGCCGGCCCCGTCGTCGGCGCCGCAGCCCGCGACGAGCGCGGCGGCGCACAGGAGCGCGACCCGCCTCATGCGTTCGCCTGCATCAGCAGCCACAGCGCGAGCGTGGTGAACCCGATCATGATGAGCAGCATCCATACCTGGGATCGGACCGCCGTGCGTCCGTCCCGGTAGAGCGTCAGCGCGCGGTCGTGCGCCAGCGTCAGCGCCGCGACGTGCCCGAGCACCACCGCGCCCACCTGCGCGTACCACGTCGCGTTCTGGCTGATGACCGAGAAGTCGATCGCGCTGTCGGCGGTGCCGAAGAGGTCCCAGCCCTGGCCCAGCGGGTCGGACGCCAGGTACGCGATCGCCTGGCCCTGGAAGATCAGGAACGTCAGGTAGTGGGCGATGACGTACACGACGGCGATCGGCACGAGCGAGTGGACGAACCCGCCGCGCAGCCGCTCGGCCCCCGGGCTGCCCTTCACCGTCCGCGCGCCCGCGATGCCGAGCACGTAGAACGTCGCGACCGCCGCGATCGCCGCCAGCAGGCCGAGCGTCGCGGCCAGCGTGGCCGCGAGGTCGAGCGACGCGCCCGCCGACTCGAAGAAGCGCGACAGCTCCGGCTCCACGTCCCGCCACGCCGACCCCTGGCTGAACCCGTCGAACGTCGTCGAGCCGATCATCACCGCCAGCAGCGCCACGAGCCCCGGCCGCGGCCTGACCTCCGCGAGCCCCGACAGCGGCGGGCGGACGCCGACCCGGCCGTCGCGCGCCTCCAGCGGCGAGATGCGCGACAGCAGCCCGAAGTAGACCCCGAACGTCTCGCCGCGCTCGGCCCACGCGTCGGCGCCGTAGCGGGCCATCGCGGCGAGCGTGAGCACGGTGTAGACCGCCGCCGCCGTGGCGACGTTGCGCGGGTCCTCACCGTGGCCGGAGGCCAGCTCCATCCACACGAACGCCGCCAGCCCCGCGACCGCCGGCCAGTGGCCGAGCCGCTCGGGGTACGGGCGGCGCGCCGACGGCAGCAGCCGGCCGACGGCCAGCCACGGGTTGAACGCCCGGAAGACGTTGCCGAGCAGCACGCTGACCACCGCGAACCCGACCCAGCACACGACGTACACGAACGTCGGCGCGAAGTTGTCCTGCGGCCCCGCCGGCCCGGCGAAGCCGCTGGCGATCGTCAGCGCGAGCAGCAGCACGCCGATCGCCCGGCACGCGACGAGCAGCGGGCGCGAGCACAGCCAGCGGTCCAGCGGGCGCGGCAGCGGCCGCCACCGCGGCCGCTCGAGCTTCGGCGTCGGCCACAGCGCCGCGAGCGCGACGAACGACACGGCGAGCACGACGGCCGAGGCGCGGACGAACCACTCCTCGGGGATCGGCAGGTCCGCGCGCTGGACGAGGCCGTGCGCGGCGGCCGGCTCGGCGCCGGCGAGCACGGCGACGAGCGCCCCGCCCAGCAGGGCGGGGACGCGGCGGGCGGCGCGATTGCGGGCGGCGGCGGGCAACGCGCTAGCGGCGGATCCCGAAGAAGTTCTTGCGGCCGTTGTTGCAGATGAAGTTCACGCGGTTGCGCGCGGTGGACGGCTTGCGGCAGCGGTAGCCGCTCGGCTTGCGCCCGGTCTGCAGGTAGCGCCGCGCGTGGTCGCGGGCCGTCTTGCACGAGATCTGGTCGGCCTTGATCTGGTAGTACCTGGCCTTGACGGTCATCGAACCGCAGCTCTTGGGCGGCACGACCGCCGGCGCGGCGGCGGGGATGGCGAGCGCGCCCGCGAGGGCGGCGCCGATGAGAACTCGTCTGCTCATGGTCAACTCCGGATCGTGAGTCGTCGGGACGTGGTGGTGCGGTTGCCGGCGGGGTCGACGGCCTCGACGCGCAGCGCGACCGCGACGCGCCGCACCCTGCGGACGCGGCGCAGCGCGGCACGCGGGAGGTCGACGAAGACGAACGTCTCGCCCGGGCCGTCGAGCTCGGCCCCGCCGGTGCCGAGGACGCGCGCGACCTTCAGCCGGCGGGCGTCGCGCGCGGCGAGCGTCAGGGTGGAGGTCACCGTGCAGCGCTCGGAGCAGCGGACCGGCACGGCGAGGCCGGCGCCCAGCTCGGCGGTGCGGTGCAGCCGGCGGACGGAGAGGCCGATCGCGGGCGGTTCGGCGTCGGGCGCGCCCGACCCCGAGCCCGACCCGCCGCCGCCGCCGGGCGGCGCGGACGAGCCCCCGCCGCCGGGGCGCGGGTCGTCGCACGCGTCGCCGAGCCCGTCGCGGTCGCCGTCGGCCTGGTCGCGGTTGGGGACGAACCGGCAGTTGTCGCGGCTGTCGGCCATCCCGTCCCCGTCGTCGTCGACGTCGCACGTGTCGCCGACGTTGTCGCCGTCGAGGTCGGACTGCGCCTGGTTCGAGTTCAGCGGGCAGTTGTCGAGGGCGTCGTCGACGGTGTCGCCGTCGTCGTCGACGTCGCACTCGTCGCCCAGCCCGTCGAAGTCGGTGTCGGTCTGCCGCGGGTTGAACGCCCCGTTCTCCCCGGCGCAGTTGTCGGTGCCGACCGGCGGGTCGTTGATCCCGTCGTGGTCGCCGTCGAGGAGGCTGTCCTGCGGGTGCGCGGGCACGGCGGACGGCAGCGCGGCGGGCGCCGCGGCGACGAGCGCGAAGGCGAGCAGGGCGAGCAGGGTGGAGCGGTGCATCCTCGGTGTCCTCCAACGCCCGTTCAACCCGAATCTTGCCCGCAAGATGCGGTGGCGCCGGCTAGCGGATGAGGCGGATCGACGGCAGGCGGGTGGCCGAGCTGTTGCCGGCGCCGTCGGTGGCCACGACCGTCACGACGGCGCGCACGCGCCGCCCGCGGGCGAGCGCGCGGCGCACCGCGCGCCAGGCCGCGGGGGACATGCGGAGCGTGAGCTCGGCGCCCCCGCCCGCGACGCTCACGGCCGCGCGCGCGGGGCGCAGCGCGATCCGCCGCTCGCCGAACCGCACGATCGCCGCCGCGGCCAGCTCGGCGGCCTCGCTCGCGCTGGCCATGACCCGCAGGCGGCGCGTGCG
>DASZEJ010000167.1:0-20402 GCA_035940955.1 Solirubrobacteraceae bacterium
GGGCCGGTCCTCTCCTGGATCCGCCAGCGAATCGAGTCGATCTTCTGGACGCTCAAAGACCGCCTCGGCCTGGAACGCCACCGCGCCCGCACCCTGCACGGGCTACGGGCGCGGATCGCCACCAAACTGCTCGCGCTCGCCCGCTGGCGTCTGGCTGAACCACTACCTCGGACACCCCACCCGCGCCTTCGCCGCGCTCGCCGCCTAAACCAACGCCGGCGCGGAATCAATCATCTAGCCGTCGAGCTCCAGCGCGAGCTGCTCCGCCCCGCTAGCCGTCGAGCTCGAGCGCGAGCTGCTCCGCCCCGCCCGGCCCGTCGAGGTTCGT
Source organism: Solirubrobacteraceae bacterium (assembly GCA_035940955.1). Taxonomy (GTDB): domain Bacteria; phylum Actinomycetota; class Thermoleophilia; order Solirubrobacterales; family Solirubrobacteraceae; genus CADCVT01. Next base: position 329 of record DASZEJ010000167.1, read on the forward strand.
CACGGTCAGGCCGACGAGCGTGATCCCGCGCCGCTCGACGAGCGGCGCCGCTGCCGCGAGCAGCTCGCACGCCGCCGCGGCGATCGCCTCGGGGTCGGCCGTCGCGCGGGCCAGCGTGCGCGAGCGCGTCGCGCGCGTGTAGTCGCCGAAGCGCAGCCGCAGCACGACGGTCCGCCCGGCGCGGCCCTTGCGCTGCATCCGCTGGGCGACCCGCTCGGCGAGGCCCTCGAGCGCCTCCTCCAGCTCGTCGCGCGTCCGCGGCGAGCGCCCGAGCGCGCGCTGCGCGCCGAACGACCGCCGCCCCCGGCGGCGCCGGACCGGCCGGTGCTCGCGCCCCGACGCGATCGCGGCCACGTACCGCCCCGCCGACCGCCCGAGGATCGCCACCAGCGCGGGCTCCCCCAGCTCCGCCGCGTCCCGGACCGTCCGCAGCCCGTACGCGTGCAGCTTGCGCGCGGTCGCCGGCCCGACGCCCCACAGCCGCTCGAGCGGCAGCCCGTGCAGGAACTCGAGCTCGCGCTCGGGCTCGACGACGTACAGCCCGTCCGGCTTGGCCGAGCGGCTCGCGATCTTCGCGAGCACCTTCGTCCGCGCGACGCCGACGCTCAGCGGCAGCCCGGCCTCCTCCCGCACCTCCCGCCGCAGCCGCTCGGCGACGAGCGGCGCCGGCTCGTCCAGCGCGGTCACGTCGAGAAACGCCTCCTCCATCGACCCCGGCTCGACGACCGGCGTGCAGCGGTCGAACACGGCGAACACCGCCCGGCTCGCCGCCGCGATCGTCTCCCACCCCGGCTGCGCGACGACGAGCTGCGGGCACAGCCGCCGCGCCCGCGCCGTCGCCATCCCCCCGCGCACCCCGAACGCCCGCGCCTCGTAGCTCGCCGCCATCACGACCCACGACCCGACCACCACCGGCCGCCCCCGCAGCGAGGGATCGTCCCGCTGCGCCACCGAGGCGTAGAACGCGTCGACGTCGGCGTGGAGGATGGCGGGTCGCATGGTGCGAACACACGTTCGCATGTCCGGCGGCGGACTCGCCGGCCGGCGCGCAGCCGCTCGCCGCCCGGCCGGAAGCCGGGCGGCGCCGAAGGTCGGCTTCCGGCCTAGTTCATCCGCTCGACGAGCATGGCCATCCCCATGCCGCCGGCGACGCACATCGACTCGATGCCGTACTGCTTGTCGAGGGTCTCGAGGTCGTTGAGCAGCGTGGTCATGATCCGCGCGCCGGTCATCCCGAACGGGTGGCCGAGGGCGATCGCGCCGCCGAACGGGTTGAGCTTCTCGTCGTCGATCCCCAGCTCCTCCTTGCACGGGACGATCTGGGCGGCGAACGCCTCGTTGATCTCGACGACGTCGACGTCGTCCATCGTCATGCCGGTGTGCTCGAGCAGCTGCTGGATCGCCGGGATCGGGCCGAGGCCCATCATCTCCGGCCGGATCGCCGTGACCGTCGAGCCGACGATCCGCGCACGCGGCTTGAGCCCGAGCGACGCCGCCTTCTCCTCGCTCATCACCAGCACCGCGGCGGCGCCGTCGTTGAGCGGGCAGGCGTTGCCGGCGGTGACCGTGCCGTCCTCCTTGAACGCCGGCTTGAGGCCCGCGAGCTTCTCCATCGTCGTGCCCGGCCGCGGGCCGTCGTCCCTGGTGACCGTCGTGCCGTCCGGCTTGGTCACCGGCACGATCTCCCTGTCGAAGTGGCCGCTGGCCTGCGCGTCGACCGCCCGGTTCTGGGAGATCACCGCCCACTCGTCCTGCTGCTCGCGCGTGACGTGGCAGCGCTCGGCGACGTTCTCGGCCGTGAGCCCCATCGGGATGTAGACGTCGTACAGCGAGCCGTCGCCACCCGCGAGCTGCGGGTGCTTGGCCTCGTCGGGGATCCCGGCGCCGAGCCCGGCGCGCGAGACGCCCTCGACCCCGCAGGCGATGTACTGGTCGCCCTCGCCGGCCTTGATCGCGTGGAACGCCATGCGCAGCGTCTGCAGCGACGACGCGCAGAAGCGGTTCACGGTCGTGCCGGGGACGTGATGGTCGATGCCGGCGAGCAGCGACGCGTTGCGGGCGACGTTGTACGCCTGCTCGCCCACGGAGGACGCGGCGCCCATCATCACGTCGACGGTCTCGCCGAAGTCGACGTCGGGGTTGCGCTCCTGCAGGGCGCGCAGCGGCGTGGCGGCGAGCTCGTCGACGCGCACGTCGGTGAGCGAGCCCTTGAACGCGCGGCCGATCGGCGTCCTGACGGCGTCGACGATGACAGCCTCGGGCATGTCTGGCTCCTTATGTCGGTTGTGCCCTCGGCGGTCGCACTCCACGAGGGCTTCTTTCACCCCGGCGTCGCACTCGCCGGAGCCTGCCTATGTGCCCGACAGCCTACCGACCGAGGTCCGCGATCACCTCGTCGGCGGCGCGCTGGCCGGTCTCGACCGCGCCGTTCAGGTAGCCCTGGAAGTCGATCGACGTGTGCTCGCCGGCGAAGTGGCAGCGGTCGCGGCGGCCCTCCGTCTCGCGCTCCACGCCCGCGAACTTCTGGTACTGGCCGACCTTCCAGTAGGAGTACGAGCCGCGCGTCCAGCGGTAGCTCGGCCAGTGGTCGAGCGCCGCGCGGCCGTTCCACTTCGCCGAGATCCCCGGCAGGACCGGCTCGAGCTGGCCGAGGAAGGTCCGCGCCAGCGCGGCCGGGTCGCCGTTCAGGGCCGCGCCGACGTTGCCGCCCGTGTAGTCGACGAGCAGGCCGCTGCGGCCGGGCTGCGCCCGCGAGACGTCCCACGTGTTCTGGTAGCCCTGGTCGGAGAACGTCTCGCCGTTGCTGCCCAGGCCGGCCCAGTGGCGGTCGGTGAACTGGACGTGCAGCTTCGAGTTCGTCCCCATCCCCATCTCGGCGATCGCGGTCCGCTTGAGCGCGCTGAAGTTCGCCCGGCTGATGTCGACGGACGAGCGGATGACCGCGAACGGGATCGCCACGATCGCGTGGTCGGCGACGACCGTCTTGCCGTTCGCGAACGACAGGGCGTAGGTGCCGTCGGTGTTCTCGCGGATCGCGGTCAGCTCCCACCCGCGCTTGATCGACGCCTCGCCGACGCGCGCCGCCATGCGGTCGGTGATCTGGTCGTTGCCGCCGACGACGTGGTACTTCTCGTTCGACGGGCCGAAGATCCGCAGCTGGCCCTGGCCCGAGTACGCGAGCAGGTAGAGCATGTTCAGCGTGCTCTGCTGCGAGGTCTCGGCGCCGTACTCGATGTTGTAGGCGACGTCGAGCAGCTGGGCGAGCTTCGGCGACACCGGCCCGGCGACGTCCTGGATGTACTGCGACAGCGGCGTGGCGTCCAGCTCGCGCCCGCGCTCGGTCGACAGGTCGTACAGCGTCGGGTACGAGGCCGCCGAGACGTCGGCGTGGATCGTCTGCCAGATCTTCTTGAGGTCGTTCGTCGCGTCGACCCAGTGGTAGGGCTCGCCGTCGAAGTAGCCGAGCGGCTCGGTCCCGTTGGCCTCGGCCTGGAGGAGGTTGTCCTGCTTGAGCCCGAGCTCCTGGACGAGGTTGCGGATCGCGCCGTGGCTCTGGTCGATCAGCTCGCCGCCGTGCTCGTAGAGCTGCCCGTCGGCCAGCGCGCCGCGCCCGGTCCAGCACCGGCCGCCGAGACGGTCGCTCGCCTCGTACACCGTGACCGCGTGGCCGGCCTTCGTCAGCCGGTAGGCGGCGCTCAGCCCCGCGAGCCCGGCGCCCACGATCGCGATGCGCGGGGCGCCCGCGGCGCTGGCACGGCGCGTCGCGTAGGGCGCGACCGACGCCGCTGCCGCGAGGGCCCCGGCTGCGCCGGCGCGGCGCAGGACGTCGCGGCGGGTCAGGCCGTCGTGGTCCGCCGCCGCCTCCGCGGCGGCAGCCTGAATGCGTGAGAGAAGCGGCGTGCGTGCCATGAGCGCGACGCTACTGCTGATCGTTTTGCCAATGTGGACAACGATCAGGGGCAGGACCCTGCCGCACTGTACGGTGGCGGCGGGCCGTCCCCGCGGGTTCCCCCGGCGGGGACGCGCAGCGTGCTCTCGCTCTCGCGCACGGTGCCGTCGCGCTGGCGCCAGCGGACGAGGAACGGGTGGTCGCCCGGGCCGGGCAGCGCCGCGTCGACCCGAGCGACGCCGTGCTCGGCGTCGAGCGCGAAGCGCCGGGTCGCCCCGGCGATCGTCACGTCGCCGCCGCCGCCGCGCGCCCCGCGGACGAACACGCACGCCACGGCGTTCCCGGCGGCGTCGCGCGCCCACGTCGCGAAGAACCCCTCGACGGCCTCGCCGGTGCCGGCGAAGCGCGCGTCGACGGCGTTGAGGAAGCGCTCGGCCGCGAGCGGCGACAGCGACCGGATCGACCGGCGGCAGGCGACCTCGAGCGCCGCGCCGGCCGCGGTCCTCGCGGCGAACCGCTGCCCGCCGAGGGCGATCGACCGCAGCCCGCCGACCGCCGTCCACCGCTCGGCCTCGCCGCTGATCGTCCCGCAGCCCGGGACGCCGCGCACCCGCCTCCCCGGCCGGACGCCGACCGACCACGTCGTCGCGCGCCGGTAGGCGACGCGCGCGCCGCCGATCCGCAGCCGCACGCGCAGCGGGCGCCCGCCCCGCGCCGCGCGCGTGCGCACGGCCGCAAGCCACACGGTCACCGTCGCCCCGCGCGGCCGCGCACGCACCGCGGCGAGCGCGAAGCCGCGCGGGAGCCGGCCGCCCGCCCGGCGGACGGCCAGGCTCCCCAGGCCGCCGCGCCGCCCGGGGCGCAGCGTCATCGCGGCCTGCAGCCGCGCGAGCACGACCTCGTCGGCGGCCGGCCGCGGCAGCGCCACGTCGACGACGTTGCCGTACCCCGAGGCGGCGGGCGCGGCGGGCGCGGCGGCGAGCAGGGCCAGCACGGCGAGCGCGAGGGCGGCAGGCGGCCGTCCCCGGCCCGTCCGGTTCATGGCCGGCGAAGCTAGCCGAGCGCTGACGCTCCGTCAACCGGAGCGTCGGTCAGGCCAGGCGCTTGCCGAGCAGCTCGGCGTGCGCGGCGACGTCGCGCGCGTACTCGGCGAACTGCGACGCGTACAGCGCCTGCGGGCCGTCGCACAGGGCGATCTCGGGGTCGTCGTGGACCTCGACGATGATCCCGTCCGCCCCGACCGCCGCCGCGGCCCGGCTCAGCGGCGCGACCAGCCGCCGGTCGCCGGCGGCGTGGCTGGGGTCGACGACGACCGGCAGGTGCGTGTGGACCTTGAGCCACGGCACGGCGCCGAGGTCGAGCGTGAAGCGCGTCGCGGTCTCGAACGTGCGGATGCCGCGCTCGCAGAGGATGACCTCCTCGGTCCCCTCCTTGAGCACGTAGTCGGCGGCCATCAGCAGCTCGTCGAGGCTGGAGGACAGCCCGCGCTTGAGCAGCACCGGCTTGCCGAGCTTGCCCGCGACCTCGAGCAGCGCGTAGTTCTGCATGTTGCGCGCGCCGATCTGGATGACGTCGGCGTGCGCGTGGATCGCCTCGGCGTGCTGGGTGTCGAGCAGCTCGGTGACGACCGGCAGCCCGGTGGCCTCGCGCGCCTCGGCGAGGATGCGCAGCGCCTCGACCCCGAGGCCCTTGAACGCGAACGGCGAGGTGCGCGGCTTGAACGCGCCGCCGCGCAGCATCGACGCCCCGCCCGCCTTGACCGCCTGCGCGACGCTCAGCGTCTGCGTCGGCGACTCGACCGTGCACGGCCCGGCGATGAGGCAGAACGTCTCGCCGCCGCCGACGCGCCGCCCGGCGATGTCGAACGACGACGGCTCGTGGTGGCTCAGCTCCGACGAAGCGAGCTTGTACGGCCGCGAGATCGGCACGACGCGGTCGACGCCCGGCAGGCCCTCCAGGCCCAGCTCGGCCACGCCCTGCGGGTCGCCGATCGCGCCGATCGCGGTCGTCAGCTCGCCCGGCATGACGACGACGTGGACGCCGGTCGTCGCCAGGCGGGTGCGGACGGCGTCGATCTGCTCGTCCGAGGCGCCGGGGGTCATGACGATCATCATCGGCTTCGATGGTACGAGCGCTGCGCGCGCTCACAGCCCGAGGTCGCGGACGCCCAGCTCGTCGGCGCCGAGGTGGTGCGCCAGCTCGTGGCGCACGGTGACCGTCACCTGCTCGCGCAGCAGGTCGGGGTCGTGCCCGAAGTCGCGGCGCAGCGTGTCGCGGAAGATGACGATCCGGTCGGGGACGTTGTCGCGCGTCACGCCGTCGCCCTGGTACAGCCCGTACGCGCGCATCCGCCGGCCGTGGTCGGAGATCACGACCGCGACGTTGCGCCGCAGCGCGTCCTGGAGCAGGTCGGGCAGCTCGTCGAGCGCCTCGCGAACCAGCTCCTCGAAGTCCTCGTCGCGGAACGGGTCGAGCTCGAGGAAGTCGCCCTCGCCCGGCTCGGCGGCCGTGCCCGCGCGGGCCAGGCGCTCCGAGCGCTCGACGATGCGGTCGAACTCGGCCTCGGACTCGGGGTCGCGCCAGTCGGCCATGCGCAGCCCGATCGCGACGAAGACGCCGCCGATGGCCGCGAGCAAGGTCGCGACCACCGTGAGCGTCTGGACGGCGCGCAGCGCGCCGTTCGTGCTGAAGCCCTGCACCGCGACGACCGCGGTCAGTCCGACGGCGAGCGCGACGACCGCCGCGAAGGCGATGCGGCGCAGCCGCGGCATCAGCGCATGGTCCTCGCGATCACGAGCCGCTGGATCTCGTTCGTGCCCTCGTAGATCTGGGTGATCTTCGCGTCGCGCATGTAGCGCTCGACCGGGTACTCGGTCACGTAGCCGTAGCCGCCGAGCACCTGCACGGCGTCGACGGTGACGCGCATCGCGTTGTCGGACGCGAAGAGCTTGGCCATCGACGAGTACTTGCCGAGCTGCTTGTCGCCGCGGTCGGCCAGCGCGCACGCCTTGTAGAGCAGCTCCCGCGCCGCGGCCGTGCCGGTCTCCATGTCGGCGAGCTTGAACGAGATCGCCTGGTGCTCGTTGATCGGCTTGCCGAACGTGATCCGCTCGCGCGCGTACTGGGCGGCGTAGTCGGTCGCCCCCTGCGCGATCCCGACGGCCTGCGCGGCGGCGCCGAGGCGCGTGCGCTCGAGCGTGCCGAGCGCGACGGACAGCCCGCGCCCCACCTCCCCGATGACGTTCTCCTGCGGCACGCGCACGTCCTCGAACACCGGCGAGCCGGTCGGGGAGCCCTTGATGCCGAGCTTGTGCTCGAGCTTGCCGACCGACAGCCCCGGCCGGTCGCTCTCGACGACGAACGCGGTGATGCGGCGGTTGGCGCGGTCGGTCGTGGCGAAGACGACGTAGAAGTCGGCGATGCCGACGTTGGTGATCCAGTTCTTCGTGCCGTTGATGACCCACTCGTCGCCGTCCTGCACGGCCGTCGTGCGCATCGCGCCCGGGTCCGAGCCGGCCTCGGGCTCGGAGAGCGCGAACGCCGGCGACCACTCGCCCGTCGCGCACCGGGGCAGGATCCGCTGCCTCAGCTCGTCGCTGCCGAACAGCTGGATCGGCAGCGTCCCCAGCTCCTGGACCATGAGGATCAGCGCGCTCGACGCGCACACGCGCGCGATCTCCTCGACCGCCATCTGCAGCATCAGCGTGCCGGTGCCCGTGCCGCCGTGCTCGGTCGCGAACGGCAGCGCAAGCACGTCGTTCTCGGCGAGCAGCTTGCGGACGTCCCACGGGTACTCCGCCTTGGCGTCGATCTCCGCGGCGCGCGGCGCGATGCGCTCCCGGGCGATCTGGCGGATGGTGTCGCGGAAGTCCAGGAACTCCTGCGGCACCCCGTACACGTCGGTCGCTGTCTGCATCGCAATGATGGTAATGCGGGTCCGGGTTCGCTCCGGCGCGGGTAGGGTCACGCCGTGGCCACCGGCTCCTCGGTCCTGCCGTTCGCCCGCCGCCGCGACCCGCGCGTCGAGGTGCGGCCGGCGCGGCCCGGAGAGCCGGTCGCGCGGACGCTCGACGAAGCGGGGTTCGGGCCGCACGTCGCGCGGCTGCTGGGCTACCCGCGCGACGCGCCCGGAGGCGAGATCCTGGTCGCCGCGACCGCGCGCGGGCGGCTCGTCGGCGGGGCGTGCACGGCGTCGTTCGGGAGCACCGGCTGGATCGGCGCGCTCGGCGTCCTCCCGCGCGCGCGGCGCCACGGCATCGGCGAGCTGCTGACGCGCGCCGCGGTCGAGTGGCTCGAGGAGCGCGGGGCGCAGACCTCGCTGCTGTACGCCACCGACATGGGCCGTCGCGTCTACGAGCGCGTCGGCTTCGTCGCGGAGGCGCCGGCGCGGGCGTGGCGCGGCACGCCGCCGGGGCCGGCGCCCGACGGCGTCCGCCGCCTGCGCCCGTCGGACCGCGAGGCGATCCTCGCGCTCGACCGCGCGGCGACGGCGGAGGACCGCTCGGCCGTGCTCGACCAGCTCCCGGCGCTGCTCGGCCTCGCGCTCGAGCGCGACGGGGGCGGGCTGGCCGCGTTCGCGCTCAACACGCCGTGGGGCGCCGGGCCGGCGGTGCTCGCCGAGGACGTCGACGCCGGCGTCGCGATCCTGCGCGCGCTCGCCCTCGAGCCGCAGCCGCTCACGGTCACCGTGCCCGACGACAACCCGGCCGCGGGGCGCGTGCTGGCGCGGTGGGGGTTCCGGCCGGTGAACACCGCGCTGAGGATGCGTCACGGCCCGGCCGTGGGGCATGATCCGGCGAAGATGTTCGGCCTCTTCAACCTCTTCTTCGGGTGAGCGAGGCCGACGTCGACGTCGCGATCGTCGGCGCGGGCCTCGCCGGGCTGGCGGCGGCGCGCGCGGTGGTCGCGGCGGGGCGGTCGGCGCTCGTGCTGGAGGCGCGCGACCGCGTCGGCGGCCGGACGCTGAACGAGGACCTCGGTCCCGCCCACCCCGGGAAGGTCGTGGAGGTCGGCGGCCAGTGGGTCGGCCCGACCCAGTTCCGGCTGCTCGAGCTGGCGCGCGAGCTGGGCGTCGAGACGTTCCCCATGCACGTCGCGGGTCAGAACGTGATCGAGTGGCGCGGGGCGCTGAAGCGCTACTCGGGCACGATCCCGCGCGTCTCGCCGCTCGTGCTGCTCGACGTCCAGCAGGCGATGGTCCGGCTGAACCGCATGGCCCGGCGCGTGGTGCTGGAGGAGCCGTGGCGCACGCCGGACGCCCGCGCGCTCGACTCGCAGACCTTCGCCACCTGGCTGCGGCGCGGGGTGCGCACCGGCGGCGCCCGCGACCTGCTGGAGCTGACGGTCCAGGCGGTGTGGGCGTGCGAGCCGGCCGACGTCTCGCTGCTGCACGTCCTCTTCTACGTGAAGTCCGCGGGCGGGCTGGAGGCGCTGACCGACAGCGAGGGCGGCGCGCAGGAGGCGCGGTTCGTCGGCGGCTCGCAGCGCGTGGCGCTGCGGATGGCCGAGGAGCTGGGCTCAGAGCGCGTGCGGCTGTCGGCGCCGGTGCGGCGCATCGCGTGGGACTCGGGCGGCGTGACGGTCGGCGACGTGCGCGCGCGCCGGGCGATCGTCGCGCTGCCGCCGACGCTGACCGCGCGCATCGACTACGACCCGATCCTCCCGGGGCACCGCGACCAGCTCGTGCAGCGGATGCCGCAGGGCACGGTGTGGAAGTGCATGGCGGTCTACGACGAGCCGTTCTGGCGCCGCGACGGGCTCAGCGGGTGGGGACTGAGCGACGCCGGCCCAGTGCGGCTGACGTACGACAACTCGCCGCCCGACGGCTCGCCGGGCGTGCTGCTCGGCTTCCTCGAGGGCGACCACGCGCGGCGCGCCGGGCTGATGGCGCCGGCCGAGCGGCGCGCCGCGGTGCTCGACGTCTTCGGGCGGCTGTTCGGCGCGCGCGCACGCGCGCCCGAGCGCTACATCGAGAAGTCGTGGGCCGAGGAGGAGTGGACCCGCGGCTGCTACGGCTGCTACATGACGCCCGGCGGCTGGACGTCGTACGGCAGCGCCCTGCGCGCGCCGATCGGGCCGATCCACTGGGCCGGCGCCGAGACGGCGACGATCTGGAACGGGTACATGGACGGCGCCGTGCGGTCCGGCGAGCGGGCCGCCGCGGACGCGCTGCGGGTGCTCGGCGCCCTGCCCGCGCCCGTCGCGGCGTAGCCGGGCGATGGACGACTACGAGCGCCTGCGCCGCGCGACCGCGCACCTCGACGCGCCGTTCGCGCTCGTCGACCTCGACGCCTTCGACGCGAACGCCGGCGACCTCGTGCGCCGCGCGGGCGGCAAGCCGATCCGGGTGGCGAGCAAGTCGGTGCGGTGCCGCCCGCTGCTCGCCGACGTGCTCGGGCGGCCGGGCTTCCGCGGCGTGATGGCGTTCACGCTGCGCGAGGCGCTGTGGCTGCACGGCCACGGGTTCGAGGACCTGCTCGTCGCCTACCCGACCGCCGACCGCGCGGCGCTGCGCGAGCTGGCGAGCGACCCGGCGGCGGCGGCGAACGTGACGCTGATGGTCGACGACCCCGCGCAGCTCGACCTCGTCGACGCCGCGCGCGGCGGCGACGGGGGCGGCGCGACCGTGCGCGTGTGCATCGACGTCGACGCCTCGCTGCGGGCGCTCGGCGGGCGCGTGCACCTCGGCGTGCGGCGCTCGCCGCTGCACCGCCCGGAGCAGGCCGAGGCGTTCGCGCGGCACGTCGCCGCGCGCCCCGGCTTCCGCCTCGCGGGCGTCATGGCGTACGAGGCGCAGATCGCGGGCGTCGGCGACGCGCCGCCGGGCCGGCCGCTCATGGGGCGCGCGATCCGGGCGATGCAGGCGGTCTCCGGCCGGGAGCTGGCGCGGCGGCGCTCGAAGGTCGTGCGCGCCGTGCGCGCGGTCGCGCCGCTCGAGCTCGTCAACGGCGGCGGCACGGGCAGCGTCGAGCGCACCGCGCGCGAGCCGGCGGTCACCGAGGTCACCGCGGGCTCGGGCCTCTACGCCCCCGCGCTGTTCTCGGCGTACACCGCCTTCGCGCCGCGTCCCGCGGCGCTGTTCGCGGTGCCGGTCGTGCGGCGGCCGGGCCCCGGCGTCGCGACGGCGCTCGGCGGCGGCTACGTCGCCAGCGGCGAGGCGGGCCCGAGCCGCCTTCCGCTGCCGCACCTGCCGGCCGGGCTGCGGCTCGACCCGCGCGAGGGCGCGGGAGAGGTGCAGACGCCGCTGCTCGGCGCGGCCGCCGACGCGCTCGGCCCGGGCGACGTCGTCTTCCTGCGGCACGCGAAGGCGGGCGAGCTGTGCGAGCACTTCGACGAGCTGCACCTGGTCCGCGGCGACCGCGTCGTCGGCACGGTCCCCACCTACCGCGGCGAAGGGCGCGCGTTCCTGTGAGACTTGCGCAATGCTCACCATCTCTCTGCTGGCGCTGGTCGCGCTCGTGGCCTGCCTGTTCGCGCGCGGGCTGCTGCGCCGGCGCGCCGCCGCGGGCCGGTGGCGGGTCGTCACGCGGACGGTCGAGGACGGCCGGCGGCTCGTCCTCCTCGCCGGGCCGGGCGGCGGCGAGCGGGTCGTCGCCGAGCTGCCGGCGACGCTCACCGGCGTCGAGCTCGAGACCGCCCTGCTCGACGCCCGCTCCAAGGCGTTCGGCGAGGCGCTGCGGCTCAACGAGCTGCCGGCGGGCCGAGCACCCGCTCCACGTACGCGTTCGTGAAGCGGCCCTCGGGATCGAGCTCGGCGCGCACCGCCTGGAAGCGCTCCCACTCCGGGTAGAGCGGCGCGAGCGTCGCCGCCGTGTGGAAGTGGCGCTTGCCCCAGTGCGGGCGCGCGCCGTGCTCGGCGCCGATCGCGGCGACCGCGCGGAAGTACGGTTCCCACGGCATCCCGACGTAGTTGTGGACGGCGATGTAGACGGTGTCGCGCCCGTGGGCGGGGCTGAGCAGCGCGTCGTCCGGCGCGACGAACCGCAGCTCGATCGGGAAGATGACGGGGTGGCGGCGGACCTCGGCGAGTATCGCCCGGAGCGCGTCGCGCGCCGCCGCCCGCGGGAACGCCTGCTCCATCTCGGTGAAGCGCACGCGGCGCGGGCTGACGAAGATGCGGTCGGAGCGGTCGATGCGCGTGCGCTCGCTCAGGGCGGAGGTCATCGCCCGGCTGATGCTCGGGATCCAGCGCGGGCGGCGGCGGGCGAGGCCGCAGGCGAGGTGCAGGCCGTGGTTGGCGAGCAGCACGTCCTCGGCCCAGCGGCGCGCGCGGCCGGGCGGCTGCGCGGGCGCGGTGACGACCCGGTTGGTCCGCGTCAGCACCGTGTCGCTGTGGGGGAACGCGTAGAACTCGAAGTGGCGCGCGCCGTCGGCCAGCTCGTCGAGCCGGTCGAGGACGTCGTCGAGCGGCGCGGGCGCGTCGACGCCGCGCATGACGAACGCGGGCACGCAGCGCAGGGTCAGCTCCGTGACGACGCCGAGCGCCCCGACGCTGATGCGCGCCGCCCGCAGCGCGTCGCCGCCGTCGATCTCGCGCACCGACCCGTCGCCCGCGACGATCTGGACCGCCTCGATCGCGGCGGAGAGGTTGCGCAGCTCGACGCCGCTGCCGTGCGTGCCCGTCGCGGTCGCCCCGGCGATCGACTGCGCGTCGACGTCCCCCATGTTCTCCAGCGCGAGCCCGCGCCGGGCGAGAGCCTCGGACAGCGCGTGCAGCCGGATGCCGGCCTGCACCCGCACGCGCCGCCCGCCCGGGTCCGCCCACACGACGCGGTCCATCGCGTCGAGCGAGAGCAGGACGCCGGCGGTCAGCACCGCGGACGTGAACGAGTGCCCCGCCCCGGCCACGCGCACGACCCGCCCCGCGTCCCGCGCCCGCTGCACGGCGGCGGCGACCTCCTCCGTCGACCGCGGACGGACGACCTCCGCAGGCGAGCACGCCTGCTCGCCGGACCAGTTGCGCCAGATCACCCGCGCGCGGCCCGCCGCTCGCTGGACGGGCAGCGCCGCTCGCCGCACCGGCCGCGCCGCTCGCCGCACCGGCGGCGTCTCTCGCCGCACCGGCCGCCCCGCTCGCCGGCGCTCACGCCCCGAACCCCGCGTCGCGCAGCGCGCGGCGGGCCGTCGCCCGGCGGCGCGCCACCCCGCGCCGCGCGACCGCGACCCAGATCACCCTCCGCGCGCGCACGCCGAACAGGACCCGGCGCGAGGGGCCGGTCGCGAAGACTCCCGGCGCGACGCGGCGGCGGGCCGGGAACGCGCGGCGCAGCGCGCGCGTCGGCATCCGCGGGCCGACGCCGCGGTAGCGGTGGCCGGGGCCGGTCGTGACGACGAGGCGCGCGCGGCGGCGGCGGTCGAGCGCGGCGGCCATCCGCCCGCCGCCGTCCACGCAGAACCGCGCGGAGCGCCGGCGCACGCGCGCGCCCTGCAGCCGCAGCACCCGCTCGTCCGCGCCGAGCGCCACCAGCCCGATCCCGCCCGTCCCCACCGCGAGCCGGCGCGGCTGGCACGGGCGCCCCAGCGGCCGCCCGCCGGTCGCGGGCGCTCCCGCCGGGGCGGCGCCGGGCGGCGGCTCGGCGTCGGCCATCCGCACGAGCCCGCCGAGGACGCCGACGTACGCGCTGCCGTCCGGCCCCAGGCTGATCGGCGCGTAGTTGTTGTTGTGCCCCAGCCCCTCCCCCGCGAGCGCCTTGAACACCGTCCGCCCGGTGCGGAAGTCGAGCGCCGTGAGGTACCAGACGTCGTCCCCGTCGTCCTGCGGCTCCTTGGTGTAGACGTAGACGAGCCCGTTGGCCAGCGACAGCTTCGGCACGACGGTCGGCGAGCGCTCCTCGCTGCGCCACACCCGCCGGCACGTCCGCGACGCCACGTCGTAGTCGATCCGCTCGACCCCCGGCGCGGTCGACGCGCCGTTCTGCGTCGCGCCCGGCCCGGTGTAGCCGTGGTTGTTCTCCACCACGATCGCGGTCCCGGCCATGATCAGCGAGTTGTCGGTCGCGCTCGCGCCCCGCTCGAAGACCGGATGGCGGCAGACCTCCCGGCCGTCGCGGCGCTCGTAGACCACGACGTTCATCGGGTCGGCGTTGTCGGTGATCGCGACCGTGCCGTTCGTGCCGAGCGTCGGGGTCGTGCCCGACCCGCGGCTGGCCTGGCCCGGCTTCTGGACGCCGACGTTGTCGTACGCCACCCGCCAGGCGACCTGCGGCGTGCCGTCCGGCGCGGTCCGGAAGCGGTACAGCCCGCCGTCGGTCACGACGTAGACGCCGCCCTCCTCGTCGACCGAGAACGAGTTCGAGATCGTCTCGCCGGTCGCGTGCGTCCGGACCGTGTCGTCGTCGCGGCCCACCGTCCCGACCACGCCGGACTGCGCGACGAACCACAGCCGCCCCGACCAGTCCGGCAGGACCGAGACGAGCTTGTCGCCGGACGGCAGCGCGCCGTTGAGGTCGACGTCGCGCGCGACGCGGAAGCCGGGCGCCGGCGTCTGCTCCACCACGTAGAGGTGCCGGTTCGTCGTCGGGACGACCGCGCGGTCGCGCTCGTCGAGGTAGAAGTAGCCGCCGCCGGTGAAGTCCTGGAACGGGTTGCCGGCGCCCAGCTCGCGCGGCGGGAGCGGCAGCGAGGCGAGCGTCGCCAGCGTCGTCGGGTCCTTCAGCACCAGCACCGGCCGGTCGAGCCCGACGCAGATCGTGACGATGCGGTTGCGCGAGTCGAACGTCACCGACGCGCAGTCGCGCGCCTCGAACACGTCGCGGCGCGCGATGCCGCGGCCGAGCGGCCCGGGCGTCGCGTACGCGTCGGTCATGTACGCGTCGTCGTGGATGTTCGACCGCCCGTTCGGCGCGAGGAACGGGTGCTGCGGCGCGAGCGGCGGGGCGTCGACCGGCTGCGGATCGGCGGGCGAGCCGACGAACGCGGGCTCGTTGTGCGTTCCCTCCGGGATCGCCTGCTGCGCCTGGGCGACGGGGGGGACGGTCGCCGCGGCGGCGGCGAGGACGGCGAGCGAGGCCCGGGCGCGGCGCATCTCGCCCCGCGAGTCTAGGCGCCGGCCGGGGCGGGCGCGTCAGGAGCGGCGGCGCCGAGCGGCTCCGCCGGCCGCGGCGCGGCGGCGAGCCTCAGGCCGTCGACTTCTGCGGGCGCCGGCGGCCGGTGGCGTCGCGGCGCTTCGTCGCGTCCCCCGCCGGAAGGGTCTGCGGGGTCTCGAAGAGGAAGAACGCGGCGGACACGCGCATCTTGTCGCCGTTCTTGCTGCGCTTCTGGACCTGCTCGGAGAGCGCCTCGATCCGGTTCGCCGCGTCGGCGACGATCTCGTACGCCTCCTTGTACGTCTCCTCGTCGAGCACGACCGCGTGGCGCACGGCGATCGCCTCGCCGCTGTCGAACCGGCCCTCGAGCGCCGCGTGCCCGATCGTCTCGACGATCACGTTCAGCGTCGCGTCGGTCAGCGCCTCCTGCACCACGCGCGGGACCTCGGACCACAGCTTGCTGCCCACGCGCGGCCGCGCGGCGAGCTTGTAGTGGTGCTCGACCGCCCCGCGCACCTGCCGCGTCCGCTCGAGCTTGATGAACCCGAAGTCCTTGAGCGTGCGTACGTGGTAGCTGACGTTCTCGAGCGGCAGCGCGAGCGCCTCGGCGAGCTCCTTCGGCGTGGCCGTGCGCTCGTCCAGCATGTTGAGGATCTTCATCCGGATCGGGTGCGCCAGGGCCTTGACGAGGCGGGGGTCGTCGATGTCCACGAGTTGTGCGTGCATCCGATCCGGTCCAGTCTATGTTCGGTGTTTGGCCCGATTCAATGATCGCTACCGAAATGGCGCAAGAAGACTATACCAGTTAAGTAGCGCTGTGTCACATGGTAAAGGGCAAGTCATCGCGAGAGACCTTTCCTATCAAGCAGGGAGGACGGTACCGCTTGCGGCGCCGAGACGCGAGGGGTCGAACCCCGCGGCGGTGAGCGCCCCGACGAGCGTGCCGAGCAGCAGGCCGTGGACGTCCTCCCGCGTCAGGTCGCCCTCGCGCACCCAGTCCAGGCAGACGCCGTCCATGTACCACAGCCACGCGCGCACGGCGGCCCGCACCTTCGGCGGCGGCGGCGCCGCGCCCGCGATGCCGTCGAGGATCCGCGTCGCCGTCTCCTCCCGGACGCGGTCGATCAGCTCGCGCACCTCCGGGATCCCGGCGCTGCGCAGGAGCTTCTCGTAGGCGCCCCGGTTGGCCTCGATCCACGTCAGGTAGGCGTCGACCGCCGAGGTCAGCTGGTCGGCCGGCGGCAGCGCGCCGTCGGTCGCGATCCGCCGCAGGTGCTCCTCCGCGGCCTGGCCGAGCACGGCCTCGAACAGGTCGCGCTTGCTCGGGAAGTAGTGGTAGAGCAGCGGCTTGGAGATCCCCGCCTCGCGGGCGAGCTTCGCCATCGAGAGCTCGTCGTAGCCGTGGGTCGCGAACAGCTCGGTGGCGCGCGCGAGGAGCTGGCGCCGGCGCTCGTCGACGTTCAGCCGGGTGTACGCGGGGGCGCCCACGGACGGAGCGTACCGCCCGCCCCGGCCGTGCCCGCCCGCCTGACCGGCGGTCGACTGCAGCGCTTGGCGCGCCCGCGCTAGTAACGTCCGCCGCAATGCGCGCCGCCGCCTTCGCGCTGCTGCTCGCGGCCGTCCTCGCCGCCGCCGCGCCCGCCAGCGCCGGCACGCTCACCGCGGGCGCCGGCCGGGCGGACGTCACGCCGCCGACCGGCTACTACGGGATGGGCTACGTGCGGTCCGACATGGTGCTGCGCGGCCAGCACACGCGGCTGTTCGCCCGCGCGCTCGTGCTGGAGCGGGACGGGCGCAAGCTCGCGCTCGTCGCCGCCGACCTCGGGGCGATCGCGGGCGGCATGGTCACGGAGGCGGCCGAGCGGCTGCGCGACCGCGGCTTCCACGAGGGCAACGTCCTCGTGTCGGCGAGCCACACCCACGCGGGGCCGACCGGCTACTTCCCGTTCAGCACCTACAACACGGTGTTCATGACGATGCGGACGCCGCTCGACCAGAACGTCGCCGGCGCGCGCGACCCGCAGCTCTACGCCTTCATGGTCCGCCGGCTCACCGAGGCGATCAGGCGCGCCGACGACGACCGCGCTCCCGCCCGCGCCGGCTGGGCGGCGGCGAAGCTGACCGACGTGACCCGCAACCGCTCGGTCGAGGCCCACCTGCACGACCACGGGATCGTGCGGGCGTTCGGCGAGGGCTCCCCCGCCGAGGACCCGCTCGGCGCGCTGCACACGATCGACCCCGACGTCCACGTCCTGCGCGTCGACAAGGTGCGCGGCCGGCGCCGGATCCCGATCGGCGTCTGGACCACCTTCGCCAACCACGGCACGGTCAACCCGCACACGTTCGCCGTCTACAACGCCGACCACCACGGCAGCGCGACGCGCGTGGTGGAGGACGCGATCCGCAAGGCCGGCCGCGTCCCGCGCGGGCAGGAGGTCGTCAACGCGTACGGCAACACCGACGAGGGCGACATGTCCTCGGCGCTCGACCGCCGCGGCCCCGCATGGGCGGACGAGGTCGGGCGCCGGGAGGCCGAGACGATGCTCGGCGCGTGGCGGGCGGCCGGCCGAGCGATGACCGCCGAGCCGGCGCTCGACAGCCGCTGGACGCGCGTGTGCTTCTGCGGCCAGCAGACCGAGGGCGGCCCGGTCGACGACGAGGCGGTCGTCGGGCTGCCGCTCTTCACCGGCTCGGAGGAGGGCCGCGGGCCGCTCTACGACGAGACCGGCGTCCCCTTCGAGGACCGCCGCTCGCCGGTCCCCGACCCGCATCAGGGCTACAAGGTGCAGGTCGCGCGCCAGGGCGAGGGCAGCGTGCCGAAGGCGGTGCCGCTGCTCGCGATCCGCGTCGGCGACCGGGTGATCGGGAGCATCCCGGGCGAGATGACGGTCGGCATGGGAGAGCGCGTCCGCGCGGCGATGCTCGACGCGGCGGGCGGCGCGGGCGTGCGGCAGGCGATCCTCTCCGGGCTGGCCAACGAGTTCCTGCAGTACTTCGTCACGCCGGAGGAATACGACCGCCAGCACTACGAGGGCGGCTCGCAGCTCTACGGGCGCGTGGCGGCGAACCTGCTGAAGGTCGAGCTGGCCGCCCTGACGCGGCGCCTGGTCGCCGGCGAGCCCGCTCCGCCGCCGTACCCGGCCGATCCCCGCAACGGCGTGCCGGCGGACGCGCCGCCGTTCGCGCTGGGCGCCGCGGACGGGACCGTCGTCGAGCAGCCGAGGCCGCGGGTCGCCCGGCTGGAGCGCGCGGCGTTCGCCTGGACCGGCGGGCCGCGCGGCACCGACCGCCCGCTCGACCGCGCGTTCGTCACCGTCGACCGCTACGCGCGCGGCCGCTGGCGGCCGCTCGCCGACGACCTCGGCCTGCAGATCCTCTGGCACGCCGGGGAGGGCGGCGACTACCGCGCCGAGTGGGACGTGCCGCTCGACGCGCCCGCGGGCGCCTACCGTATGCGCGTGACCGCGAACCGCTACGAGCTGGAGAGCGAGCCGTTCCGCGTCGTGCCGGCGACGACGCTGGCGGCGGTCGTCGAGGACGGTCGCGTCCGGCTGCTGTACCCGCCCGGCGACCTGACGTTCCGCCCGCGCGGCGCGCGCCGCCTCGCCGCGACGTTCGTCGCGGGGGCCGAGCGCCGCATCCGCCGCTCGGGCTTCGACTCGCTCGCGATCCCGCGCGGCGCCCGGCGGATCCCGCCCGGCGGCGCCCGCGACGGCTACGGCAACCGGTCGGACCGCGAGCTGGTGCTGCGATGAGCGACCATCCGCTCGTGGACCCGGAGATCGAGGTGACCCCGGAGCGCGCGCTCGAGCTGCTCCGCAGCGGCGAGGCGCTCGTCGTCGACGTCCGCGAGCCGTACGAGCGCGACGCCGGCCACATCGAGGGCAGCCGCCACGTCGAGCTCGAGCGCCTGGCCTCCCAGGCCCACACGCTCCCGCGCGACCAGCCGATCGTCTTCCAGTGCCGCCTCGGCGCCCGCTCCGCGCTCGCCGCCCAGGCCTTCCGCCGCGCGGGCTACGACGCCTGGTCGCTGCAGGGCGGCCTCCAGCTGTGGCACGACCGCGGCCTCCCGGTCGCGGGGGGCGGCCAGGTCGCGGACCACTGACGTTCCTCTGGGCCAGGCGCCCTTGCGGAGGCAGCGAGGGAGGGGAGGTCCGACCCCCACAACGCACCACACGTCGCGGCTCGACGGGGGGTGTGTCCCTTTTTGGGCCTATAGCACCCCGAATGCACCACACGTCCCCGCCGGGGCGAACCAGTGGTGCGTTGTGGGGCCTCCCCCCTTCCCTCGCTGAGCCGTCAGGCGCGCCGCCGTCCCGCGGCGCGCGCCCGAGCGGAGCGCCCCCGCGCTAGATCTTCTGCACGTTGACGGCCTTCGGGCCCTTGTCGCCCTGCTCCTCCTCGTAGGACACGCGCGTGCCCTCCGCCAGGGAGCGGTAGCCGTCCGAGATGATGCCCGAGTAGTGGACGAAGAGGTCGCGGCTGCCTTCATCCGGCGTGATGAAGCCGAAGCCCTTGTCGTCGCTGAACCACTTGACGGTGCCGGTCGCCACTTCGCCTCGCCCTCCTCGGGGATCTTCAACAGCGCGGGGAACCTACACGAAACGGGGCCGGTCATGGTGAAAGGCCGTTTCGTGCGGGTACCAGCCTGATTGGACATCCGACGGAGGGGAGGCCATGGCCGACGAGCAGCAGACCAACGAGGGCGGCAGCGACCCCGCCTCGCGCGCCAAGGAGAAGGCGGAGGCGTGGGACAAGGCGCACGAGACGATGCGCGAGATGGAGGAGATGGACGAGCCGCCGACCGACCTGAAGGACTGGCCCGACGACGAGGCCAAGTACGTCACCTACGGCGGCGGCGAGGGCGACCACGGCTACGACGAGGGGCCGGAGAAGAAGCTCGGGCCGTCGAGCCTCGAGCGCGGCGAGGACGGCTCTGTCCACATCGAGGGCGAGAAGGTCGACAACCCCGACGACTACAAGGCCGACGAGCCGATCGAGGGCGCCAAGCAGACGGCCGACTAGATGATCGATTCCGATTGGCCGGTGTCAGTGGTCGTAGGCGATGAGGCTGCGGTCCGAGGTGCCGGCCAGCTGGTTGTGGCGTAGCGCGGCGGCGAGGGCGAGCAGGCGGATGGTGATGCGGGACATCAACCCGGGC
>DASZEJ010000168.1:0-58066 GCA_035940955.1 Solirubrobacteraceae bacterium
CCGCACGCCGTTCGGCCAGGTCGTCCGCAGCGTCCAGTGCGACGTGTGCGACGGCGACGGCCGCGTCCCCGAGCAGCCGTGCCGCGAGTGCTCCGGCCGCGGGCGGACGGTGGAGCAGCGCACGCTGCGCGTCGACGTCCCGGCGGGGATCGAGGACGGCCAGCGCATCCGCCTCGCCGGCCGCGGCCACGCCGGCGACGCGGGCGCCCCCGCCGGCGACCTGTACGTCTCGGTCCGCGTGCGCCCTGACGAGCGGTTCGTGCGCGACGGCAACGACCTCGTCACCGTGCTCGACGTCCCGGCGCCCGTCGCCGCCCTCGGGGACACGTTCGAGGTCGAGACGCTCGACGGCCCGGTCGAGGTCGAGGTCCCGGCCGGCACGCAGCCGGGCGAGGTCATCGTCCTGCGCGGTCGCGGCGTCCCCGACCTGCGGCGCGGGCGGCCCGGCGACCTGCGGGTCGTGGTCAACGTCGTCATCCCGCGCTCGCTGACCCGCGAGCAGCGCGACCTGTACCGCCAGCTCTCCGACTCGCTCACCGACGACAACATGGGCGAGCGCCACGAGTCGATGCTGTCGAAGCTGCGCCGGGTCCTGCGGGCGTCGTGATCCGCCTGGCGCTGCGCGTCCGCCGCGAGCAGGCGGAGGTCGCGCTCGCCGAGCTGCTCGCGCTGGTGCCGGGCGGGGTGGAGGAGGTCGACCTCGGCGATCGCGTCGAGTACGCGGTCTACGGCGCGCCGGGCGAGCTGCCCGACCTGCCCGACCTGGAGGCGGCGGCCGGCGAGGCGCTCGTGGAGATCGCGACGACCGAGGTGGCCGACGACTGGGCCGAGCGCTGGCGGGCGTTCCACGAGCCGGTCGACGTCGGCCCGCTGCGCGTCCGCCCGCCGTGGGCCGAGCCGCGCGACGGCGACCTCGTCATCGACCCCGGCCAGGCGTTCGGCACCGGCGGCCACGAGACGACGCGCCTGTGCCTGGAGCTGCTGCTCGACCTCGAGCCCGGCGGCGCGTTCGCCGACCTCGGCTGCGGCTCCGGCGTGCTGGCGATCGCCGCGGCCCGGCTCGGCTGGTCGCCCGTGCTCGCGGTCGACTACGACCCGCTGGCGGTCGAGGCGACGGCGGCGAACGCGCGGGCCAACGCGGTCGACGTGCGCGCCGAGCGCCGCGACCTGCGCGGCGCCCCGGCGCCGGCCGCGCCGACCGTGGCGGCCAACCTGCTGCGCCCGCTCCTGCTCGACGTGGCCCGAAACGGGTTCGAGGACGGCGAGCGGCCGGAGGCGCTGATCGCCTCCGGCCTGCTGCGCGAGGAGGCCGGCGAGGTCGCGGCGGCGTTCGCCGCCCACGGCCTCGCCGAGCAGCGCCGCGCCGCCCGCGGGGAGTGGGCGGCGCTGCTGCTCCGCGGCCGCTAGAGGCGGCCGGTGTCGCCCTCGCTCTCGATCTGCTCCTTGCGGACCTCGTCGCTGACCGTCCGCTCGTCGGTGACGGTCTCCTTGTCCATCCGCACGCGCTCCTTCGGCACGACGCGCTTCTCGACGACCGGCTCCTCGGCGTGGAGCGTGACCTCGTGCTCCTCCTCGGAGATCGCCGGGCCGTCCATCGCGTCGTCGACGTTGCCGGCGGTGATCGGCTCGCGCTCGATGCGGACCTCCTCGCGCTGGACCGGCACCGTGGTCTGGACCTGCTCGGTCGTGACGTACTTGCGCAGGCGCGCCCGCCCCGTCTCGCGCGAGGCCTTGCCGACCGCCAGCTCCTCCTCGGAGCGGGTCATCGCGTCGTCGGTCGTCGGGCCGGAGACGTCGCGGCCGACCGGGCCGCGCTCCTCGAAGCCGCGGTCGCCCTCGTACTCGCGGTCGTAGTCGAACTCGCCCCACGAGACGCCGTAGTGCTCGTACAGCCGGCGCTCCTCCTCGGGCGACAGCTCGCCGTCGGCCTCGGCGTTCGGGGCGTCCTTGACCTTCGCCTTGTCGTAGGGAACGGTCACGCCCTTGTCGCTGGGGCGGGCCTCGCGGATCGGCACGAAGCTCATGTTCGAGCCGAACAGGCCCGTCGTCACCGCGAGCCACTCGGGCTCGCCGCTCTGACGATCGAGGTACACGTCGGCGATGTCGCCGATCTTGTCCTCGTCGGGTCCGTACAGCGTCTGGCCCTTCCAGGCCTGCACGTCGTGAAGGGTGGGCATCGACTTCTCTCCTCGATGGGGTCCCTCACGGCTTCCCCGGGCGACCGGCAGTCACAACGCGACCCGGTTGCGGCTACGCGCCGACCTGCCGGAGACCGGCCCGTCGGGCATACTCGGCCGCGGTGGCCTGGAGCATCGTCATCGCCGGCGGCGGGTTCGGAGGGCTGTACGCCGCGCGCACGCTCGAGAAGGTGCTGCCGCGCGCGTCGGCGCAGGTCACGCTCGTCAACGACGTGAACTTCATGCTCTACACGCCGCTGATGCCGGGGGCGGCCGGCGGCACGATCGAGCCGCGGCACGTCGTCGTCCCGCTGCGCGAGAAGCTCGGCCGCACCGACCTGCGCCTCGGCCGGATCGTCGGCGCCGAGCCCGACCGCGACCGCATCCGCGTCCACACCCTCGAGGGGCACGAGGAGGACATCCACTACGACCATCTGATCGTGTGCGTCGGCGCGGTGTCGCGCACGCTGCCGATCCCCGGCCTGGCCGAGCACGGCACCGGGTTCAAGACGCTGGGGGAGGCGATCGGGCTGCGCAACCGCCTGGTCCGCTCGCTGGAGATGGCCGAGACGCTCGACGACCCGGCACAGCGCGCCCAGTACCTGAACTTCGTCTTCGTCGGCGGCGGCTACGCGGGCGTCGAGGGGCTCGCCGAGCTGCAGGACTTCGCGGCCGACGCGATCGAGGCCTACCCCCGCTGCCGCACGCAGGGGATGCGCTGGGTGCTCGTCGAGGCGGCCGACCGGATCATGGGCGAGATCGCGCCCGACCTCGCCGCGTTCTGCGTGCGCGAGCTGCGCGGCCGGGGGATCGAGATCCGCACGAACACGACGCTCGAGGAGCTGACCGCGACCAGCGCGCGGCTGTCGGACGGCGAGACGATCCCCACGCGCAACCTGTGCTGGACGGCGGGCGTGCGCGCCCACCCGGTGGTCGAGCGGCTCGGCCTGCCGCTCGAGCGCGGGCGCGTCAAGGTCGACTCCTACATGCAGGTCGAGGGCCGCCGGAACGTGTGGGCGATCGGGGACTGCGCCGCGGTTCCCGACCCGGCGAAGAAGTACAGGGAGCCCTGCCCGCCGACGTGCCAGCACTCGCTGCGCCAGGGCCGCGCCGTCGCCCGCAACGTCGCCGCGGCGATCGGCACCGGCCGGCGGCGGAAGTTCACGTACAGGACGCTCGGCGTGTTCGTCGACCTCGGCCGCCGCAAGGCCGTCGCGTCGACGGTCGGCGTCAAGTGGCGCGGCACGCCGGCGTGGCTGCTGGCGCGCACCTACCACCTCGCGATGATGCCGGGCATGGGCCGCCGGGCGCGGCTGCTCGTCGACTGGAACGTCGGGCTGCTGTTCGGGCGCGACATCTCCGAGCTGGGCCAGCTCGGCGAGCCGCCGCCGCCGCTCGGCCGCGACCAGCTCGCCGCCCACTCTGCGGGCGGTACGACCGCCGTACACTGAGCCCCGGTGACGCTTGCCGACAAGGTGAAGGAAGATCTCGCGACCGCGATGCGCGCGGGCGAGCGGGATCGCGTCGGCCGGCTGCGCCTCGTGCTGTCCGAGCTGCAGAAGGCCGCCAAGGAGGGCGACGACGACGAGGTCGCCGTGCTGCGCCGCGAGCGCAAGCGCCGGCTCGACGCCGCCGCCCAGTACCGCGAGGCCGGCCGCGACGACCTCATGTCTGGCGAGGAGGCCGAGGCGGAGCTGATCGCCGGCTACCTGCCGGCCGAGCTGCCCGACTCCGAGCTGAACGCGCTGGTGGCCGAGGCGGTCGCCGAGGCCGGCGCGTCGTCGCCGCGCGACATGGGCGCCGTGATGAAGCTCGTGATGCCGCGCGTCGGCGGCCGGGCCGACGGGCGCCGCGTGTCGGCGGCGGTGAAGGAGATCCTCACGTGAGGCGCCAGATCCACCTCGGCAACGACGTGGCGCGCGAGCTGGCCGGGTCGGAGGACGCCGTGCTGCGCGAGGTCGAGCGCCACGTCGACTGCGCCGTGTTCCTGCGTGGCGACGTGGTGACGCTCGACGGCTCCGAGCAGGCGGTCAGCGCCGCCGCCGAGGTCGTGCGCGAGGTCGCCGAGCTGATCGCGGGCGGCCATCAGATCTCGCCGGGCACCATCTCCGCCGTCACCGGCGCGCTGGACTCGAACACCTCGCCCGCCGAGGTGCTGGAGGACGTCGTCTGGCGCCACCGCTCGACGAAGGTCGCGCCGAAGTCGGTGACCCAGAAGCGCTACGTCGACTCGATCAGGCGCAACACGATCACGTTCGGCATCGGCCCGGCCGGCACCGGCAAGACGTGGCTGGCGGTCGCCTCGGCCGCCGCTGCCCTGTCGCGCCGCGAGGTCAACCGCATCATCCTCACCCGCCCCGCGGTCGAGGCCGGCGAGCGCCTGGGCTTCCTGCCCGGCGACCTGATGGCGAAGGTCGACCCGTACCTGCGCCCGCTGTTCGACGCCCTGCAGGACATGCTCGACCCCGACAAGGTGCAGCAGCACCTCGAGCGCGGGTCGATCGAGGTGGCGCCGCTGGCGTTCATGCGCGGCCGCACCCTGAACGACTCGTTCGTGATCCTCGACGAGGCGCAGAACACCTCGCCCGAGCAGATGAAGATGTTCCTCACCCGGCTCGGGTTCAACTCGAAGATGGTCATCACCGGCGACGTGACGCAGATCGACCTGCCGCGCGACCAGCAGTCGGGGCTCATCGTCGTCCGCGACATCCTCCACGAGGTCGACGGGATCGAGTTCGTGCAGTTCGGGCGCGAGGACGTCGTGCGCCACCGGCTCGTGCAGCGGATCGTCGACGCGTACGCCGACGCGGCGAAGCGCGGCGCGACCGAGCTGCGGCCGGCGGACCGCCGCCGCGCCCAGTCCTAGTGCTCGACGTCGAGGTCATCGGCCCGCCGCGGCGGCTGCCGGCGGGGGAGGTCGAGCGGATGGCGGCGCTCGCCGCCGCGTCGGCGGGGATCGAGGACGGCCACGTGGCGATCACGTTCGTCTCGGGCGAGCGGATCGCCGAGCTGAACGAGCGCTACCGCGGCAAGGCCGGGCCGACCGACGTGCTCTCGTTCCCGGTCGACGACGGCGAGGCGATCGGCCCGCGCGAGCTGGGGGACGTCTTCATCGCGCCCGACCACACCGCCGACCTGCGCGAGGCGGTGGTCCACGGGGTGCTGCACCTGACGGGGATGGACCACGAGACCGACGACGGCGAGATGCTCGCCCTGCAGGCGGAGATCCTCAGCTGGTGACCGCCACGCGCTCGGGCTTCGTCGCGGTCGCCGGCCGGCCCAACGTCGGCAAGTCGACGCTCGTCAACGCGCTGATCGGGCGCAAGGTCGCGATCGTCTCCGACAAGCCCCAGACGACGCGCCGGGCGATCCGCGGGGTCGCCACCCGCGGCGACTCGCAGCTCGTGCTCGTCGACCTCCCGGGCGTCCAGCGCCCGCGCGACGCGCTCACCCAGCGGATGCAGGCGCGCGTCGAGCGCGAGGTGGCCGACGACGACGCGGTGCTGATGGTGGTCAACGCCGAGGAGGGGATCGGGCCGGGCGACCGCTGGATCGCCGGGCTGCTGGCCGGCGCCTCGGTGCCGGTGGTGATCGCGGTCAACAAGGTCGACCGGCTGAACCGCCCGCAGGTGGCCGAGGTGCTGACCGCCGCGGCCGAGCTGGAGGTCGGCGACGACGTCTTCCCGGTGAGCGCGAAGACGGGCGCGGGCGTCGAGCCGCTGCGCGCGCACCTGCAGGGACTTCTGCCCGAGGGCCCGTTCTTCTTCCCGCCCGAGGCGCCGACCGACCAGCCGCGCGAGGTGCTGCTCGCCGAGCTCGTGCGCGAGCAGGTGCTGCGGCGCACGTTCCAGGAGGTCCCGCACTCGGTCGAGGTCGTCGTGGAGGAGCTGGACGAGGGCTCGCGCGAGGACCTCGTCGCGGTCCGCGCCCGGATCTGGGTCGAGACCGAGTCGCAGAAGGGCATCGTCATCGGCCGCCAGGGCCGCATGATCAAGACCGTCGGCACCGCCGCCCGCGAGGCGCTCGAGCTGGAGCTCGGCCGCCGCGTCCACCTGGACCTCCGGGTCGACGTCCGCCGCCGCTGGCGCGCCGACGAGCGCCTCCTCGACCGCCTCGGCATCGAGTAGTCCGACACGCGTCCACGGCCCTCCGGCCGGCGGCGGGAGCGCCGATCACCGGAGGGCTCCCAGGCGGGAGCGAAGAGACGTCCCGCCGGGCCGGGCGTTGGGGGACGCCCGGCCCGGCTGTCGACCGCGGCGCGGACGGGACCGCCGGACAGGCGTCCACTTGCGCTTCACCTTCCCCCCGGGCCGGCCGACCACCCGGTGTGCAAGGCGATGAACCGGCCCAGGGACGGGCCGCCCGGCCGGCGGAGGCGCGCATCCTCTTCGCAGAGCGCGCGCCGAACCGCGGAGGGGTTCGCCAGGGATGCATCAGCGCTCGACCGCCTTGGGGGAGGCGGACAAGACGGCGCGGACACCTCCGAGCGAGGGGACATCCCGCCGGGCCGGTGCGTCGGGGGACGCACCGGCCCGGTTGCACTTCGGGGGCGCTACGCCGGCAGGTCGTCGAGCGCGCGCATCAGCGTGAGCACGCCCGCCGAGCGCGACGCCCAGCGGTCGGCCGCCGCGGTGACCGCGTTCGGCAGCGGCGACGCGTCCGCCCCGCGGGCGGTGGCGTTCCACAGCGTGAACAGGTCCAGCTCGCCCTGCCACGCGCCGTCCAGCCCGTCGAGCGCGGTCAGCGCGGCACGCGCGCCGCTCGCGAGCTGGGTGACGTGCCCGTTGAGCGTCGTGAACACCGCGACCTGCTGGCGCTCGTCGCTGAGCTTCTCGGACTTCTCCTTGTACTTGGCGATCGTCGCCCGGGCGTCGTCCATCGCCGCGTCGGTCTCCTTGAAGACGCCGCGGGCCATCTCGATGCCCTTCTCGACGATCGCCTTGCCGACCGAGGTGTTGATGTACGCGACCCCCGCCCCGACGCCGATGATGAGCGCGGCGGGCAGCGCCTTGGCGGCGCCCAGCGCGATCTCCTCGTTGTCCTTGCGCAGCTTGGCCGCGAGGCTCTCGAGCTCGGTCTGGATCGCCGTGATCTCGCCGTCGGGGCCGGTGTAGCGCTTGCGCATCAGCATCGCGTCGCTGGCGTAGCGCACGCTGTCGTCGTCGACGAGGCTCGCGAACGCGGTGATCGCCGTCCGGTCGCCCACGATGCCCTGCCGGCGCGAGGACACGAGCTGCCCGAGGTGCGCGATCCCGGTCAGGAACGTGTCGAGCGCCCGGGCGTCCGGTCCCTGCGCCAGCTTGGCCGCGGCCGACTTCAGCTCCGGAGCGAACGCCGCGACGGCCGCGCCGTACGTCCGGACGTCGTCGAGGGGCTGGAGCAGGCTCGTCGCGTACGCGTCGAGCCACAGCCCGGCGTGGCGGGCCGCCAGAGCCTGCGTCTGGGTGACGGTCGGCACCAGCGGCAGGTCGAGCGGCTGCTGGCCGTGCATCGCCGGCGCCTGCACGTCGAGCACGAGCGCCGCGGCGAACACGCGGCCCGCCGCGTCGGCCATGACGTCCGGCGCCGCCGTCGGGGTCTCGGTCGCGGCGCTCACGACGTCACCCCGCCCAGCAGCGTCGTCGCCTGGTTCGACACGTCGCGGCAGTTCGCCGTGACCGCGTCGACCTCCGCGTCGACGAACGCGTCGTGCGACAGGCTCGTCGCGTCGATGCCCGACAGCACGTTGCCGATCTCGCCGCCGAGCACCGCCAGCCCGTTGCCGAGCGCGACGAGCGCGGTGAGCACCTGGTCGCCGGCGGCGATCGACCGCCCAAGGCTGCTGACCAGCGCCTGCAGCACGACGGCCTCGGCCGCCGTCGTCGACACCTGCCGGTTCAGCTCGTCGACCTGTCGGAGCATCCCCGCCTCGTCGTCGATGAGGCTGCCGATCTCGCGCGCGGCGAGGTAGCCGAGCGGCCCCGCGAGCCACCCGAGCAGCTCGAGGTACCGGTCGCGCTCGATCCGCGACTGCAGGTCGGCGATCTGCTGGCGCAGCGTCGCCATCTGCTGCTGGTCGGCGCCGATGGCGTTCGCGGCGGCGGTGGCGTCGGCGGCGAACGTCGCCGCGTTGGCCGCCATCCGCCCCCGGAACGTCGTCACCGCCTGGTCGACCGCGCCGCCCTGCGCCTGCTGGCCGACCACCGCCTGCTGCGCGCCGCGCAGCAGGGCGATGAACGCGCCGGCGGCCGACTGGTCGCCGCCGCGCGCCTGCGCCGCCAGGTCGTGCAGGTGGGGGGCGGTCGTGGTCACGAAGCCCGACGCCATCGCGCCGACGGCGGTCGTGTGGCCGATCACCTGCGCGCGGATGCCGCCCGGCCACGTGTAGGCGTCGGCACGCGCCCGCGAGACGTCGGCGGCGAGGGAGGGGACGGCGGGGATCGACGGCGGGCTCGGCGTCGCCATGATGGTCGCGACGGCGCCGTCCACCGCGGTGATCGCGCTCGTCCCCGTCAGCTGAAGGGTCGCCATGACCGCTAGGCGGCGACCGCGAGCGGGACGACGCCGTCGTCGGTGGTCAGCGCCACCGCGGGCGGCTGGTTGACGACCGGCACGTTGCTGCACTGCTGGTTGATCAGGACCGCGGTCTTCGCCACGTCGTCCCAGTCGGTCTTCGCCGTCGCCAGCTCGGCGATGAGCCACGGCCCGTCGTCGGGGTTGACGCCGTGCTGGAGCTGCTCGATCACCCCGTTGAACTGCGTCCCCAGCGTCTGCCACGTGTTGACCATCGCCTGCAGCGCCCCGCTCGCCTGCTCGTTGGCCGCCATCAGCGAGGTGAGCTGGCTGCTGACCCCCGACAGCGCCGACATCTCGGCCTGGTCGTTGGCGATCGTGATGAGGTTCTTCTTGTACTCGGCGAGCTTCTTGCTGTAGTCGACGGCGCCGAACGTCATCGCCGCGGTGCCGCCCGCGGCGACGACGATGCCGGCGGCGACGATCGCGGTCGAGGCGCCGGCGGTGGGGATCTCCAGCAGCAGCCCGCAGGCGATGATGAGGCCGCCGACGACGATGCCGGTCGCGCCGAAGCCGATCATCATCATGTCGCGCGACATCGCCGTCTGGAGCGCCTCGTTCGCGGACTGCAGCTGGGCGATCTCGCCCTTGTCGCCGCCGTAGACCGCCTGCGCCTTGGTCAGGTCGCCGGCGAAGTTGCCGTGGTCGGTGACCACCTTCTCGCGGAAGCCCGTGAGCGCGTTGAGCGCGGTCTGCGAGTTCGCCCGCTTCTGGTCGATGCGGCCGGTCAGGAGCTGGAGCCCCTGCACGAACTGCGCGCGGTTGTTGCCCTGGTCGATGTTCGTCGCCAGCTTGACCAGCGGCGTGTAGAAGCTGTCGAACTGGTGCGAGAAGTCGAGCAGGTCGGTGTTCGTCTGGATCAGCTGCGGCGCGACGGTGGAGGTCCAGGCGCGCGCGTTCTCTTCGCGGTCGCCTGGTGCGCGGCGAGGTCGGGCACCTTGGCGAGCGACACGTTCGGCTGCTCGAGCACCTGCGTGCAGTAGGTGTCGACCTGCATCTTCGCGGTCGCGGTGGCGCGCGTCTGCTGGGCGGCGACCTTCGAGCTCAGCCGCGGGTCTTCGAGCTGGGCAAGGGCGGTGAGCATCGCTCGTCTCCTTCCGTGGGGCCCCCGGGTCGCTGCGACGCTAACCGGGCGGCGGCTGACGAGTCAACCGCTAAGGAGCGATCTGCGACTCCAGCGCGGGCGAGAGCACCTCTGCAAGGCCCGCCACGTCGTCCGCCGTCAGCGCCTCGGTGAAGAGGAACGGCAGCTCGTGGATCGCGCAGTCGGCCTCCTCCTCCAGGCGGCTGAGCTGCTCGTGCTGGTCGTCGGCCCGGCCGTCGGCCTGGCGCAGCTCCGAGAGCACCGGGCCTCCGCCGGCCGCCGCCGCGACGCGCTCGAGCTCCTCGGGCGTGAAGCGGTCGGGCAGGACGCCGTTGACGACGATCGTCTCGAGCCGGCGGCCGAGCGAGCGGCGCAGCCGCCGGCCCAGCTCGAGCGTCTCGGTCACCGGCAGCTCGCCGGGGAGGGTCACCGCGACGTACGCGGTCTCGCGGTGGTCCTCCAGCCACTCGCGCACGCGCTGGGACTGCGTCGCGATCGGCCCGACGCGGGCGATGTCGGCGAACGTCCCCGGCGTGCGAAGCATGCCGATCGCGTGGCCGGACGCCGGCCCGTCGACGACCACGAGGTCGTACGGGCGGGCGCGCCGGTCCCAGCGGGCCGGCTGCGCGAGCTCCCACGCCTTGACGACCGTGCCCAGCTCCGTGCCCCCCGGAGCGGCGTCCGCGAAGGCGCGAAAGAAGTTCGAACGCGTCAGGACTCCGGTCAGCGCGCGGGAGCCGAGGACCCGCGCGATCCACTCCTCGAGCACCTTCCACGGCTCGATCGTGATCGTCCACAGGCCCTCGCCGACCTGCGTCTCGACCCCCGGCGGCCCCGCGGAACCGCCCAGAAGACGGGCCGCACGGGCCGCTCCGCCCACCTCGGCGACGACCGTGCGCCGGCCGCGGTCGGCCGCCGCGCGGGCCAGCGCCGCCGCCACCGTCGTCTTGCCGACGCCGCCCTTCCCGGTGACGAAGACCATCTGGCGGGCGAGGAGCGACACGTGAGCGGGCAGACTAGGGGAGTGGTGAGGACCGACAGCGGGCTGAGGGCGGCCTACGCGCGCTGCGCGCGGATGCAGCTGCGTCACGACCCGACGTACTTCTGGGCGACGCGGCGGCTGCCGCGCGACGTGCGCCCGGCCGTCCATGCGCTGTACGGCTACGTGCGCGCCGCGGACGAGGTCGTCGACGGCCCGCGGCGCGCCCCCGACCCCGCCGAGCGCCGCGCGCGGCTCGACGCGTGGGAGCGCGCGCTCGACGACGGCCGCCGGTCGGGCGGCGCCGAGCACCCGGTCATCGCCGCGCTGGTCGACGCCGGCGAGCGCCACGGCCTGCCGCTGGACGAGCTGCGCGTCTACATGCGCTCGATGCGCGTGGACTGCGACCGCGTCCGGATCGGGACGCGCGAGCAGCTCGACGCGTACATGGACGGCAGCGCCGGGGCGGTCGGGCGGATCATGGCGCCGCTGCTCGGCGCGCCCGAGCAGGCGGCCGACGTGGCGCGGCTGGGGCTCGCGTTCCAGCTGACGAACTTCATCCGCGACGTGCGCGAGGACTGGGAGATGGACCGCGTGTACCTGCCGGGGCTGCCGGAGGACGACCTCGCCGGCCGGCGGCCGAGCGCCGCGGTGCGCGAGCGCGTCGCGCAGGAGGTCGAGCGGGCGCGCGAGCTGTTCGCGGCGAGCGCCGACGTCCCGGCCGCCTGCGACCCGGCGGTGCGGGCCGGGATGCGCCTGGCGCGCGCCGTCTACGAGCAGGTGCTCGACCGCGTCGAGCGGCGCGGCTACGACGTGGTGGGCGGGCGCGCGTCGCTGACCGCCTGGGAGGTCGGGCGGGCGGTGCTGCGCGCGTGACGGTCCGCCGCACCAAGCGCGGCGCCGAGCGCAGCCCGCTCGCCGGCGCGCGGGCGGACGTGCTCGTGTGCGGCGCGTCGTTCGCCGGCCTGGCCGTCGCGCGCGAGCTGGCCGGCAGCGGCGCCGACGTGCTCGTACTCGACCGCTACGAGGTGGGCGAGCGGGCGACGAGCGCGTGCGCCGCGCCGACGCCGTGGCTGCACGCGATGGGCGTCGAGGCGTCGATCCGCAGCGAACTGCCGTACATGCGCTTCACGACCCCGCACGGCAGCGTTCGCTACAGGCTCCCGTGGAGCTGGTCGGCGTTCGACTACCGCGCGCTGTGCGAGCTGCTCGCCGCGCAGAGCGACGCGCGCTTCGACACCGCGAAGGTCGAGCGCCGGACGTCGAGCGGCGTGATGACCGACCGCGGCGAGGTGCGGGCGCCGCTCGTCGTCGACGCGCTCGGCTGGCGGCGGGTGCTCGGGAAGCCGGGCTACCAGCCGCCGGACGCGCCGCTGAGCCGCGGGCTGGAGGTCCACCCGCCGCACGGCGGCGGCGGCGACGAGCTGCACTGCTGGGTCGACCGGTCGCTCGTGCGCCGCGGCTACGGGTGGCACGTGCCGGCGGGCGACGAGGTGCGGATCGGCGTCGGCTCGTACGACCCGCGCCGGCACGTGAAGGAGGCGACGGTGGCGCTCGCCGAGCGCGAGGCGGGCAGCGCTGTCCGCTTCCAGGGCAACTGGTTCCCGCACCGGCTGCGCCCGGCGGCCGACGGCGGCACGTTCTTCGCCGGCGACAGCGCCGGCCACTGCTTCCCGCTCTCGGGCGAGGGGATCCGCACCGCGTTCTACTTCGGCACCGCCGCGGGCCGCGAGATCCGCGCCGTGCTGAGCGGCGAGAAGCCGCGGGACGGCGCGCTGCGCGACTACGCCGCGTTCAGCGCCGCCCACGCGCCGGCGTTCCGCCGCGCGCTGCGCCTGCAGCGGCTCGTCCCGGCGCTGCCGCCGCGCGCGCTCGCGCTCGGCCTGCGCGCGTTCCAGCCGTTCGTGGACCGCGCGTTCACGTGGTACTTGGCCCAGGCTCACCCGGCTACGATCACCGGCCCCTCATGCCGTTCGATCCCGCCGACCTCCGCTACGACGACCGCGGCCTCGTCGCCGTCGTCGTCCAGGACTGGCGCACCGGCGAGGTCCTGACCCTCGCCTACGCCAACGAGGAGGCGGTCGGCCGCACGGTCGCGACCGGCGAGCTGCACCTGTGGAGCCGCTCGCGCGGCGAGCTGTGGCACAAGGGGGCGACGAGCGGCAACACGCAGGCGGTGCGCGCGCTGCGCGTCGACTGCGACGGCGACGCGCTGCTCGCGCTGGTCGAGCCGGCCGGCCCGGCGTGCCACACCGGCGAGCGCACGTGCTTTCACCGCGGCGACCTCGAGCCGCCCGCGCCGCACGAGGCGCTGCCCGCGCTCGAGCGCACGCTGCGCGCGCGGCAGGCCGAGCGGCCGGCCGGCTCGTACACCGTCGAGCTGCTCGACGACCCGCCGCGCACCGGCGCGAAGGTGATGGAGGAGGCCGAGGAGGTGGCGCGGGCCGCGCGCGAGGAGGGCGACGACCGCGTGGACGAGGAGGCCGCCGACGTGCTGTACCACCTCGCGGTGCTGCTGCGCGGGCGCGGCCGCGACCTCGCCGCGGTGCAGGAGGTGCTCAATGGGCGCCGGCGCTGAGGCGCCCGCCGAGGGCGCCGCTCCGCCCGCCCCCGCCTTCGCCGTCGAGCCGTCGCTCGACGAGGTCCGCGCGCTCGCCCGCGACTACAACGTCGTCCCGCTGCGCAGCACGTTCATCGACGACGTGGAGACGCCGGTCTCCGCGTTCCTCAAGCTCCGCGGGCGCAACCCGGAGTACCCGGCGTTCCTGCTCGAGTCGGCCGAGCGCGGGCAGCAGGTCGGGCGCTACTCGTTCATCGGCGTGCGGCCGCGCAAG
The DNA here is from genome assembly GCA_035940955.1 of Solirubrobacteraceae bacterium. GTDB lineage: Bacteria > Actinomycetota > Thermoleophilia > Solirubrobacterales > Solirubrobacteraceae > CADCVT01. Next base: position 13,627 of record DASZEJ010000168.1, read on the forward strand.
GTGCTGCGCTGGAACCTCGGCGACCCCGGCGACCCGTACGCGCTCGTCGCCGAGGAGGTCGGCCGCCACCGCCAGGCCCCGCTGCCCGACCTGCCGCCGTTCAGCGGCGGCGCGGTCGGCATGTTCGGCTACGACCTCGTCCGCACGGTCGAGACGACGCTCGGCCCGCCGAACCCCGACGTGCTCGGGCTGCCGGACCTCGCGCTGATGCTCAGCGACGTGCTGGTGGTCTTCGACCACCTCAAGCACACGACCACCGTGCTCGTGAACGTCTACGCGGAGCCGGGCGACGACGTGGACGCCGCGTACGCCGACGCGATGGCGACGATGGCCAAGGCGCGCCGGCTGCTCGCCGGCCCGGTCCCCGACCTGGGCACCCGCCCGCCGCGCTCCGAGCGCCCGCGCTTCACGTCGAACATGCCGCGCGAGCAGTTCGAGGCGATGGTCGCGCGGATCGTCGAGTACGTGCGCGCCGGCGACGCGTTCCAGGTCGTGCCGTCCCAGCGCTGGAGCGCGCCGCTCGACCTCGACCCGTTCAGCGTCTACCGCGGGCTGCGGGTCGTCAACCCGAGCCCGTACATGTACTTCCTCGACTTCCAGGACTTCCAGGTCGCGGGCACATCGCCCGAGCCGCTGCTGACCGTCACGGGCCGCCACGTCTCCACTCGGCCGATCGCCGGCACGCGCCCGCGCGGCGCCAACGCCGCCGAGGACGCACGCATCGCCGAGGAGCTGCTGGCCGACGAGAAGGAGCGCGCCGAGCACGTGATGCTCGTCGACCTCGGGCGCAACGACCTCGGGCGCGTGTGCGAGTACGGCAGCGTGGAGGTCGACGAGCTGATGGCGGTCGAGACCTACTCGCACGTCATGCACATCGTCAGCGCGGTGAGCGGCACGCTGCGCGAGGACGTCGGCCCGATGGACGCCCTCCGCTCCGTCCTGCCCGCCGGCACGCTGAGCGGCGCGCCGAAGGTCCGCGCGATGGAGATCGTCGACGAGCTCGAGCCCGTCAAGCGCGGCGGCTACGGTGGGGCGATCGGCTACCTCGGCTACACCGGCGACCTGGACACCTGCATCCACATCCGCACGGTGGTGATGAAGGACGGCGCCGCCCACGTCCAGGCCGGCGGGGGGACGGTGGCGGACGCCAAGCCCGCCTACGAGTTCGCCGAGTCGGAGGCGAAGGCCCGCGCGGTGCTGCGCGCGTTCGAGCTGGCCGAGGAGCAGGCGGAGTGGCCGTGAGGGTCCTCGTCGTCGACAACTACGACTCGTTCACCTACAACCTCGTCCAGTACCTCGGCGAGCTGGGGGCGGAGGTCGAGGTGGTGCGCAACGACCGCGTGCCCGTGGAGGAGCTGCTCGAGCGCCGGCCCGACCGCGTCGTCGTGTCGCCCGGGCCGTGCACGCCGAACGAGGCGGGCGTGTCGCTCGACGTCGTCCGGCGGTTCCCGGAGGAGGGGGTCCCGCTGCTCGGCGTCTGCCTCGGCCACCAGGCGCTCGCGCAGGCGTTCGGCGGGCGGGTCGTGCGGGGCGAGCCGGTGCACGGCAAGACGTGCGAGGTCGAGCACGACGCGCGCACGATCTTCTCCGGCCTCCCGTCGCCGCTGACCGTCGGGCGCTACCACTCGCTGATCGTCGACGGCGACCTGCCCGACGCCTTCGAGGCGTCGGCCGAGGGCGGCGGCGTGATCATGGGCATCCGCCACCGCGAGCTGCCGGCCGAGGGCGTGCAGTTCCACCCCGAGTCGGTGCTGACCGACCACGGCAAGACGCTGCTGCGCAACTTCCTCGGGGAGTGACCGGCCTCCGGCGCGCCGAGCCCGCCGACGTCCCGGTGCTGATCGACATCACCCGGGAGGGGTTCGAGACCTACCGCGCGTTCGCGCCGCCCGGGTGGCGCGTGCCGGTCCTGCGGGAGGAGGACGTCGTCGCGATCGACGACGTCGCGACGTGGTACGTCGCCGACGACGAGGGCGGGACGCCGGTCGGCCACGCGCTGCTGATCCCGTCCGAGCGCTCGCGCGACCCGGTGGGGGACCCGGCGCTCGGCCACCTGATGCTGCTGTTCGTCCGGCGCACGCACTGGGGCACCGGCGTGGCGGCGGCGCTGCACGCCGCGATCCTCGCCGCGGCGCCCGGGCAGGGGTTCCGCGAGCTGCGGCTGTTCACGCCCGCCGAGCAGGCGCGCGCCCGCCGCTTCTACGAGCGCGAGGGCTGGCGGGCCGTCGGCCGGCGCGACGACGCGGCGCTCGGCTTTCCCATAGTGGAATATCGGATCCCATGCCCCACCCCGTCCTGACCCGCGCCATCGACCGGCTCGCCCAGCGCCAGGACCTCGACGTCGCCGAGGCCGAGGAGGTGCTCGGCCTCGTGATGGACGGCGAGGCCAGCGACACCCAGATCGCGGCGTTCCTCGTCGCGCTGCGCACGAAGGGGGAGACGCCCGACGAGCTGGCCGGCCTCGCGCGGGCGATGCGCGCGCACGCCACGCGCGTCGAGACCGGCCGCGACGACCTGCTCGACACCGCGGGCACCGGCGGCGGGCGGACGACGTTCAACGTCTCGACGACCGCCGCTCTGATCGCCGCCGGCTCGGGCTGCGCGGTCGCAAAGCACGGCAACCGCAGCGCGACCGGCCTGAGCGGCTCGGCCGACGTGCTGGAGGCGCTCGGCGCGCGGCTCGACGTGCCGCCGGAGGGCGTCGCGCGCTGCATCGCGGAGGCCGGGTTCGGCTTCATGTTCGCCCCTGCCCACCACGGCGCGACGCGCTACGTCGTGCCGGTGCGCAAGGAGCTGGCGGTCCGCACGATCTTCAACTTCCTCGGCCCGCTCACCAACCCGGCGGGGGCGACGCGCCAGCTCATCGGCGTCTCCGACCCCGGGATGCTCGACGTGATGGCGCGCGCGCTCGCCCGGCTTGGCGCCGTCCGGGCGCTGGTAGTGTCCAGCGCGGATGGGCTCGACGAGCTGTCGACCTCCGCGCCGACTACGGTTGTGGAAGTGAACGGAGCGCGCATCGAGCGCTACACGGTGACGCCGGCCGACTGCGGGCTCCCGGAGGCGCCGCCCGACGCCGTCGCCGGCGGGCGGCCCGAGGACAACGCCGCGACGACACGCGCCATCCTCGCCGGCGAGCACGGCCCGCACCGCGACCTCGCCGTCCTCAACGCCGGCGCCGCCATCTACGCGGGCGGGCGCGCGGACTCGATCGCCGAGGGCGTCGCCGCGGCCCAGGAGGCGATCGACAGCGGCGCCGCGGCCCGGACGCTCGACGCGTACGTGGAGCTGTCGAGGGCGGCGTGAGCGTGCTGGAGCGCATCGTCGACGCGACCCGTCACGACGTGCGGCGCCGGCGCGAGGAGGTGCCGCTGCGCGACCTCGAGCGCCAGCTCGCGGCGCCGCGGCAGGACCGCCCGTTCTCCGAGGCGCTGACGCGCCCGGGCGTGTCGCTGATCGCCGAGCACAAGCGCCGCTCCCCCTCGGCGGGCGAGATCCGCGCGGGGGCGTCGGTGACCGACATCGTGCGGGCCTACGAGCGCGGCGGCGCCGCGGCGCTGTCGGTGCTCACCGAGCGCCACCACTTCGGCGGCTCGCTCGACGACCTGCGCGAGGCGCGCGCGGCGTCGCGGCTGCCGATCCTGCGCAAGGACTTCATCGTCGACCCGTACCAGGTGTACGAGACGGCGGTGGCGGGCGCCGACGCGCTGCTGCTGATCGTCGCGGCGATCGACCAGGGCGACCTCGAGCGCCTGTACGGCGACGCCCGCGGGCTCGACCTCGACGTGCTCGTCGAGGTGCACGACGAGGAGGAGCTCGAGTGCGCGCTCGAGGTCATCGACGCCGACGTCATCGGGATCAACAACCGCGACCTCAGCGACTTCAGCGTCGACGTGGAGCGGACGTTCGAGCTGCTCTCCGACGTCCCCGCGGGCAAGACCGTGGTGGCCGAGTCGGGGTTCCACTCCCGCGACCAGCTCGACGAGCTCGAGCGCGTCGGCGTCGACGCCGTGCTCGTCGGCGAGGTGCTGATGCGCGCGCCCGACCCCGAGGCGGCGTGCCGCGCGCTCACCGGGGCGGACTTCGAGCACGACACGATGTACTGATGCGGCGCGCGCTCGCCTATCTGCTCGCGGCGCTGGCCGGCGGGGCGCTCGGCGGCGGCCTGGTGCTCGCCGTGGAGGACGACGACGGCGGCGGCGGCGTCACCCGCACGGTCGTCGAGCGGGTGCCGCTCGGCGCGGGCGGCGAGGGCCTGGACGCGGCGCGGATCTACGAGCGCGACGGCCCGGGGGTCGTCTTCGTCGTGGCCGACGTGGTCGAGCCGTCGCAGTCGCCGTTCGACTTCGGGCTGCCAGAGCAGCGGGGGCAGTCGACCGGCACCGGGTTCGTGATCGACGGCGACGGCAACATCCTCACCAACGCCCACGTCGTGGAGAACGCCACGCGGGTGGACGTCCGCTTCTCCGACGCCAGGACGGCGCGGGCCGAGGTCCGCGGGCGCGACCGCTCCTCCGACCTCGCGCTGCTCAAGGTCGATCCTGACGGGCTGGACCTGCACCCGCTGACGCTCGGCAGCAGCGCGGGCGTGAAGGTCGGCGACCCCACGGTCGCGATCGGCAACCCGTTCGGCCTGGAGCGCACCCTGACGACCGGCGTGGTGTCGGCGCTGCAGCGACGGATCGAGGCGCCCGACGGCTTCACGATCTCCGACGTCATCCAGACCGACGCCGCGATCAACCCCGGCAACTCGGGCGGGCCGCTGATCGACGCCTCGGGCCGGGTGATCGGGATCAACTCCGCGATCCGCACCGGCGGGGCGGGGGAGGGGAACATCGGCATCGGGTTCGCGGTGCCGATCGACACGGCGAAGCGGGTGCTGCCGACGCTGAAGCAGGGCAGGGACGTCGAGCGCGCGTACCTCGGGGTGACCACGGCGACCGTCGTGCCGGAGATGAACCTGCGCGTCGACCGGGGCGCCGTCGTGCAGGACGTCGCGCCGCTGTCGCCCGCCGACGAGGCCGGGTTCATCCTCGGCGACGTCATCGTGCGGATCGCCGGCCGCGACGTCCGCTCCAGCGACGACGTCGGGCGGGCGGTCGACGAGCGCAAGCCGGGCGACGAGATCGAGGTCGAGATCGTGCGCGCGGGCAGGCGCGAGCGCGTCGAGGTCGAGCTCCGCAAGCGGCCTACAGTGACCGGGTGACCCGCGTCAAGCTCTGCGGCATCACCTCGGTCGAGGACGCGCGCATGTGCGCGGAGCACCGCCCGTGGGCGCTCGGGCTGATCTTCGTCCCGCGCTCGCCGCGGCGCGCGAAGCTCGGGGTCGCCGTGGAGGTCGCGGCCGAGCTGCGCCGCCGGGCGGAGATCGTCGGGGTGTTCGAGAACGCGACGCTCGACCACGTCGCGCGGACCGCCGACCACGTCGGGCTGTCGATCGTGCAGCTGCACGGCGACGAGGGGCCGAGCTACTGCGCCGAGGTCGCGCGGCGGACGGGCGCCAGGGTGATGAAGGCCGTGCGCGTGCGCTCGCGCGAGCAGGTGGTCGCGCTGCGCGCGTTCCACACCGACCTGCACATGCTCGACGGCGCCGGCGGCGAGCCGTTCGACTGGTCGCTGGCCCGCGCGCGGCGCTCGGACGTGAGCCTGGTCGTCGCAGGGGGTCTGACCCCCGCCAACGTCGGCGCCGCGATCGAGGCCACGCGGCCGTTCGCGGTCGACGTCGCGAGCGGCGTCGAGGCGGCACCGGGCGTGAAGGACCCGGAGAAGGTCGCGGCGTTCGTGCGCGCGGCCGAGGGGGCGCTGGTGTGACCCGGGTCGAGGCCGGCGTCGAGCACCGCTTCGGCCCCTACGGCGGCCAGTACGTCCCCGAGACGCTGATGCCGGCGCTCTCCGAGCTGGAGGCCGCGTGGCTCGAGGCGCGGGCGGACCCCGGCTTCCGCGCCGAGCTCGACGGGCTGCTGCGCGACTTCGTCGGCCGCCCCACGCCGCTGTACCTCGCCCGCCGGCTCAGCGAGGCCGCGGGCCGCGAGGTGTGGCTCAAGCGGGAGGACCTCAACCACACCGGCTCGCACAAGATCAACAACGCGATCGGGCAGGCGCTGCTCGCGCGCCGCATGGGCAAGCCGCGGGTGATCGCCGAGACGGGCGCCGGCCAGCACGGCGTCGCCAGCGCGACCGCGTGCGCGCTGCTCGACCTCGAGTGCGTCGTCTACATGGGCGCCGAGGACGTCCGCCGCCAGGCGCCCAACGTCCAGCGGATGCAGCTGCTCGGCGCGACCGTCGTGCCGGTGGAGGCGGGGGCGCGGACGCTGAAGGAGGCGGTCAGCGAGGCGATCCGCGACTGGGTCGCGAACGTCGCGACGACGCACTACGTCATCGGCAGCGCGGTCGGCCCTGCGCCGTACCCGGCGATCGTCCGCGACCTGCAGCGCAGGATCGGCGACGAGGCGCGCGCCCAGCTGCTCGAGCGGGCCGGGCGGCTGCCGGACCGCGTCGTCGCGTGCGTCGGCGGGGGCTCGAACTCGATCGGCATGTTCGCCGGCTTCTACGACGACCCGGTGGCGCTCGTGGGCGTGGAGGCGGCGGGGGAGGGTCTGGAGACCGGCCATCACGGCGCGCCGCTGACCGCGGGCGGCCGCCCCGGCGTGCTGCACGGCGCGCTGTCGGCGGTCATGCAGGACGGCGAGGGCCAGATCACCGAGGCCCACTCGGTGTCGGCCGGCCTGGACTACCCGGGCTCGGGGCCCGAGCACGCGTGGCTGCGCGACTCCGGGCGGGCGACGTACGTGGCGGTCAGCGACGAGCAGGCGCTCGCCGCGTTCCGGCGCGTCGCACGGCTGGAGGGGATCATCGCGGCGCTGGAGACGGCGCACGCGCTGCACTACGTCCTGGCGGAGCCCTCCGACTCGGCGCTCGACCTCGTGTGCCTGAGCGGCCGCGGCGACAAGGACCTCGCCGAGGTCCTCGCGCGCGACCCGCCCTAGCGGCGCGCCGGCAGCCCGGTCACGACGACCGTCGCGCGAACCTTCAGGACCCGCCCGCCGCGCAGCATGCGCTTCGCCCGGCGGTTGAGCGGGATGCGGAACCGGCGCCCGATCGTGCCGGGCAGGACCGTGACCGTCCGCCGGCCGAGCAGCACGCGCTTGTCGCGCGTCCACAGCCGCGCCCGGGCCTCGCCGTCGGTGCCGCGCGGCCACGTGACGCGCACGAGCACGCCGCGGCGGGTCACGCGCGAGGAGAGGATCGTGATCGAGACGCGCCTGCGGCTCGGTTGCAGGCTCTCGGCCTGGCCGCCCGCCGCCTCGCCGCCGGCCGTGCCGCCGTCGCCGGCGTCGCCGGCGTCGCCGGGCTCCGCGTTGCCGACCAGCTCGCCCTCGGCCTCGTCGCGGGCGACCACGCGGTCGTCGGGCAGCAGCCGCAGCACGGTCATGACGTTCTCCCCGCCCGCGTTCGACGTGCCGCCGACGACGATGCGGCCGTCCGGCTGGATGACGACGTCCCGCGGGCCGGCGATCTCGTACGGGGACACGCCCGCCGCGGGGACGTCGACGACCGTCATCCCGCCGCTGCCGAACGTGCCGTCGAGCGCGCCGTTGGCGAGATGCCGCGCCACGGCGAACCGGCCGTCCGGCGACACGCCCGCCACCACGATCCGGTCCTCGCCGTCCAGCGCCACGTCGCGCGCCGCGAGCGGGAGGCCGTCGACCCGGCCCCCGGCGCCGAACGTCGGGTCGAGCTCGCCGGACGAGTCGAACCGCAGCAGCGCGCTGCCGGCGCTCACGACGAAGCTCCCGTCGGACGTGCGCGCGAGGTCGACGCGGCCGAGGTCGAGGCCCTCGGCGTCCACGTACGCGCGCCCGTCCTCCCCGAATCCGGGGTCGAGCGGGCCGCCGGCGGTGAACCGGCCGATCGCGAGCTTCGAGTCCCCGGTCCCTCGCCGGAAGCTGCCCGCCGCGACCATCGCGCCGGCGTCGCCGTCGGCGACCATCGCGCTGAGCCAGCCGTAGTTGCTGCCGGTCGAGAGCACGACCGCGCCGCCGTCGCCGAACGAGGCGTCGCGCGCGCCGTTCGGCAGCCACCGGTGCACCTCCCAGTCGGCGCGCCCGAGCGCGTACCAGGAGCCTCCACCGACCAGGCGGCCGTCGGGCAGCCTAACGAGCGCGACGATCTGGCCGTCGTGGAACTGCTCGGCCACGTAGCCGCCGGTTCCGAAGGAGGCGATCGGCGCGCCGCTCGCGTCGTTGGCGCTGAGCAGGCCCCTGCCGCGGTAGCCGTGTGCTTGCCCGCTGGTGAACACCGTGCCGTCGGGCGCCGTGACGACGGCCTCGGCCGACGAGCCGTACCCGTAGCCGTCCTCGCACTGGTCGTACGCGGTCACGGCGTAGCCGCCGGAGCCGAACGTCTGGTCCAGGCGGCCGTCGGGCAGCCAGCGCGCCATCGACGCCCGGCTGCAGACGTCCGTCGTCGTGCCCGCGCCGACGATCCTGTCGCCCCACAGCGCGAGCCCGTTCAGCCGGTCGCCGCTCGTCGGCCCGGCCTGGACGATGCCGTCACCGCCGAAGGACGGGTCGAGGTCACCGGGCGCCGCCTGGGCGGGCGCGACGGCGAGAAGGAGCGAGACGGTCGCGGCGACGGCGACCCGGCGGGCGAGATCCATGCGCCGACCGTACGCGGAATCTCAGGCGTGTCAACGTTGGACATTCGTCCAGACCTTCGCCCAGACCTCAACCCCCGAACCTAAAGGTGCCTGGCACCGCAACATGAACGTGCCTGGCACCGCAACATGAACGTGCCTGGCACCGCGCATCCCCTAGCGTCCCCCGCGATGAACGGGATCGAGCGGATCGGGGCCGCGTTCGCGGGGTCGGGGAAGCGCGCCGCGCTGATGCCGTACCTCATGGGCGGCTTCCCGGACATGGCGGCGTCGCTGCGCATCGGGGAGGCGTACGCCGAGGCCGGGGCGGACCTGGTCGAGCTCGGCGTGCCGTTCTCCGACCCGCTCGCCGACGGGCCGGTGATCCACGCGGCCGGGACGAAGGCGCTCGGCGCGGGCGCGACGGTCGACGGCGTCATCGAGGTGGCCGCCCGGCTCTCCGAGCGGCTGCCGGTCGTCGTCATGACCTACGCGAACCTCGTTCTCGCCCGCACGCCCGAGGCGTTCGCCGCGTCGCTCGCCCGCGCCGGCGCGAGCGGGCTCATCGTGCCCGACCTGCCGCTGGAGGAGGCGCCGGCGATCCTCGAGGCGTGCGACGCCCACGGGATCGCGCTCGTCCCCCTCGTCGCGCCCACCACGCCCGACGAGCGGCTCAAGGCCATCGGCGAGCGCGCCCGAGGGTTCCTCTACACGGTCTCCGTCGCCGGCACGACCGGCGAGCGCGGCTCCGCGGAGGACGGCCATCGCGAGCTTCTCGCGCGCGCGAAGGCGCACACCGAGGTCCCGGTCGCGCTCGGCTTCGGGATCGGCACGCCCGAGCAGGCCGCGCAGGCCGCCGCCGCGGGCGCCGACGGCGTCATCGTCGGCAGCCGCCTCGTGCGCGAGGCGGCCGAGGCCGGCCCGCGGGCGCCCGAGGCCGTCCGCGCCGTCGTCGCGGCGATGGCCGAGGCGCTGCGCTAGGGTCCCGCCCCGATGGCCTACGTCGTGTGGACCACCGCCGTCCTGCTGCTCTGGATCGTCCTCTGGGCGCTCGGCTCGAAGGCGTTCGACGCCGCTCTGCTCAGCGTCTCGATCCTGCTCGTCGCCGCCACGATCGAGATCGTGAAGCGGTACCTGCCCGACCGGCCCTAGCCGAAGAACACCTCGGCGGTCTCGAAGAACGCCGGGTCGAGCAGCTTCGGCTCGGCCAGCGCGTCGCCGAGCGGGACGCGCACGATCTCGGTCCCCCGCAGCGCCACCATCTGGCCGAAGTCGCCCTCGTCCGCGGCCTCGATCGCCGCGACCCCGAACCGCGTGCCCAGCACCCGGTCGTAGGCCAGCGGCGTCCCGCCGCGCTGGACGTGGCCGAGGATCGTCATCCGCGTCTCGTAGCCGGTCCGCCGCTCGATCTGCTGCTCGAGGTGCACCGCGATCCCGCCGAGCCGCGCGTGGCCGAACGCGTCGGTGCCCTGGTGCAGGCTCGCCACCTCGCTGTCGTCGACCGGCAGCGCACCCTCCGCCACCACGACGATCGAGAACGTGCGCCCCGACTCGTGGCGCCGCCGCACCCGCGCGCACACCTCCTCGACGTCGAAGCGCCGCTCGGGGACGAGGATCACGTCCGCGCCGCCCGCCATCCCGCTGTGCGCGGCGATCCAGCCCGCGTGACGGCCCATGACCTCCACGACGATCACCCGGTTGTGCGACTCGGCCGTCGTGTGCAGCCGGTCGATCGCGTCGGTGGCGATCTGCACCGCGGTCTGGAACCCGAAGGTGAAGTCGGTCCCCGCCAGGTCGTTGTCGATCGTCTTGGGCACGCCCACGACCGGCACGCCCTCGTCGTGCAGCCGCCCCGCCACGCCGAGCGTGTCCTCGCCGCCGATCGGGATGAGCGCGTCGACGCCGTCGCGCCGCATCGTCTCCCTGACCCGCTCGCCCCCGCCGTCCTGCTTGTACGGGTTCGTGCGCGACGTGCCGAGGATCGTGCCGCCGCGAGGGAGGATCCCGCGCGTGCTCTCGGGCGTCAGCTCGACGCTCTCGCCGGCCAGGACGCCCGCCCAGCCGTGGCGGTAGCCGGCGAACTCGTGGCCCAGCTGCGAGCCCCTGCGCACGACCGCTCGGATGACGGCGTTCAGGCCGGGGCAGTCGCCGCCGCCCGTGAGCACTCCGATGCGGGCCATCGCCGGAGCGTACGTACACTCGCGCCCGCATGCACCGACGGACGGCGGCCCTCCTCATAGCGCTGGCGCTCGGCGGCTGCGGGCGATCCGAGCAGGCCGAGGAGGCGCGGATCGTCGGCGACGCGCTGACCGTGTACTCGAGCCTCCCGCAGACCGGCCCGCTCGCGCCGGTGTCGCGCGACGTGGTCCGCGCCGAGAAGCTCGCGCTGGCCGAGTCCGGCGGCCGCGCCGGCGACTTCCGCGTCTCGTTCGTCTCGCTCGACAGCGCCGACCCGAAGACCGGCGTCTGGTCGCCCGAGCGCGTCGCCGACAACGCCCGCACGGCGGTGGAGGACCTGCAGACGATCGCCTACCTCGGCGAGCTGGAGTCGGGCGCGTCGGCGGTCTCGCTCCCGATCCTCAACGAGGGCGGGATGCTCCAGGTCAGCCCCGGCGACACCTTCGGCGGCCTGACCGAGGCCGGCGGCGCGCCGGGCGAGCCCGACCGCTACTACCCGTCGGGCCGGCGCACGTTCGCGCGCGTGGTGCCGCCCGACCGCGAGCAGGTCGACGAGCTCGTGGCGCTGCTGCGGCGCCGCGGCGTGCGGCGCGCGTGGCTGGCCGACGACCGCCAGCCCGCGGGCGGCGCGCTCGTCGACCGCCTCGCCGCGCGCCTGCGCGCGAGCGGCGTCGAGGTCGTCGACCGCGAGCGGCTGGACCCCCGCGGCGAGGTGCCCGACGACCTCGGCCGCGACGTCCACGAGGACCGCGCCGACGCGTTCGTCTACGGCGGCGCGTACAGGCCGTTCGCCCTCGAGGTGCTGCGCGCCGTGCACGCCGGCGCGCCGCGGGCGGCGCTGTTCGCGGCCGACGGGCTGGCGCTCGCGCCGGCCCTGGCGACTGCGGCCGGGCCGGCCGGCGACCGCCTCCTGCTCACCGGCGTCGCGCCGCGACCGGACCCCGGCTTCGCCCGCCGCTTCCGCGCCCGCTACGGCCACCGGCCGGACCGCCGCGCCGTGCTCGGATACGCCGCCATGCGGCTCGTGCTGCGCGCCATCGAACGCGCCGGCAAGGACGCGAGCAGCCGCCCCGCGGTCATCGCGAAGGCGCTGCGGCTGGCCGGTGAGCCCGTGGCCGCCTTCGCGGTCTTCCGCATTCGCGATGGCCGTTTGGTACGTGGCGCGCCGGGGCTGTAGGCTTCCGCGCGCTTCTGGTCTCACGACCTGACTTTCAAGGAGGAGGGACTTTGCGGTTCCCACGCATCATCACGCTGCTCGCAGTGTTGAGCATCGCGCCGTTCGGCATCGCTGCGTGCGGTGACGACGACGACGAGACCGCTGACACCGGCGACAGCAAGGAGCAGGCCGAGGCAGGCGGTACCGTCAACCTGTACTCGAGCCTTCCGCTCCAGGGCGCACAGCGCCTGCAGACGACTGCCGGCGTGAACGGCATCAAGCTCGCGCTCAAGCAGGCCGGCAACAAGGCCGGCAACTTCACCATCAAGTACACGTCGCTCGACGACTCGACGGCGCAGGTGGGCAACTGGACGCCTGAGGCCACGTCGGCGAACGCCCGCCGGGTCGCGCAGGACGACAAGGCGGTCGCGTACATCGGCGAGTTCAACTCGGGCGCTTCGGCGATCTCGATGCCGATCCTCAACGAGGCCCAGCCGCCCGTGCCGCAGGTCTCGTTCGCGAACACCGCCGTCGGCCTCACGTCCGACGAGCCGGGCGCGGAGCCCGGCGAGCCCGACAAGTACTACCCGTCGGGTGTGCGGCACTACATGCGCATCGTGCCGAAGGACACGATCCAGGGCGCGGCGCTGGCGACCATCATGAAGGAAGACGGCTGCCAGAACGTCGCGATCGCCAACGACAAGGAGGTCTACGGCGCCGGCCTCGCCAACAACATCTCGAACTCCCTCAAGGAGCAGGGGATCAAGCTGGCGTTCAACGAGGGCATCGATCCGAAGGCGTCGAACTTCCGCTCCCTCGCGGGTCGCGCGAAGTCGGCGAACGTCGACTGCTTCGTGTTCTCGGGCACCACGCCCAACGGTGGCGTCCAGATCATGAAGGACTTCTCGGCGGCCATCCCGGACGCGAAGCTCTACGGGCCGGACGGCGTCTCGAACGCCGAGTTCTTCGACCCGAAGGAGGGCGGTGTCCCGGCCGGCGTCGCGAAGAAGGTCAAGATCACCGTCGCGACGCTCGACCCGGCCTCGTACCCGCCGGAGGGCCAGGAGTTCTTCGAGCAGTACAAGTCGGAGTACGGCGTGAAGAACGTCGACGTCTACGCGCTGTACGCGTACGAGGCGACGAACCTCATCCTCGACGCGATCGAGCGCGCGGGCTCGTCGGACCGCGGTGAGATCCTGAAGGCGCTGTTCGACACGAAGGATCGCTCGAGCGTGCTCGGCACGTACTCGATCGACGAGAACGGCGACACGACGATCACGGACTACGGCTCCTACACCATCGAAGATGGTGCGCTGAAGTTCGACAAGACGATCAAGGCCGCGGCCTAGGTCGCAGCCGATTCTGGTCTGTCGGGGGCCGGCTGCGGCCGGCCCCCGCGGACCGGCGAGATCTGATCAACTACCGCTCCCCTGATGGAAGCCGCCAGCCTTCCCGCCCCCCGGCCCACCGCCATGGAGACCATCCGGCGCTTCATGTCGAACTTCGGGCTCTTCGCCGTCCTGCTGATCCTGCCGGTGGTGTTCGCCCTCGACGACCTGCGGGACGAGGGCGACCTCTCGCGCCTGGGCAACAACATCGTCGACGGCCTCTCCAACGGCGCCATCTGGGCGCTCGTGGCCATCGGCTACACGCTCGTGTACGGCATCATCGAGCTCATCAACTTCGCCCACGGCGAGATCTTCATGATCGGGTCGTTCGTCACGGCCTGGTTCTTCGGCGTGATCGGCCTGACCGCCACCACCGGCGTGCTCGGCCTCATCGCCGGGATCGCCGCGACGCTGATCATCGCGATGCTCATCCCGGCGACGCTGAACGCGATGATCGAACGCGTCGCCTACCGGCCGTTGCGCAACGCACCCAAGCTCGCGCCGCTGATCACCGCGGTCGGCTTCAGCTTCATCCTGCAGAACGTCGGCCTGCTGTGGCAGGGCGGCTCGCCGCGCAGCATCGAGGACCTCATCGACTCCCAGAAGTCCGTCGTCGAGCTGGGCGACGTGATCATCAGCCGCGGGGACATCCTCTCCGTCGGCGTGACGATCCCGCTCGTGCTCGTGATGACCGGCTTCATCGCGCGCAGCCGGCTGGGCAAGGCGATGCGCGCCACGGCGCAGGATCCCGAGGCCGCGCGCCTGATGGGGATCAACGTCGACACCACGATCTCCGCGACGTTCCTGCTCGGCGGCGCGCTCGCGGGCGCGGCCGGTCTCGTCTACGTCCTCTACCAGACGCAGATCTGGTACTTCCAGGGCTTCACCGCCGGCCTCATCGCCTTCACCGCCGCGGTCATGGGCGGCATCGGCAACCTCAAGGGCGCCGTGCTCGGCGGGTTCATCATCGGGATCATCCAGCAGATGATCGACAACCGGGAGGATCTGGGCATCTTCCAAATGGGCCCGGCGTGGACGCCGATCTACGTCTTCGCGTACCTGATCCTGATCATGGTGTTCAAGCCGTCCGGCCTGCTGGGCGAGCAGACGCGGGAGGCCGGATGAGCGCCCAGGGCCAGCCGGTCGTCGCGCCGGAGAAGAGCCGGCGCTCTCTCGAGCTGACGACGCGCCAGAACGCGATCATCGCCGCGGTCGTCCTCACGGTCGCCGCGCTCGCGCCGCTCGCGCTCGACCCGGGCGGCGACGTCATGAACAACATGGTCCTCGCGGCCGCCTACGTCGTGATGGCGCTGGGCCTGAACATCATCGTCGGCTTCGCGGGCCTGCTCGACCTCGGGTACGTCGCGTTCTTCGCGATCGGGGCGTACACGGTCGGCTACTTCGGGTCGGGGTACTGGTCGAACGCCGGCGGCGGCGAGGGCGTCCACGTCCTCGTCGGCGAGCCCGCGTCGAACCTGCCGGGCATCCACTTCAACTTCCTGCTCATCCTCGTGCTCGCCGTGCTGGCGACGACGATCGCCGGCATGCTCATCGGCCTGCCGACGCTGCGCCTGCGCGGCGACTACATCGCGATCGTCACGCTCGCGTTCGGCGAGATCATCCACAAGCTCACGATCAACGGCGACGAGGTGAACATGCTCGGCGGGCAGCTCACCGCGGGCCGCCAGGGCGTGACGCCGGTCGACAAGATCGACCTGCCGCTGCTCGAGCGCTTCCAGTCGCTCGACCTGCGGCCCTGGTACTGGTTCGCGCTCTGCCTGGTCGTGCTCGTGCTGTTCGTGAACTTCCGCCTGCGCGACTCGCGGCTGGGGCGCGCGTGGATCGCGCTGCGCGAGGACGAGGTCGCCGCGTCGTCGATGGGCGTGCCGCTGGTGAAGACCAAGCTGCTGGCCTACGGCACGGGCGCGGCGTTCGGCGGGATGTCGGGGGCGTTCCTCGCGTCGTACCTCAACACGGTCAACGCCGACCAGTTCGCCTTCTCGTTCTCGATCTTCATCCTCGCGATGATCATCCTCGGCGGGCTCGGCTCGATCTGGGGCGTCGTGCTCGGCGCGATCGTGCTCTCGCTCATCAACTACCACTTCATCCCGAACGTCTTCAACACCTGGCCGAGCAAGATCGGGCTCGAGTTCGACCTGACCGAGCTGTCGTTCGGCATCTTCGGCTTCCTGCTGGTGATCATGATGGTCCTCAGACCCGAGGGCCTGCTGCCCGAACGGAGGCGCCAGATGGAGCTGGAGGAGGGCGTCGGCACCGACGAGGCCGTCTACGAATCGAGGATGCCGTGAGCGGAGCCGTCTCGGCCTCCCAGGCTGACCGGTCGCCGGCGGCCGCCGGGGACAACATCCTCGAGGCGAAGAACGTCTCGAAGATCTTCGGCGGCCTCACCGCGGTCAGCGACGTCACGTTCGCGATCCCGCGGCGCTCGATCGTCTCGATCATCGGGCCCAACGGCGCGGGCAAGACCACCTTCTTCAACATCCTCACCGGGCTGTACAAGCCGTCGCTCGGCCGCGTGTCGTTCGACGGCCGGGACATCACGGGGGGCCGGCCGGACAAGATCATGGCCCTGGGCGTGGCGCGGACGTTCCAGAACATCCGCCTCTTCGGGACCATGAGCGCGATCGAGAACGTCATGGTCGGGCAGCACTCGCGGATGAAGGCGGGGCTGTTCGGCTCGATCCTCGGCACCCCCGGCGTCCGCAACGAGGAGAAGCGGGTGCGCGAGCACGCCGCCGAGACGCTCGAGTACGTCGGCCTGCGCCCGAACACGCACGACCAGCTGGCGATCAACCTGAGCTACGGCGACCAGCGGCGCGTCGAGATCGCACGCGCGCTCGCGTCGGACCCGAAGCTGCTCCTGCTCGACGAGCCGACGGCCGGCATGAACCCGGCGGAGTCCGACCAGCTCACGGACTTCATGCGCCGGCTGCGCGACGAGCGCGGCCTGTCGATCCTGCTCATCGAGCACGACATGAAGGTGATCATGGGGGTCTCGGAGCACATCACCGTCCTCGACCACGGCGAGAACATCGCCGAGGGCGGCCCGGACGAGGTGCGCTCGAACCCCAAGGTGATCGAGGCGTACCTCGGCAAGCAGGCGTCGCAGGAGATGAACGGCTGATGGTGCTGCTCGAGCTCGACGCCGTCGAGACCTACTACGGCAACATCCAGGCGCTGAAGGGCATCACGCTGAAGGTCGAGGAGGGCGAGTGCGTGACGCTGATCGGCGCGAACGGCGCGGGGAAGTCGACCACGCTGCGCTCGATCTCGGGGCTGACGCCGGCGCGCACCGGCGCGATCAAGTTCCGCGGCCGCGACATCAGCCGCGTGCCGCCGCAGGACATCGTCCGGCTGGGGATCTCGCAGTCGCCCGAGGGCCGCAAGTGCTTCCAGCGCATGACCGTGTCGGAGAACCTCGACATGGGCGCCTACCTGCGCCGGGACAGCGAGATCGAGCAGGACCGCGCGCGCGTCTTCGAGCTGTTCCCCCGCCTGGAGGAGCGCCGGACCCAGAAGGCGGGCACGATGTCCGGCGGCGAGCAGCAGATGCTCGCGATCGGCCGTGCGCTGATGGCGCGCCCGCGGCTGCTGCTGCTCGACGAGCCCTCGATGGGCATCTCCCCGATCCTCACCGAGCGCATCTACGAGACGATCGCGGAGATCAACAAGCAGGGCACGACCATCCTGCTCGTCGAGCAGAACGCGAACTTCGCGCTCGGCGTCTCGCACCGCGGCTACGTGCTGGAGACGGGCAAGGTCGTGCTCACCGACGACTCGGCGAAGCTGCGGGAGAGCCCGCAGGTGCGCGAGGCCTACCTCGGAGGTTGACGAACGTGCTTGCCGTCATCGGGACGCTCGCGCTCTGGCTGCTGCTCGGCTGGCTGGCGATCACGATCGTCTGCCAGTACCTCGCCGAGCGCAAGGGCTACGGCATGCGCTGGGGGCTCGCGACCGGGCTGATCTTCCCGCCCGGCGTCGTCGCGTGGCTCTTCATCCCGGCCAGGCCGGAGTCCGACTGGAAGGTCATCGGACCGTTCGGCACCAAGTCGATCGACGAAGAGGACCTGCCCGACCCGCAGGCCGGCCGCGAGCCGGTGGGCGGCGCCGGGCCGACCGGCCAGGCCGGCTAGACCGTCGCCTCCAGCGCCGCCCGCACCTCGGGGTGGCGGAACTCGTAGCCGAGCTGCAGCGCGCGGCGCGGGACCATGTTGACGCCGGTCAGCACGATCTGGCTCATCTCGCCGTAGAGCAGCTTCAGCGCGAGCGCGGGCACGGGCGCGATCGCGGGCCGGTGCAGGGCCTTGCCGAGCGCCTTGGAGAAGTCCCTGTTAGTGACCGCGCCCGGGGCGACGACGTTGACCGGCCCGCTCCAGCGCTCGTCGTGGATCGCCTGCACGTACATGCCGACGACGTCGTCGAGGTGCACCCACGGCATGTGCTGCCGCCCGCCGGCGACGGGACCGCCGACGCCGAGGCGGAACGGCGGGAGCATCTTCTTCAGCGCGCCCGCGTCGGGGGAGAGCACGACGCCGGTGCGCATGAGCGCCACCCGGACGCCCAGCTCCTCGGCGCGGCGGGCCTCGCGCTCCCACGCGACGACGACCTGCGCCAGGAAGTCGTCGCCGGGCGGCTGGTCCTCGTCGACGGGCTCGTCGCCGCGCGCGCCGTAGTAGCCGGAGGCCGAGGCGCTGACGAGCGCGCGCGGGCGGGGGGCGGCGGCCGCGATGCCGGCCACGAGGTTGCGCGTCCCGACCTCGCGGCTCTCGCGGATCTCCCGCTTGGCCCGCTCGGTCCAGCGCTGGGCGACGTCCTCGCCGGCGAGGTGCACGACCGCGTCGCGGCCGCCGAGCGCCGCCGCGGGCGCCGGGCCGCCGGACGGGACCCACGCCTCGGCCGCGACGCCGGCGGGAAGCGACCGGCGGGCGCGGTCGGGGCTGCGCGAGAGCACGGTCACGTCGTCGCCGCGCGCGACGAGCGCCTCCACGATCGCACGCCCGATCCGTCCCGTCGCTCCGGTGAGGGTGACTCGCATGTCTCGAACGGTACGGACCGGCGGGGGAGGAGGATCGCCGGCCGCTCAGAGTGCGGCGCGCCGCTCCGCGCGCGCAGGTATTAGGGTGCCCTAAGTCATGCGCCGCCGCGCCGCCCTCGCCGTCGCCGTCCTCGCCGCCGTCCTGGCGGGCGTCGCCCTTGCGCCGGCCGAGCACCGCGAGCGCGCGGGCGCCGCCGACGATCCGCTGCTGCGGTCGGGCGCGAAGCGGTACGCGGCGTACCTGCGGTCCGAGGCGGCGTCGCTGCGGGCGGCGCGCCGGGCCGGCGACGTCGTCGCGGTGCGGCTCCACGAGGGCCGCCTGGCGCCGGTCGGCGGCCGGCCTCCGGCGCGGGTGGACCCGGCCGGCGCGGTCTCGGCCGCCGCGCGGCTGCTGTCGCTCGACGCCCGCGACCCGGCCGCGCGCGGGCTGCTGACGCTCGAGGCCCACGCGGCCGGCGCCGCCGTGGCGTTCGACGCGATCCGCGACGCGCTCTGGGCCCGGGACAAGGGGCTCACCGGCTCGCTCGACGAGCGGCTCGCGAACCTGCGCGCCGAGCTGGACCGGCACCGGCGGGGCCGCGGCTTCCGGCCCGCGGCGACGCTCGCCCTCGCCGACCGGCGGCGGCTGGCGGCGGCGCTCGACGCCTACGCGTGGCGGCTGTCGCTCGCCGCGCGCCGCGTCGCGGGCACCTGAATCCGACTGGCCGCGCGCCGCGTCACGGGCACCTGAACGCCACTGGCGGGTGACCGCCTGCGCGCCGGCGCCCCGCCGCGCCCGCCGCTCCGGCGCCCGCGCTACTCCCCGCCCGCTGCGCCCGCGTACGGCCCCGCTACTCCCCGCCCGGCGCGCCCGCGTACGGCCCCGCTACTCCCCGCCCGCCCGCAGCCGCTCGGCGTCGATCGCCGCGAAGCCGATCGTGTCGCCGCGCTCGCTCGCCGTCCCCTGCTCGTGGGCGACGCGCGCGACGGCGTCGGCGACCGCCGGGGCCACGTCGCGGTTGAACGCCGAGGGGACGATGTAGTCCTCGCGCAGCTCCGAGTCGGGGATGATCGCCGCGATCGCCTCGGCGGCCGCGAGCTTCATCTCCTCGGTGATCTGCCGGGCGCGGACGTCGAGCGCGCCGCGGAAGACGCCGGGGAAGGCGAGCACGTTGTTGATCTGGTTCGGGTAGTCCGAGCGGCCGGTCGCGACGATCCGCGCGTAGGGCGCGGCCTCCTCCGGCGTGACCTCCGGGTTCGGGTTGGCCATCGCGAACACCATCGCGTCGTCCGCCATCCGGTCCAGCGCCTCGGGCGGCATGACCCGCGCGCCGCTCAGGCCGACGAACAGGTCGACGCCGTCGACCACGTCGCCCGGCCCGCCCGACCGCCGGTCCGGGTTCGACATCTCCGCGTACCAGCGCTTGACCGCGGGCATCGAGCCGTCGAGGTAGTCCTCGCGCTCGACGTGCAGCGCGCCGCGCGAGTCGCAGCCGATCACGTCCCGCACGCCGGCCGCGAGCAGGATCTTCGTCACCGCCACGCCCGCCGCGCCGAGGCCGACGACGAGCACGTGCAGGTCCTCGATCCGCTTGCCGGTGATCTTCAGCGCGTTCAGCAGCGCGGCGAGCACCACGATCGCCGTCCCGTGCTGGTCGTCGTGGAAGACCGGGATCGTCAGCTCGTCCTTCAGCCGGTCCTCGATCTCGAAGCAGCGCGGGGCGGAGATGTCCTCGAGGTTGATGCCCCCGAACGTGGGCGCCAGGCGCCGCACCGTCTCGACGATCTCGTCGACGTCCTTGGTGGCCAGGCAGATCGGGAAGGCGTCCACGCCGGCGAACTCCTTGAAGAGCATCGCCTTGCCCTCCATGACCGGCATCGCCGCCTCCGGCCCGATGTCGCCCAGCCCGAGGACCGCCGTGCCGTCGCTGACGACCGCCACGGTGTTGCGCTTGATCGTGTACTGGAACGCCTTGTCCGGGTCGGCGGCGATCGCCTCGCACACCCGCGCGACGCCCGGCGTGTAGGCCATCGACAGGTCGTCCCGGGTCTTCAGCGGGATCTTGTTGTGCTGCTCGATCTTGCCGCCGACGTGCATGCGCAGCGTCCGGTCGGTCGCGTCGACCACCCGCGCGCTCTCGGTCGCGTCGATCGCCCGCAGGATCGCGTCCCAGTGCTGCTGGTCGCGGGCGTCGAGCGTGATGTCGCGCAGGGTGCGCCGCTCGTCGGACTCGATCAGGTCGATCGGGCCGAGCTGGCCCCCGGCGCTGCCGATCGCGGTCAGCACCTCGCCGAGCGCGCCCGGGCGGTGCTCGAGCTCGACGCGGATCGTGAGGCTGTACTGGGCGGACGTCGGGGCGCCTGTCACGGGCGGTGCATCCTACGATGGCGCGGTGGCGACCAACGGCGACGCTCCGCGGCAGCTCTTCCTGATCGACGGGAACTCGCTCGTGTACCGCGCGTTCTTCGCCCTCCCGGAGTCGATCGCCACGTCCGACGGCCGCCCGACCAACGCGATCTTCGGCTTCGCGTCGATGCTCGTGAAGCTGCTGACCGACCACGGCGTGCAGCCGACGGTCGTCGTCTGGGACGCCGGCGCGAGCGGCCGGCGCGAGGTCTACCCGGAGTACAAGGGCGACCGCCCGTCGCGCCCCGACCTGCTCGCCGAGCAGTACCCGCACATGGAGCCGCTGGTCGAGGCGTTCGGCTACACGAACTACCGGGTCGAGGGCTACGAGGCCGACGACGTCATCGCCACGATCGCCGAGCGGGCCAAGGCGGAGGGCATCCCGGTGACCGTCGTCACCGGCGACCGCGACGCGTTCCAGCTCGTCGGCGAGGGCGTCAAGGTCATGGCGACCTCGCGCGGAATCACCGAGACGAAGACCTACGACCGCCAGGACGTCATCGACCGCTACGGCATCCCGCCCGAGCTGATCCCCGACTTCTACGGGCTGAAGGGGGACACGTCGGACAACATCCCCGGCGTCCCGGGGATCGGCGACAAGACGGCGGCCCAGCTCCTGCAGCAGTTCGGCGACCTCGAGACCGTGCTCGCCAGCGTCGACCAGATCTCCGGCGCCAAGCGCAAGCAGAACCTGGTCGACCACGCCGAGAACGCGCGCATCTCCAAGCAGCTCGCGACCGCCCAGTGCGACGTGCCGGTCGAGCTCGACCTGCAGGACGCGCTCGCGCGCACGCCCGACCGCGCGCGGCTGCGCGAGGTGTTCCGCGACTTCGAGCTGCGCGACCCGCTGCGGCGGCTTGAGGAGGCGCTCGGCGACGACGAGGCCGCGCCGCCGCCGCCGCCCGAGACGCTCGTGCGGGCGACGCTGCGCGAGGCGACGCTCAACGACGTCGCCGACCTGCCCGGCGCGCCGGTGACGCTCGCCGTCCGCCGGCCGGAGACGCCCGAGGGCGAGCTTGCGCCCGAGGACGACCGCTGGCGCTTCGGCGTGGCGACCGGCGACGAGGTGCTCGCCGGCGACTGCGACGCGCCGCGGCTCGTGATGCTCGCCGCCGACGAGCGGCCGATCACGGCGCACGACGCGAAGTCCTACGGCGTCGTGCCGCCCAACCTCGCCCACGACACGATGCTCGCCGCCTACCTGATCGAGCCGGCGCGGCGGGCGTTCCCGGTCCGCGAGCTGGTCGAGGAGCGGGGGCTGGCGACGGACGTCGAGGACCCGGCGGCGGCCGACGCCGTCCGGCTGCGCGAGCTGGCGGCCTGGCAGCGCGCGCGGCTCGACGAGTGGGGCCTGACCCCGGTGATGGACGAGATCGAGCTGCCGCTCGTGCACGTGCTGCGCGAGATGGAGGAGGCCGGGGTGCGGCTGAACGTCGACCGGCTGCGCGAGGTGCGCGACCGCGTGCGGGCGGAGATCCGCGACCTCGAGGACGAGATCTTCCGCCTCGCCGAGACCGAGTTCGTGATCGGCTCGCCGCAGCAGCTCGGCGAGGTGCTGTTCGGCAAGCTCGGCCTGTCCAAGAAGCGGCGTGGCAAGACGGGCTTCTCGACCGACGCGCGCGTGCTGCAGGCGATCCGCGACGAGCACCCGGTCGTCCCGAAGATCGAGCGCTGGCGCGAGCTCAACCAGCTCACGAAGACCTACCTCGAGGTGCTCCCCGACCTCGTGGACTCGCGCTCGCGGATCCACACGACGTTCGACCAGGCGGTCGCGTCGACCGGGCGGCTGTCCTCCACGAACCCGAACATGCAGAACGTCCCGATCCGCACGAAGCTCGGGCGCGAGATCCGCGGCTGCTTCGAGGCCGAGGAGGGCAACGTGCTGCTCAGCGCCGACTACTCGCAGGTCGAGCTGCGGGTGCTGGCGCACACCGCCGGGGAGGACGTGCTGAAGGAGATCTTCAGGCGCGGCGAGGACGTCCACACGGCGACCGCGCGCGAGGTCTTCCGGGTGGCCGAGGACCAGATCGACCCGGGGATGCGGTCGAAGTCCAAGATGATCAACTACGGGATCGTCTACGGCCTCAGCGACTACGGGCTCGCCGACCGGCTGAACATCCCGCGCGAGGAGGCCAAGGCGTTCATCGACGCCTACCTCGAGCGGTTCGGCGCGGTGGCGGCGTTCATGGCCGCGACGATCGAGGAGGCGGGCGAGCGCGGGTACGTGACGACGCTGTTCGGCCGCCGGCGGCAGATCCCCGAGCTGCGCGCGCGCAACTGGCAGACGCGGTCGCTCGGCGAGCGGCTCGCCGTCAACACGGTCATCCAGGGCACCGCCGCCGACGTGCTGAAGCTCGCGATGATCCGCTGCGCGCGGGCGCTGCGCGACGAGCGGCTGCGCTCGCGGCTCATCCTCACCGTGCACGACGAGCTGCTGTTCGAGGTGCCGGAGGACGAGGTCGGCGCGGTCCGCGCGCTGGTGACGCGCGAGATGGTCGCGCCGTGGGAGCCGCGCGAGCCGCCGCTCGCGGTCGACGTCGGCGCCGGGCGCACCTGGCTGGAGGCGAAGTAGGTGGACCGCGGCATCGCGGTCGTGCTGACGGCGTTCGTCGGCGGGCTCATCGCGCTCCAGGCCCCGATCAACTCCGCGCTGGGCAAGGCGACGGGGAGCTTCCAGGCCGCGTTCATCTCGTTCGCGATCGGGACCGTCGTGCTCGCCGTCATCGCCGCGCTGGCGAAGGGCGGCTTCGGGACGATGGGCGAGGCGCGGACGCTCTCCTGGTACTACCTCACGGGCGGCGTGCTCGGCGCGGCGTACGTCACGACGGTGCTCGTCACCGTGCGGGAGCTGGGCGCCGGGCCCGTGGTCGCCGCGACCATCGCCGGCCAGCTGACGGCATCGGTCGTGCTCGACCAGTTCGGCCTGCTCGGGCTGCCGAAGGACCCGGTCACGCTCAGCAAGGTCCTCGGGATCGTGCTGCTCGCGGCCGGAGTGTTCCTGATCGTGCGGGAGTAGTTGCATAGTCGTCCTCCGACTCCGTTAGATTCGCCGCAAGGGCTGGAGCGAACGGGGTTGGAGGGCGGCGATGGCCGAGCGAAGGCTGGGTGGAGACCGCCGCGGCGGCGAGCGTCGCCGCGGCGTCGGGCGCCGGTCGGGCGACTACCGCGGCGGGATCACGCCGGTCACGGTGCTCGTCTCGCTCTGCGGCGCGCTCGTCGTGCTGTACCTGTTCTTCATCGCGGTCGGCGGCGTGGACCCGACGGAGGACAAGGGCTGGACGATCGCGGCGCTCGTCCTCGCGGCGCTGTGGCTCGCGTACTCGTGGCGGCGCCTGTGGGCCGGCGGGGCGTCGCCGACGCCGGACCGCGAGCGGCGGGGGTTCTAGCCCAGCAGGGCGGCGCGCAGCTCGTCCAGCTCCTGCTGCAGCAGCGGCAGCCACGTCCGCTCGCCGTGCAGCAGCGCGCGGCGCTTGACCGCGCCGGTCGCCGCCGCCGGCGCGGCGGCGATGCCGCGCGCGACCTCCAGCGCCTCGTCGCGCGACGCGACCGCGCTGACGACGCCGCGGCGCTCGGCCTCCGCCGCGTCGAGGATCCGGCCGGTGAGGCACAGCTCGCGGGCGAGGGCCTCGGGGAGCGCGGCGCGGGCGGCGGCGTAGGACGGCGGGATGTGGCGGCCGATCTCCGGGAAGCCCATGCGCGCCTCGGGCGCCGCCAGGCGCAGGTCGCACAGCAGCGCGAGCGCGAAGCCTCCGGCGAGCGCCGGGCCGTTGACGTACGCGACGAGCGGCTTCGGGAAGCGCGCGACGGCGTCGAAGCAGCGGGCGCTCGACTCGAGCAGGCGCTCGCGGTGCGCGCGGTCGCCGCCGAACTGGGTCACGTCCATCCCGGCGCAGAACGCGCTCCCCGCGCCGGTGAGCACCGCGCAGCGCACCGCGTCGTCGGCCGCGAGCGCGCTCAGCGCCTCGGCCAGCGCGTAGCGCAGCTCGATCGACAGCGCGTTGCGCTTCTCGGGCCGGTCCAAGGTCAGGATCGCCAGCGCGCCGTCGATTTCCCTGCGCAGCGGCGGTACGATCCGGACGGAGTCGTTCACGGGGAGGGAGGTTGCCATGACCTGGCTGAGGAACCTGTTCTGGGTCCTCTCGCTCGGCGTCATCGCCGCGTACATGTTCTTCTTCGCGCTCGGGGCGTTCCAGCTCGACGAGGCGGTACCGCTGACGATCGGCGTCGCCGTCCTCGTCGTCCTCTGGATCGTCCACGCGTGGTTGCAGCGCCGGCACGCCGAGAGCCAGCGCGACCCGCTGCTGGTGCGGGCCCGGGAGCGGCGCGGCTTCTAGTCTCGCCGTGTGACCCTGACCGCCGCGCAGAGGCGAACCACGCTTCTCGCGGCGATCATGGGGTCGTTCGTCGCGCTGCTGGACTCGACGGTCGTCAACGTCGCGCTGCCCGCGATCCGCGCCGACCTCGGCGGCGGGCTGGCGGGCCAGCAGTGGGTCGTCAACGCGTACCTGCTGATGCTGGGGTCGCTGATCCTCATCGGCGGCTCGCTCGGCGACGTCTACGGCGCCCGGCGGGTGTTCGCGATCGGGGTCGGCGGGTTCGGCGCCGCGTCGGTCCTGTGCGCGGCCGCGCCGTCGATCGAGCTGCTCGTCGCGGGTCGCGCGCTGCAGGGGGCGTTCGGCGCGCTGCTGACGCCGGCGTCGCTGGCGATCATCGTCGCGGCGTTCCCGGGGGAGGAGCGCGGCGCGGCCATCGGCTCGTGGACCGCCTACAGCGGCATCGCCGCGCTCGTCGGCCCGCTCGCCGGCGGCTCGCTCGTCGACGCGCTCGACTGGCGGTGGATCTTCGCCGTGAACGTGCCGTTCGTCGCCGTGACGCTCGCGCTGACCGCGCGCATGCCGGCGCTGGCGAACGGCGGCGACGGCCGGCGCCGGCCGGACTGGGCGGGCGCCGCGCTGTGCGCCGCCGGGCTCGCCGGGCCGGTCTTCGGGCTCATCCAGCAGCCCCGCCACGGGTGGGCGAGCGCCATGGTCGCGGTGCCGATCGTCGCGGGCCTGGCGGTGTTCGCCGTGTTCGTCGCGTGGGAGCGGCGCGCCCGCGACCCGATGCTGCCGCTCGGCCTGTTCGCGCGCGGGAACTTCGCGTGGGGGAACGTCGAGACGCTGTCGCTGTACGGCGGGCTCGGCGCCACCTTCTTCCTGCTCGTCGTCTTCCTCCAGCAGACCGGCGGGCTGAGCGCCCTGGAGGCCGGGATGGCGACGCTGCCGTCCACGCTCGCGCTCTTCCTCCTGTCGCGGCGCTTCGGCGCGCTCGCCGACCGCCACGGCCCGCGCCTCTTCATGGGCGGCGGCCCGCTGGTGTGCGCGTGCGGCGTGCTGCTGCTCGTCGCGCTCGTCGACCGCGACCCGTCGCTGCTGCTCGAGGTCGTCCCCGGCGTCGCGGTGTTCGGCCTCGGCCTGGCGATCACCGTCGCGCCGCTGACCGCGGCGATCCTCGCCGACGCCGACGAGCACAACGCCGGCATCGCCTCGGGCGTCAACAACGCGGTCGCGCGCGTCGCGTCGCTGCTGGCGACCGCGTCGATCGGCGCGGTCGTCGGCGGCACGCTCGACCTCGGCGGCTTCCGCATGGGGCTGCTCTTCGCCGGGGCGCTCGTCGCGCTCGGCGGTGCGATCGGCCTGGCCCGCATCCGCAACCCCCGCCGCCGGGTCGCTGCGCGCGAGTGCCCGGGCGGCCAGCTCCACGGCCAGCCCGAGCCCGCGTGGTCAGGCGACGGTCAGGCGGCGCGCGCCAGCGGGCGCGAGGCCCGGGACGCGGTCGGGCCGGGCGGCGGGGCGATGTCCAGGTAGTGGTCGAACGCCCAGGCGAGCAGCCGCTCGTTCGCCATCCCGCGCACGATCAGCGGCATGGCCGGCGTCGGGTTCACGCGCCCGACGAGGTTCTGGACGCGCTTGAGCCACAGGTACTTCTGCGCGTGCGAGTCCGAGAACGCGCCGTAGCGGGCGAGCGCCTGGTCGCGGCTCTGCGCTCCCTCCAGCACGGCGCGGAGCTCGCGCCCGCACGCAATCCCGAAATAGAGCGCGGTGCGGATCCCCTCGGCAGTGACCGGCAGGCAGTGGCCGGCGCTGTCGCCGGCGAAGAACACGCCGTCCTCGACCGCCCTGCGCAGCTTGTGCGGGATCCAGTTGCCCTGGAAGCGGACCGGCGGCAGGTCGACGTCGCGCGCCAGCTCGAGGGTCGGGTCCTTGACGTGGTAGCGCGGGTCGAACGAGCCCACGCCGACGCGCAGCTCGCCGCCGGCCGGGAACGACCACGAGTAGCCGGCGGGGACGTACTTCGGGTCCAGCCACAGCTCGAGGTCGTCGCCGGCGCCGTCCGGGTGGATCTCGAGCCCGCGGGAGAGGAACGCCTCGGGGGGCTGCACGTTGGCGCCCGCGCCGAGCACGCGGCGCCAGCCGAGCGCGTCCACGATCAGCGGCGCGCGCAGGTCGCCGCGGTCGGTGTGGACGGTGAAGCCGGTCCTCCCGTCGACCTTGGCGGTGTCGAACTCGGCGTCCGCCTGCTCGAACAGCAGCCCGCACAGCGTGCGGTAGTCGAACGTCGAGAACGTCCACGGCAGGGGCCACGCCGTCGTGCCGCGCGGGGTGTGGATGACCAGGCGCGAGAACGTCTGCTGGACGGCCCCGCCGAGCCCCAGGTCGCGCAGCCACTCGGTCGGCGCGGCGCACGCGGACGTCTGCTTCTCGCCCACCTCGTAGCGGTCGACGATCAGCACTTCGCGACCGGTCCCGGCGAGCTCCCGCGCGACGGCGAGCCCGGCGAAGCTCGCACCGCAGATCAGAACGTCGCAGTCGCGGTCCAGAGGGGTGCGCTCGGCACCGCGTTTCGTAGCTCGCAACGGCACTTCGGGCCAACCTTACTGCGCTAACCTTTCGCGACTCATGGCAACTGACACGACGACCGAAGCGCGCGTGGTGGACGGCTCCGACGGGCTCCTCCTGGAGATCGACGGCCAAGTCGTCCCCAACTACGACGCCACGCTGCGCCACTTCGACGAGGGGGACGTCGTCACGGGCCGCGTGGTCCGGATCGACAACGACGAGGTCCTCGTCGACATCGGCTACAAGAGCGAGGGGGTCATCCCCTCCAACGAGCTTTCGATCCGCAAGTCCGTCGACCCGCACGACGAGGTCGAGATGGGCGAGGAGGTCGACGCGCTGGTCCTCACCAAGGAGGACCAGGACGGCCGGCTCATCATGTCCAAGAAGCGCGCCCGCTTCGAGAAGGCGTGGCGGCGCATCGAGGCGGCCCAGGAGTCCGGCGAGCCGATCCCCGGCAACGTCATCGAGGTCGTCAAGGGCGGCCTCATCATCGACCTCGGCGTGCGCGGCTTCCTGCCCGCGTCGCTGGTCGACATCCGCCGGGTGCCGAACCTCGACGAGTTCATGGGCCAGACGCTCGAGACGAAGGTCATCGAGCTGAACCGCTCGCGCAACAACGTCGTCCTCTCGCGGCGCGCCGTGCTCGAGGAGGAGCGCAAGGAGCAGCGCCAGGAGATCCTCGACCGGCTGCAGCCCGGGCTCATCGTCGAGGGCACGATCTCGAACATCGTCGACTTCGGCGCGTTCGTGGACCTCAACGGGATCGACGGGCTGATCCACATCTCGGAGCTGTCGTGGTCGCACGTCAACCACCCGAGCGAGGTCGTCGCGATCGGCGACGAGGTGCAGGTCAAGGTGCTCGACATCGACCGCGACCGGCAGCGGATCTCGCTGGGCCTCAAGCAGACGCAGGAGGACCCCTGGCAGCGCGTCGTGTCGATGTACAACGTCGGCGACGAGCTCGAGGGCAAGGTCACGAAGGTCGTCACCTTCGGCGCGTTCGTCGAGATCCTCGACGGCGTCGAGGGCCTCGTGCACATCTCCGAGCTGGCGCCCTTCCACGTCGAGAACCCGCGCGAGATCGTCAACCCGGGCGACGACATCATGGTCAAGATCCTGGAGATCGACTCGGAGCGCCGGCGGCTGTCGCTGTCGGCCAAGCGGGTCGAGAGCCAGGTGCTGGAGCGCCGCGAGGGCGCGGACGTCCCGCCGCCCGACGAGGGCGCGGGCGACCTCGACCACGTGCGCGACCTCGGGCTGAGCGAGGACGTG
Organism: Solirubrobacteraceae bacterium; assembly: GCA_035940955.1. GTDB lineage: Bacteria > Actinomycetota > Thermoleophilia > Solirubrobacterales > Solirubrobacteraceae > CADCVT01. The sequence continues at coordinate 42,573 of DASZEJ010000168.1, forward strand.
TTCGCGCAGGGCGCCGAGGCGCCGGGCGCGGCGCACGCCGGCGAGGTCGAGGCGACCGAGCCGGAGGCCGCGGCCGAGGACGCCGGGCCGGCGGACGTCGCCGGCGAGGCGGAGGCCCCTGCCGAGGACGCCGGGACCGAGGACGCCGGGACCGCGGACGCCGCCGGCGAGGCGGAGGCCCCGGCCACCGATGCCGAGCGCCCGTCCGCCGACGAGCTGGACGTCGAGCCGGCGGACCCGGCCGGCGCCGCCGCCGAGCAGGGCACGGACGAGACCGCGTAGGCGGGGCCGCCCGTGGCGGTCCCGTTCGTCGGCCTGACCGGCGGCCTCGGCGCCGGCAAGAGCACCGCCCTGGAGGCGCTCGGACGGCTGGGCGCGGCCACGCTCTCGACCGACGCGGTGGTCCACGAGCTGTACGGGACGGCGGAGGTGCGCGACGCCGTCGTCGGGCGCTGGGGCGACGAGGTCGCGCCGGGCGGGGTCGTCGACCGGTCGGCGGTGGCGCGCCGCGCGTTCGCGACGGCGGAGGACCGTCAGTGGCTCGAGCGGCTGCTGTGGCCGAAGGTGGGCGAGCGCGTCGCGGCGTTCCGCGAGCAGGCGCTCGCCGCCGACCCGCCGCCGCGCGCCGCGGTGGTCGAGACGCCGCTGCTGTTCGAGGCCGGCCTCGACGGCCTGTACGACGCGACGATCGCGATCGTGGCCGACGAGGCCGTGCGCGCCGAGCGGGCCGGCGCGCGGGGGCACGAGGCGGTCGACGAGCGCGCGTCGCGGCAGCTCCCGCAGGACGAGAAGGCGCGGCGGGCGACGTTCGCGGTGCGCAACGACGGCACGGTCGAGGACCTTGAGCGCAGGCTGTCGGAGGTCCTTGCCAAGCTGAGCGGTTGAGATGGCTCGGCGGTCGAGCAGGCAGATGGCGATCCGCCGCCGCAGGCGGGTGGCGGCGCTGGCGGCGTTCGTCGCGATCGTGGCGACCGGGTTCGCGCTCGTGCTCCCGGTCGCCGACCGCGCGGTCAAGGAGGTGACGCTGCCGCTGCGCCACGAGGACATCATCCGCCAGCAGGCGCGCGACAAGCAGCTCGACCCGGCGCTCATTGCGGCGGTGATCTACGCCGAGTCGCACTTCCGCGACCAGACGTCGCACGCCGGCGCGCGCGGGCTCATGCAGATCACGCCGCAGACCGCCGACGAGATCGCGCGCCGGTCGGGCGGCACGCAGTTCGTGCAGGGCGACCTCGCGACGCCGCAGGTGAACATCGCCTACGGGTCCTGGTACCTGCGCTGGCTGCTGCGGCGCTACGAGGACGTGACGCTCGCCGTGGCGGCGTACAACGCGGGGACCGGCAACGTCGACCGCTGGATCGCCCGCGACCCGGACATCGGGGCGCGGGACATCCCGTTCCCCGAGACGCGCGCGTACGTGCGCAAGGTCCTCGACGCGCGGCGCGAGTACCGCCGCGAGTACGCGCGCGAGCTCGGGCTCTAGGCGAGCGGGGCGCGGCCGGCCGCCAGCGCGAGGCGCTCGCGCTCGGGGTCGACGCCCGGCGGGTCCAGGTCGCTGCGCAGCGGCGCGGGGCCGTCGAGGCTCGACAGCCACGCCCACGTATCGGCGACGGTCTCCTCGACGGGGCGGCACCGCAGGCCGAGGCTGTGCGCGCGCTCGACGTCGGCGTCGTGCAGCGCGGCGTACGGGTGGCCGGGGGGCAGCCAGATCGGCAGCTCGGACCACGGCTCGATGCCGGCCGCCTCGATCGCCTCGGGTGCGACCCACGTCAGGTGCGCGTCGGCGGCTCCGGCGGCGCGCACGCACGCCTCCAGCAGCGAGCGCATGGTGGCGTGCCCGCGGCGGCTCACGACGTTGACCGGCCCGGCGTGCCCGCCGGTGGCGGCGTCCAGGACGAACCGGGCGAAATCGCGTGCGTCGACGTACTGCAGCGGCAGGTCGGCGGGCTCCGGCGCGAGCACCTCGCCTCCGCGGGCGACCCGGCTGAGCCACCACGGCAGGCGCCCGACGTCCTCGTGCGGCCCGAGGATCAGCCCCGGCCGGGCCAGCAGCACGCGGTCGCCGAAGGCCTCGAGCACCGCCAGCTCCGAGCCGCGCTTGAGCTCGGGGTAGGTGCCGTCGACCGCGTCCGGCGACGCCTCGACGGTCGGCGTGCCCTCGTCCGCGCCGGGCGGCGGCGGCGGCGCGTAGACCGAGCAGCTGGAGACGTAGACGTAGCGCCCGACGCGCCCGGCGAGCGCCCGGGCGACGTCCCGGGTGGCGCGCGGAGCGCCCGACCACGTGTCGGCGACGACGTCCCAGTCGCGGCCGGCGAAGGGCCCGAAGGTCGACGGGTCGAGACGGTCCCCGCGGACGTGCTCGGCCGCGGGATGGGACCAGTCGTTCGTCCCCCGGTTGAACGTCGTGACGGCGAAGCCGCGACGGACGGCGTCCTCGACGATGGCCCGCCCGACGAACGACGACCCGCCGAGCATGAGCAGCGTCATCGGCATCGCGACACCGTAGCGCCAGCGCTGGGTCAGGACTGACTGGCGGTCGCCGCAATTTTCGCTAAGGACCGCCGTTGCAGCGCGTGCAAACGACCGTTTGGAGGTGTGATGAAGGCACGCACGCTGACCCTCGTCGCCGCGATCGGCGCGCTCGCCGCGCTTCCCGTCGCGGCCGACGCCGACTCGCCGCGCGACCGCGCGACCGGCGGCGGCCAGGTGATCCTCGATCCGAACGACCCGCCGACGTCGGGCGCGTTCGACACGATCGCGTTCACCGCGCAGCGCGAGAAGGGCGCGACCGACGGCTCCGGGCTGGCCGACGGCCAGGTCCAGGTCAACCGCCGGACGACGAACGCCCTGAAGTTCCACGGCATCGTCGAGTGCCTGATCGTGATCGGCGGCAAGAGCGAGGGCAGGGCGTACATCTCGGGCGTCGACCGGCGCAACGGCGAGCCGTTCGAGCTGTACGTCAACGACGGCGGGGCCGCGACCAGCGAGCGCGGCGCCGACCAGATGCTCGTCTGGTACGGGCCGGAGACCGAGGACAACGAGCCCGACCAGCAGGTGCCCGGCCAGTTCACCCCGCCGCAGGAGGACGAGTACTGCGGCATCGAGGAGGACCCGTCGAGCAAGCGGGAGATCCCGCTCGTGGCCCGCGGCAACACGCAGGTCTACGACGCGAACCCGTCGAGCCCGTCCTCGGCGCGCGGCGCGAAGTCGACGTCCACCTCCACCAAGTCGCTGAGCCTGGCCGGAGTGCTCCGGTAGGGCGACTGCGGGACACCGCGCGACGGCGCGGGACCAGGAAGCGCGGAGCGGGCGGCCGGAAGGCCGCCCGTTGCGCGTCCGGGGTCAGGCGGCGGCGCGCTCGCGGACCAGGCGCGCGCGGGCGGCGCCGGTCACCCGGGGAACCCCTCGCGGACGCTCGGCCGCTCCGGCGACCATCCCAGCTCGCGCCGCGCGCGGGCGTTCGAGGCGCCCGGCATCGCCGTCGCCCAGTGGGCGGCGAGCGGCGCGAGGCGGCGGACCGGCCAGGCGGGGACGCGCAGCGGGCGCGGCGCGCCGATCGACCGGGCGTACGCGGGCAGCCAGTCGCGCATCGCGATCGGCTCGTCGTCGACGACGTTGACGATCCCCGTCAGGCCGCGCTCGACGGCGAGCGCGGTCGCCGCCGCCGCGTCCTCGACGTGGACGAACGACCACAGCCCGTCGCCGCGGCCGACGACCGGCATCCGGCGGCGGCGGACGTCGACCGCGACCTGCCCGGCGTCGAAGTGCGTCCCCGGGCCGTAGAGCATCCCGTAGCGCAGCACCAGGCCGCCGACGTCGACCACGCGCCGCTCGAGCGCGACCATCGCCGGCAGCGCGAGGTTCCACGGGAACGGCGCGCCGCGCTCGTACGGCGGGTCGTCCTCCGTGCACACGCGGCGCTCGCCCGGCGCGTACATGAACGCGACGCTCTCGAACACGATCCGCGCGCCGGCCTGCTGCGCGGCGTCGATCAGGTTCGGCGTGCCGCGCAGCCGCAGCTCGACCATGCCCTCGTAGAACTCCCACATCCGGCGCACGTCGTAGCGCTGGGGGAGCGAGGAGGTCTCGTCCATGACGACCTCCGGGCGCGCCTCCTCCGCCACCGCCAGCGTCGCGGCGCGGTCGACGACGTCGCAGACGACGCCGCGCGCGCCGGCGCGGTCGAGCTCCCGCGCCCGGTCGGGGCGGCGCGTCAGCCCGGTCACCTCGTGCCCCGCCGCGACGAGCCGCCGCACGAGCGGCCGCCCGAGCGCGCCCGTTGCGCCGGCCAGCAGGATCCTCATCGCGCGCGCTCGCGCAGGAACAGCCCGGCGAGCGCGACGAAGCCGACCACCTGCGCGGCCAGCGCCGACCAGCCCTGCCACGCCTCCTCGGCGAGGTCGACGTCGATCGCGTGCGAGATCCCGTGCAGCAGGTACTGGATCGCGATCAGCCCGAGCAGCGGCACCCGCCACTCGGCGCGGCGCGCGCCGTACAGCGCGATCGCGCCGAGCGCGACCTGCCAGGAGCCGACGTCCATGAGAAAGTGGTGGTTCTCGGGCGGGTAGGCGGCGATCGCGTCGTAGAAGGCGCCGGGCGCCAGGAAGGCGAAGGCGCCGGTCGCGAGCTGCGTCACGCCGACGATCAGCAGGACGGCGGTGACGGCGTCGGTGCCGGCGCGGGCGTGCGGCGCGGGCTGGGGAACGGTGGCCATGGCCGGATTCCACAGGACGCTGGCCCTGCGGTTAAGGTCCACTTCCGCGTGCCTGAACAGGGCCAGTTCGCGCTCGACCTGCTCGTGCCGCTCGACCGGGCCAGCGGGCGGCTGCACCGCCAGATCGAGCGCGGGCTGCGCGACGCGATCCGCTCCGGCCGGCTCGTGCCCGGCACCGCGCTGCCGTCCACGCGCGCGGTCGCCCGCGAGCTGGGCGTCTCCCGCGGGGTCGTGACGGAGGCGTACGCGCAGCTCGTCGCCGAGGGCTACCTCGTCGCGCGTCAGGGCGCGCCGACGCGCGTGGCCGAGGCGCCCGAGCCCGCGCCGCCCGCCGGCCGCGCCCCGCGGCGCCCGTCGCCGCCGCCGTACGACCTGATGCCCGGGCGGCCCGACCTGGCCGCGTTCCCCCGCGACGCGTGGCTCGCCGCCACCCGGCGGGCGCTGCGCCGCGCGCCGGACGCCGCGCTCGGCTACCCCGACCCGCGCGGCGCGCCGGAGCTGCGGGCCGCGGTGGCCGCGTACCTCGGCCGGGCGCGGGCGGTCGCCCCGGACCCGGAGCGGACCGTCGTGTGCAACGGCGTCACGCAGGGGATCGTGTTGCTCGCGCGGCTGCTGCGCGAGCGCGGGGAGCGGACGATCGCGGTGGAGGACCCCGGGTTCCACCTGCACCGGTGGTCGCTCGAGCGCGCGGGGCTGCGGCCGGTCGGCGTGCCGGTGGACGGCGAGGGGCTCGACGTCGAGGCGCTCGCGGCGACCGGCACGCGCGCCGTCCTGACGACGCCCGCGCACCAGATGCCGACCGGCGTCGTGCTCTCGCCGGAGCGCCGGGCGGCGCTGATCGCGTGGGCCGACGCGGTCGACGGCCTGGTGATCGAGGACGACTACGACGCCGAGTACCGCTTCGACCGCGGCCCGGTCGGCGCGCTGCAGGGCCTCGCGCCCGAGCGCGTCGTCTACGCCGGCTCGGCGAGCAAGTCGCTCGCGCACGGCCTGCGGCTCGGCTGGCTCGTGCTGCCCGAGCGGCTGGCCGCGCCCGCCGCGTTCGAGCGCCTCGCCATGGACGGCGGCGGCCCGGTCCTCGAGCAGCTCGCGCTCGCGGACCTCGTCGCGCGCGGCGACCTCGACCGCCACCTGCGGCGCACGCGGCGCGAGTACCGCCGCCGCCGCGCCGCGCTGCTCGCCGCGCTGGCCGAGCACCTGCCCGGCGCCGAGGTCACCGGCGTCGCCGCCGGCCTGCACGCGCTCGTCCTGCTGCCCGACGGCGTGGACGAGGAGGCGCTGCTGCAGCGCGCCGCGGCGGCCGGCGTCGCGGTGCAGGGGCTCGGCTCGCTGCGGGTGGCGTCGCGCGGCCGGCCCGGGCTCGTCATCGGCTACGCCCACCTGCCGCCGCCGGCCATCGCGCGGGCCGTGGCGGCGCTGGGCGCTACAGCCCGGTCCAGCCCGCGAGCCGCATCGTCTCGCGCACCTCGTGCTCGGCCGCCCCGAGCAGCAGCGCCGCCGCCGCGGTGAGCGCGAGCGCGACCGGCAGCACGCGCCACGGCCGGACGAGCAGGAACGGCGCCACCGCGGCCGCCAGCAGCTCGAGCTCCAGCAGCGGCGTGACCTGCTGCGGCCACTCCCCGGCGAGCAGGATCGCCTCGCCCGCCATCGTCCCGGCGAGCAGCACGACGGCCGCGACGCGCACCGGTGCCCGGCCGGTGCGCCATGCGCCGCCGGCCGCCCCGTAGAGCGCGCCCGCCGCGACCGACGCCGCGCCCCACCCGACGACCACCGCGGCCAGGCCGAGCCGCCAGTGGCCGTGCCACACGTGCAGGACGTAGTACGCCCCGGTCGCCGTGGTGAGCGCCACGGCGCCCGCGACCGCGCCCGCCGGCGTGCGGCCCGCGAACGCCCCGGCCGCCCAGCACACGGCGAGCCACGGGACCCCCAGGGCGAACACCCAGCGCAGCGGCCGCGCGACCTCCTCGGCCTCCTGGCCCGCGACGCCCAGGAGCACCCCGAGCGGGACGGCGGCGAGCCCGGCGATCACCGTGCGGCGCATGGCGGCCAGGGTGGCAGACGGACGTCACGGCTATGTGACGAGACGCAGCCGGTACAGCACGTGCGGCAGGCCGGCGTGCGTGATGGCGCGGTCGAACCGCATCCCCGCCTTCTCCATGACCCGGCGCGACGCCGCGTTGTCGGGCAGGGTCAGCGACACGACCTCGTCGAGGCACAGGGCCCGCGCGGCGTCGATCGCCGCGAGCGCGGCCCGGGTCGCGAGCCCGCGCCCCTGCGCGGCGGAGACGATCGCCCAGGCGACCTCGACCGCCTCCGCGCCGGCGACGCGCGTCGCGCTCAGCCCGGCGCGTCCCGCGAACTCCCCGCGGTCCTCGACGACCCACGGCCCCCAGCCGTGCTCCTCCCAGTGGAGCAGGTCGCGGACCAGCAGCGCGTGCGCGTCCGTGTCGGTGAACGGCTGCAGCGGCCTCGGCCGCAGCCATGCCGCGACCGCGGGGTCGAACAGCAGCCGGCGGTAGCTCGCCTCGTCGCGGGACTCGGGCGGGCGGAGGGTCACCCGTGTGTCGTAGCACGCCCGTCGCGCGCTCATCGCTCTGGATCCGTTGCTTAAGTCAGTGGATCGCGGATAGAGTCGCCGGCGTCCCCTAAAAATCGGAGGAGCGATGCAGACGACGACCAAGGTGGCGGACTTCCTTAGCGGACCGGTCGAGGACCGGCTCGGGCCGCTCGCGGTCAGCGCGCCGGCCGGCACCGGGCCCGCGGCCGAGTCGCCCGAAACCGGGGCGGTGTGCAGCACGCTGTGCAGCATCGGGCCGCGGCCGAGCAACCCGCCGCCGGCGCCGAACACCACCGACTCGCCCTGCGACCCGCGCACGCTCCCGGCCTGCGGCTGAGCGGCGACGGGCGGTGACGCCGGCCGCGGTGCCGCTCGACGCGCGCTCGGTCGTCGACTTCCTGCTCGAGCGCGGGCAGCTCGAGCCGGGCGACGTGCTCGACCGGTCGCTCACGGTGGCGGAGGTCTCGCGCCGCAACGCGTGCTTCGCGGTGCGGCGCGGCGACCGGCCGGGCCTGTTCGTCAAGCAGCCCGCGGCCGACGAGCCGCTGGCGCTCGCCAGCGTGCGCCGCGAGGCGGCGGTGGCCCGTTCGCTCGCGAGCGACCCGCGCTTCGGGCCGGTCGCGGCGCTGACGCCGCGGTTGCGGATGTTCGACGCGGCGGCGTGCGTGCTGGTGGTGGACCTGATCGGCGACGCGAAGGAGCTCGCGGTGCGGGTGCGCCGCGACGGCGAGCTGGCGCCGCCGCTGGCGCGGGCGGTGGGAGAGACGGTGGGCGCGCTCCACCGCTCCGGGCCGCGGGTGCTCGACGGCGAGCCGGGGCGGTGCGAGGCGTGGATCCTGACGCTGCCGCTGCTGGCCGACGAGCAGCTGCCGCACGGCTGCGACGGCGTGGCCGACCTGCGCGACGCCGCGCGCGAGGACCCCGCGCTGGCGGGCGGGCTGGAGGAGCTGCGGGCCGCGTGGACGACCGCCGCGTTCGTGCACGGCGACCTGAAGTGGGAGAACGTGATGCTGGGCGAGGCCGCCGGCGCGCCGCGGGTGCATCTCGTCGACTGGGAGATGGGCGGGTTCGGCGACCCGGCGTGGGACGTCGGCGGGCTGCTGCACGCGTACCTCCGGACGTGGGTGTTCGGGATGCCTTGCGAGCCCGGCGACCCGGCGCCCGACGCGGCGGACGCGCTCGCGCCGGCGCGTGCCTCGGCGGCGGCGCTGTGGGCGGGCTACCGCGCCGCCGCCGCGCCCGAGCCGGCCGGCGACTTCCTCGTCCGCTCGATGCGCTTCGCGGGCGCCCGCCTGCTCCAGACGGCGTTCGAGCACGCGGTCGGCACCTCGGCGCTGTCGCACCACGCCGTGCTGCTCGCGCAGCTCGCCGCCAACGTCGTCGCCGACCCCGAGGCGGCGCTCGCCACACTTCTCGAGCTCGAGCCCGATGCGGCCGGCTGACGCGGTCCGGGCGATGCTCCGCCGGGCGTCGATCGAGGGCGAGCGGCTCGCGTGGCTCGACGGGCATCCGGTCGAGCCGCGAGCGAGCCGGCCGGCGACCTCCGACCCGCCGCTGCACGAGGCGCTCACCGGCGCGCTGTACACGGCGTGCTACGCGGGGCTGCCGTGGCCGGGCGGGGGAGTGGGGGGAGCGGGCGCGGACGGTGGCGGAGCGGCGCGCGACGCTGAGGGCGGCGCGGACGGGGGCGGATCGGCGCGCGAAGCTGAAGGCGGCGCGGTCGGTGGCCGAGCGGCGCGCGACGCCGAGGGCGGCGCGGGAGGTGGCGGAGCGGGAGGTGGCGGAGCGGTGCGCGACGAGCGGGGCGGAGCGCCCCGTGACCTCCGCGCCGCCCTCTCGCGCGCGAACGCCGGTCGCGACGTGTGGGAGGACGGCTGGAGGTTCGTGCGCTCGGCCGCCGACGGGAGGGCGGTCGCGCGGCGGGGAACGGTCGTGCGGGCGTGGTGGCCCGGCCACTGGGTCCGCTCCGACGGCGCGCCCGGAGCGGCGGTCCCCGGCACGCCGATGCGCGTGCTGCATGCGGCCGAGCCTCGCGACCGGCTGATGGACGGCTGGTGGTTCTGCGGCGGGCGCGGCGGCCCGGACGCCGACGTCCGCCGGGTGCGCGTCTACTTCAACGCCGGCGATGGCAACGCTCCCGCCCTCGTCGCCGCGCTGACCGGGCGCTTGCACGCGCTCGAGGTCCCGTTCCAGCTCAAGGTCGCCGACCGCGTGGAGCTGATCGGCCGCCGCGACAGCGCCGTCCTCTACACCGAGGCCCGCCACTTCCGCGTCGTGGCGTCGGTGGCCGCGGCGGTCGCCGCCGGGCTCGCCGAGCCCCTCGCGCCCGAGACGCCGCCGTTCGCCAGGCGCCTCGCGCCGGGCGTCGCCATGGCGGAGGACAGCGGCGGCCCGGCGTCGTTCGGCGTCGAGCGGTGCGCGCTCGTCGCCCGCGGCATGTGGCGCGCGCACGAGCGCGGTGCACTCGCCGACGACGCGCGCCTCGACGCGGTCGGCGAGGCGTTCGCCGAGGCCGGCCTCGACCTCGAACGGCCCTGGCTCGCCGCCCGCGACAACCCGGACCGCTATGACCTCGCCGCCTGACGCGCTGCTCGCCGCCGCCGCGACGATCGGCGCCCGGCTGTGCCGCGAGGCGATCTGGGGCGGCGCGCGCTGCGCGTGGGTCGGGCCGGACGAGCGGGTGCGGCCGGACGGCGGGACGACCGTCGTGCAGACCGCGTCCGAGCCCGGCCTGCACAGCGGCACCGCCGGGATCGCGCTCTTCCTCGCCGAGCTGCACGTGCTCACCGGCGAGCCGCTCTTCCGCACGACCGCGCTCGGCGCCGCCGCGCACGCCGAGTCGCGCCTGGAGGCGGTGCGGCCAGACGCGCGGCTGAGCCTGCACGAAGGGTGGCCCGGCATCGCGCTCGCGCTCGACCGCGTCGCCACGGCGCTCGGCGAGCCCGGTGTCGGCACGCGAGCGAGAGCCGCGCTCGCCTCGCTCGACCCGCCGGACGGCACGCCGCTCGACCTGATGGGCGGCGCCGCGGGAGCCATCCCCGCCCTGCTCGACCTCGCCGACGAACCGCTCGTCGCGCTCGCGGTGCGGGAGGGGGAGCGCCTGCTCGCGACCGCCGAGCCCGCGGCCGCCTGGTCGGGAGCGGCGATCGGTGAGGGGGAGGCGTCGCTCGCGGCCGTCGCCTGGTCGGGAGCGGCGATCGGCGAGGGGGAGGCGCCGTCCGTAGCCGTCGCCTGGTCGGGAGCGGCGATCGGCGAGGGGGAGGCGTCGCCCCCAGCGCTCGGCTGCTCCTGGGCGACGATCGGCGCCGGCGAGCCCCACCTCTGCGGCGCGTCGCACGGCGCGTCCGGGATCGGGGTCGCGCTGCTCGAGCTGGCTGCGCGCACGCGCGACCGGCGCTTCCTCGACGCCGGCCGCGGGGCGTTCGCGTTCGAGTCGGCGCGGTTCGACGCCGCTGCCGGCGGCTGCCCCGACCTGCGCCCGTGGACGCACGGCGAGGACGGCCGGCCGGCGTTCCCCGCGACGTGGTGCCACGGCTCGGCGGGCGCGGCGCTGACCCGGCTGCGCGCCGCCGCGCTCGACCCCGCCCCGCACCTGCTCGACGAGGCCCGGGCGGCGCTGGCGACGTGTCGGGCCGCGGCCAGCGACGACCCCAGCGACCGTGACGCGAGCCTCTGCCATGGCGCCGCGGGGCTAGGCGAGGCGCTGCTCGCCGGCGGCGAGGCGCTCGGCGACGGCGCGCTGCGCGACGCCGCGCTCGCGCTCGGCCTGCGTCACGCCGAGGCCCTGACGCGCGGGGAGATCCCCCGCAGCGGCCTGCGCACCGCGGCGCCCGCGTCGGGGCTGATGCTCGGCGAGGCGGGCCTCGGCCACCACCTCCTGCGGCTCGGCGCGCCGGGGCGCGTCGCGGGCGTCCTCCACCTCCAGCCGGGGTCGACCGCGCGACGCTGAGAGGCGTTGCATACTGGAGAAAAGCGGACTAGGCTCGACACACCGCGAATTCGGCGCGAGGAGGCAGTGATGTCGCGCGGCTCCACGCCGGGCCCCGAGCCCGACGACTTCGTACGCAAGGTCGTCCCCGATCCGGCCAACCCGCCGAACGCAGTCGTGCTGGAGGGGTTCGTCGGGGACTCGGACGCCGAGGGCTACGTCCGCGTCTACGGGGACCCGTCGCTCGCCACGTGGGTCGACGTGCCGGCCGACGCGATCCTGCACTCGGTCCGGGTGCCGGAGGACCGCTCGCCGGTCGGCGGGAGCATCCTGTGGATCGACGGCGGCGCCACGCTGCGCCCGCCGCCCGCGGCCCCGCCGAAGGCGACCGCGGCGGACTTCCTGCGCGGGCCGGTCCAGGCCGATCTCGGCGCCGCGGCCAGGGCGGGCGGAGCCGGCCAGCCCGCCATCACGCTCTGGACGTGGAATGGCTGCCCGCCGTACACGATCGGGATCGCCTGCACGGTGACCTGCCCGCGCCCGACGACGGCCGCGACGCTCTGCACGTACTCGTGCCCGAGCGTCGGCATCACCTGCACGTACTTCTGCCCGCGGCCGAGGACGATCACTTCGATCTACTCGGGCTGCGCCGCAGCGCCGGACACGTCGACGTGCGCGCCGCCCGAGGGCGTCGCGGCGCAGCAGCGTCTCATCGGGCCGACGGGCTGGTTCGGCTGCACGCGGCTGCCGCAGTGCGTCGGGCCGACCGGATGGCACGGGTGCCTGACGCACCAGTACGGCTGCCCGCGCACCTCGACGTGCCCGCCGACGCACACGCTGGGCTGCCCGGACACCTCGACGTGCCCGCCGACGCAGATGCTGGGCTGCCCGGACACGTCGACGTGCCCGCCGACGCAGATGCTGGGCTGCCCGCGCACCTCGACGTGCCCGCCGACGCACATGCCGGGCTGCCCGGACACGTCGACGTGCCCGCCGGGGGCGATCAGCGAGATCTGCGTGACGCAGGTCGGCTGCTTCATCACCTGGATCTGCGGCCCGGGAGGCGCATGAGGGATGTCTAGGGACTCCGTGCCGCCCGCCGAGCGCGACGACTTCGTCCGCAGGATCGTTCCCGATCCCGCCAGCCCGCCCAACGCGGTGGTGCTGGAGGGGTTCGTCGGCGACTCCGACGCCGAGGGCCACGTGCGCGTGTACGGCGATCCGTCGCTGTCGTCGTGGGTCGACGTGCCGGCCGACGCGATCCTGCACTCGGTGCGGCGGCCGGAGCGGCAGTCGCCGCTCGGCGGCAGCGTGCTGTGGCTTGACGGCGGCGCGACGCTGCGCCCGCCGCCCGCGACCCGCGCACGGGTGACGGCGGCGGAGTTCCTGCGCGGCCCCGTCCAGGCCGACCTGGGCGCGGCCGCGCGCGCCGCCGCCGGCAACCAGGCGTTCTGGACCGTCGGATGCCAGGTCCCGGCCAGCGGGCCGGCCTGCACGCTCGCGTGCGGGGCGGCGGCGAACCGCGCGGCGCGGGAGACGCCCTGGACCTACATGTGCTTCGCCGCCGGGGCGCGGGAGACGCCGTGGACCTACATGTGCTTCGCCGGAGGGGCGTGAGTGCCGCTTGACCCGCGCTCGGTCGTCGACTTCCTCCTCGAGCGGGCCGCGCTGGAGCCCGAGGACGTCGTCGACCGGGGGCTGAGCGTCACCGAGGTCCCGCGCCGGAACGCGAACTTCGCGGTGCGGCGGCGCGGCGCGCCCGGGCTGTTCGTGAAGCAGTCGCGTGCCGAGGACGCCTTCCAGGCGATGAGCCTGCACGTCGAGGGAACGGTCGCCCGGGCGACCGCCGGCGACCCCGCGTTCGCGCGCGTCGCCGCCCTGAGCCCCGGGCTGCGCCTGTACGACCCGGAGGAGCGCGTGCTCGTGCTCGACCTGGTGGAGGGCGAGGACCTCGCGTCGCTCGCGGCGCGGGAGGGCGGCGTGCCGCCCGCGGTCGCATGCGCGCTCGGCGAGGCGGTCGGCTCGCTGCACCGCGACGTGCCCCGCGAGGCTGCCGAGGGCGGCCCGGGACCGCAGCAGGCGTGGATCCTGTCGCTGCCGCTGCTCGCCGACGAGCAGCTCCCGGCGGCGGGGCGGCAGGCGGCGATGGAGCTGCGGCGCGTCGCGCGGACGGACGAGGCGCTGCGGGAGGGCCTGCGCGCGCTGCGGGAGGACTGGCGGTCCGACGCCTTCGTCCACGGGGACCTGAAGTGGGAGAACGTCGTGGTCTCCGGGGAGGGCGAGGAGCTGCGCATCAAGCTCGTCGACTGGGAGCTCGGCGGGTACGGCGACGCGGCGTGGGACGTCGGCGGGCTGCTGCACGCCTACCTGCGCGCGTGGGTCGCCGCCATGCCCGCCGACGCCCTCGCCGCGGGCACCGCGCCGGCCGACCCGCGCGAGCTGGAGGCGATGGCGCCCTCGATCGCGGCCATGTGGGCCGGCTACCGCGCCGCCGCCGAGCCGGGCGACCCCGCCGCGGCGCTGCTGCGGGGCGTCCGGTTCGCCGGCGCGCGGCTGCTGCAGACCGCGTTCGAGCACGCCGCCGGCGCGACCGTGCTCACCGGCCACGCCGCGGGGCTGGCGCAGCTCGCCGCGAACGTGTTGGCCCGTCCCGCCGACGCTGGCGTCGCGCTGTTCGGCCTCGCCCCGGATGCCGCCGGCTGAGCTGCGCGCCATGCTGCGGCGCGTCGCCGTCGACGGGCCCGACCGGGCGCGGGTCGACGGCGTCGAGGTTGCCTCGCCGCCCGGCTCGGCCGGCGAGGCGCCGGTGCTCGACGCGCTCGCCGGCGCGCTGTACCACGCCCTGTACGCCGGGCTGCCGTGGCCGGCGGACCCGTCGCCCTCGCTCGGGCGCGACCTCCGCCCCGAGCTCGCCGCCGCGAACGCCGGGCGCGACGGGTGGGAGGCGGGGTGGACGTTCGTCCGCACCGACCTCGAGGGGCGCGCGGTGGCCCAGCGGGGGATGGCGCTGCGGGCGTGGTGGCCGGGCCACTGGGTGCGCGCCGACGGCGTCCCCGGGCCGCTCGTGCCCGGCACGCCGCTGCGGATCTTCCACCCCGCCGCACCGGGCGCCCCGGTGCAGGAGGGCTTCTGGTTCGCGTTCGGGCGCGGCGGGCCGGACGGCGAGCGCCGCCGGGTGCGGACGTACTTCAACGTCTCGGCCGCGGGCGCCGCCGAGCTGGTCCGCGCGCTGACCGGCCGGCTGCACGCGCTGGAGGTGCCGTTCACGCTGAAGGTCGCCGACCGGGAGGCGCTGGCGGCGCGCCGGGACAGCGCCGTGCTGTGGTCGGAGGCGCGGCACTTCCGCGTGGTGGCGGCGATCGCGCGCGAGGTGGCGGCCGGTCTGCGCGAGCCGCTGGGCGACGACGTGCCGCCGTTCTCCAAGCCGCTCGCCCCGGGCGTCGGGGTCGCGGAGGACCCGCGCACCGGCTTCTCGTTCGGGATGGAGCGGTGCGGCGTCGTCGCCGAGGGCCTGTGGCTGGCGGCGAAGGAGGGCGCGGCGAGCGAGGAGGACCGGCTCGCCGCGGTGGCCCGCGCGTTCGCCGCCCGCGATTTTGACCCCGAGCGCCCGTGGCTGGCCGCCCGCGGCAACCCGGATCGCTATGACGCCTGACCGCGAGCCGCTGCTTCGCGGCGCCGCGCGGATCGGCGCGGCGCTGTGCCGCGAGGCGGTCTGGGCGGGCGACCGGTGCGCGTGGGTGGCGCGGGTGGAGGAGGGTGCGCCGGCCGGCGCCTGGCGCGCCGAGCACCGCGCGACCGGCCCGGACCTCCACGGCGGCAGCGCGGGCATCGCGCTGTTCCTCGCGCACCTGCACGCGCTGACCGGAGAGCCGGTGTTCCGGATGACCGCGCTCGGCGCCGCCGCCCACGCGGCGTCGCGACTGGAGGACGTCCCCCCGCCCGCGCGCGCCGGCCTGCACGGAGGCTGGGCGGGCATCGCCTGGGCGCTCGACGAGGTGGCGCGCGCGACGGGGGAGGACGGCCCCGCGCGCCGGGCGCGCGAGGCGCTGCGGGCGCTCGCGGAGGGCGGCCGCTCCGGCGACGCCCCGCCCCGCCCCGGCGACCCCGCGCCCGACGTCATGTCCGGCGGCGCGGGCGGGATCGCCGCGCTGCTCCGCCTCGCCGGCGACGACGACGCCTCCCCGCTCGTCGACCTCGCCGTCCGCGAGGGCGAGCGGCTTCTCGCGCTCGCCGTCCGCGGGCCGGCCGGGTGGTCGTGGCGGACGATCGGGGGGCCGGGCGAGCCGCACCTGTGC
>DASZEJ010000169.1:0-12070 GCA_035940955.1 Solirubrobacteraceae bacterium
GCTCGCCGCCGAGCCGCGCGCCGCGCAGCGACCGGCACAGCCGCTCCGCCTCGGCCGAGCCGGCGAACGGCCCGAGGCGCAGCCCCTCCGACCGCGCGCGCTCGCGCCGGCCGGGGGCGATCGCCGCGGGCGCCGAGCCGCGCCCGGACGCCCCGGAGGCGAGCGTCACCTCCGCCTCGACGGTCACGCGGGCGCGCGAGTCGAGGATGCCGCGCGCGTGCGCGGCGGCGACGCGCAGCTCCGCGCTCACGCCGCCGCCCCCTGGCGCGCGAGGAACGGCATCAGCTCGACGGCGCGGCGCACCGGCAGCCCGCCCGCGGCCGCGTCCGCCTCGGTGAACCGCACGCGGTCGTCGGGCTCGACGCCCGGGCCGCAGGCGACGGTGGGGACGGGGTCGGTCGAGTGGATCCCCAGCTCGCACGGGGTGGCGTGGTCGCCGGTGAACACGACGAGGTCGTCCGGCCCCGCGTGCTCGACCAGCTCGCGCGCGTAGAAGCGGTCGATGCGCTCGAGCGCCGCGGCCTTCTCCTCCGGCTGGTCGTCGTGCCCCGGCTCGTCGGCGCCCTTGAGGTGCACGAGGATGACGTCGGCGGGGTCGTCGAACAGCGCCCGCGCGACCTCGACGTAGTACTCCTCCTCCGGCTGACCGTCGGCCGGCTTGGACTCGACGAACCGCCCCCCGATCAGCCGGCACAGGCCGTGCTCGGCCGGCACCTGGCCGTAGAGCGCCAGCGAGCGCCCGGTCCGCTCGGCGAAGCCCTCCAGGCTCGGCAGCGCGTGCCCGGCGTCGCGGAACAGCACGACGTTCGCGGGCAGCTTGCCCTCGGCGACGCGCCGCGCGTTGACCTCGCTGGCGGCGAGCACCTCCGAGCTCTGCCGCACGAACTCGTTGACCGCGCGGGCGGTCCGCGCGGCCGGCTCGCCGTCCTCCAGCGGCAGGCAGACGTCCGGCTCGCCGCCGTGGTGCTCGTTGGGGATGCCGAACGCGCCCACGCGGCGGAAGCCGGGGTCGGTGTTGCTGACCTCGCCGCTCAGCTCGTGGACGTGGCTCGTGAAGCCGAGGATCCCGCGGTGGCGCCCGAACGCCTTCATCCGGTACTCGATCCCGAGCGCCGAGAGGTCGACCGCCGCGCGGATCTCGCCCGCGAGCTGCTGCAGCTCGGGGTCGGTCAGGTCGCGCGCGGTGCGGCGGTCCAGGCGCCCGGACGCGCGGTCCTGGCTGGCGAAGTTGACGCGGAAGCCGACCGACGAGCCGGTCCCGTCCCAGAAGCCCATGCCGAGGCCCTCGAGCGCGCCCCGCCCCGTGTAGTGCACGAGCGGGTCGTAGCCGAGCAGCGCCATCGCCCCGGAGTCCGACTCGGGCGTGACGTCGGCGCCGATGACGTCGATCAGCGCGGCGGCGCCGCGGCGGGCCAGGTCGTCGAGGTGCGGCGTGTCGGCCGCCTCGAGCGGCGTGCGGCCGCCGAGCCGCGCGATCGGCCGGTCGCCCGCGCCGCACAGGATCGTGACGAGGATCTTGCCGCCGCGCCGCTCAGGCACAGGCCGCCGCCTCCTCGCGGATCCGCCGGTCGATCCCGCGCTCGCGCACGACGCGCGCGACCGCGGCCGGCACCAGCTCCTCCCAGCGGTCGTCGCCCGCCGCGATCAGGCGCCGGACCTCCGACCCGCTCGTCACCTTCTCGGTGCGCCGCCACATGACGTGGGTCCACAGCCCGAGCCCCGCGAAGCGCCCGAGCTTCTCCTCGCCCCACTCGTCGTAGATCGTGAGCAGGTAGAGCGCGTCGGCGGGCGCGTAGTGCAGCAGCCGCTCCGGCATGCCGTGGGGGAAGGGGACGATGCGGAACGCCTCGCGCGGCACCCCGCTCTCCACCAGCGCGCCCTCGACCATCAGCAGCCGCTCGTAGAACGTGCACGGGTTGGCGCCGGCCTCGCCGCGCCCGGGCTCGGTCGGCTCGACGACCGTCAGCTCCGGGTCGGGGTTGGTGATCCCGACGACGAGCGTCTCGCACAGCGCGCGGCCGGCGAGCAGGTACTCGAGGTGGCCGGCGTGCAGCGGCTGGAAGCGGCCGTGGATGACCGCGACGGGGACGGTCACGCGGGCGCCCCCGCGGCGACGGGCGCCGTCGCGGACGCGAACGCGCGGAACCGCCGGGCGACCTCCGAGGGGTGCACCGTCGGCCGCCCGAGCCGCGGCATCGAGCCGGGGCGGATGCGCACGTGGAGGAGCTGCGGCCCGGCCTCCTCGAGCGCCGCCCGCAGGGCCGCCTCGAAGTCCTCGCCGCGGTCGCACGACAGCGCGCGGCGGTAGCCGCAGGCGATCGCCACCTCCGTGAAGCTGATCGCGGAGGAGACCGTGCGCTGCCCGCCGGTCGAGTCGTGCACGCCGTTGTCGAGCAGCACGTGGACGAGGTTCGGCGGCGCGTTTGCGCCGATCGTCGCCATGTTGCCGAGCTTCATCAGCGCGGCGCCGTCGCCGTCGAGCACCACGACGCGCCGCGGCGTCGTCAGCGCGAGCCCGAGCCCCACGGCGCTCGCGCAGCCCATGGCGCCCACCTGGTAGAAGTGCTGCGGCCGGTCGGCGAGCGTGAACAGCTCGCGCCCGGTCTTGCCCGTCGTCGCCACGATCGCGGCCTCGTCGCCGACCGTCGCGAGCACGCGCTCGAGCGCCTCGGCGCGCGTTCCCGGCTCGCCGCGGCACAGGTCGGCCAGCTCGCCGCGCGGCGGCCGCGGGCGCTCGGGCTCGCACGCCAGGCCGGGCGTCGCCGCGATCGCGCCGTCGTCGACGACCAGGCAGTACGGCCGCGAGCTGCGCCGCAGCGAGCGATCCGCGCGCTCGAGCGCCGCCTCGAGCTCGTCGTCGGTCGTGCCGAACGGCCCCCACTCGACGCCGATGACGTCGAGCAGGTCGCCCATCACCCGGCCCATGACCTCGTGCTGCGGCTCGTCCGGGTAGCCCGGCCGGCCGCGGCGCGTGCAGAGCATCACGAACGGCACGTCGCACGGCAGCGCCAGCGACGTGACCGGGTTGACCATGTTCCCCAGCCCCGAGTTCTGGCACATCGTCACCGGCGAGCCGCCCCCGAGCCACGCGCCGATCGCGATCCCCGCCGCCTCGCCCTCGCTCGTGGCGCCGACGTAGCGGATCTCGGGGTCGGCGATCGCGGCGTCGATCAGCGGCGTCAGGTACGAGCACGGCACGCCCGTGAAGAGCGTCGCGCCGCGCCCGGCCAGGCCGCGCAGGACGGTGCCGGCCGCGATCACCGCCCCTCCGCCACCTCGCCCGGGGCGCCGGCGTAGCGGCGCTCGGCCGCGTCCAGCTCGTCGTAGTCGAGCAGCTCGAACACCTCCGACAGCGACGCGAGCGCCGTGCCGCACGCGTTGACGCTCTCGCCGGCCCGCAGGTCGCGGCACACGGTGCGCATCGCGGCGACCGCCGCGCGCATGCTCTGGTTCGCCCAGATCACGGCCGAGATGCCCATGCGCCTGAACGCGTCGGTCGGCGTGTTGGCGGCGTACGTCGTCGGCGCGATCACGAGCGGCAGCCGGTTCTCCCACCGCGCGGCGAACGCCTCGATCTCGTCGGCGCTGGGGAGCCGCGAGTGGATGAAGATCGCGTCGGCGCCGGCCTCCCGGTACGCCTCGGCGCGCGCGAGCGCCTCGTCGAGGCCGTGGCCGGCGATCAGCGCCTCGGTCCGCGCGATCAGGCAGAAGCCGTCGTCGGTCAGCGCGTCGCGGCAGGCGCGCAGCTTGCCGCAGAACTCGCTGACGTCGGCGAGCTGGTGCCCGTTGCCGACGAACGAGTTCATCTTCGGGAAGACCTTGTCCTCGAAGCACACGGCGGCGGCGCCGATCCGCTCGGCCTTCTGCGCGAAGCGCCGCGCGGTGTTGAAGCTGCCGTAGCCGGTGTCGCCGTCGACGACGATCGGCAGCGACGACGCCGCCGCCATCGCCTCGACGACCGACAGCAGCTGCGACCACGTCGCCTCGTCGCTGTCGCGGACGCCGAGCATCGTCGACACCGAGAACCCCGACGCCCACAGGGCCTCGAACCCCTCGACCTCGGCGATCCGCGCCGACACCCCGTCGTGCGCCTCCATCAGGAACACGAGCTCGGGGCGCTCGAGCATCGCCCGCAGGCGCGCTCCCGCCGACGGAGCCGTTCGATCGCCGGTCATCCTCACCACCCCCTGGTCCTGCGAATGCATGCCTCAGGCCACCCGTCCAAGCTGCGGCGGCTCGTCCCTGCGCAGCACGTGCGCGACCCCCTCGGCGACGCGGCGGCGCAGGCTGCGCTCCGACTCCGCCGAGAGGAACGCGCGGTGCGCGCTCACGATCACGTCGTCGCGCTCGAGCAGCGCGCGCGTCACCTCGTCCTCGTTGGGGTCCTCCGGCGAGAAGACGTCGGACGCGAACCCGCCGAGGCGCCCCTCGCGCAGCGCGCCGAGCACCGCCGAGGGGTCGACGAGCTTGCCGCGCGCGGTGTTCACGAGCAGCGCGCCGGGGCGCGCCGAGCGCAGCGCCCCCGCGCCGATCAGGTTCTGCGTCTCGGGCGTCAGCTCGGCGTGGACGACCACCGCGTCGCAGCGCTCGAAGAGCTCGGCGAGCGTCTCGACGTGGCCGACGCCGAAGCTCGCCATCAGGTCGCCGGGGACGTACGGGTCGTAGGCCAGGACCCGCTGGTAGAAGACGCCGAGCTTGCGGCTGCTCGCGCGGCCGATCCGGCCGAAGCCGACGATGCCGGCGGTCCGCTCGCACACCCGGCGGGGGACGCCGCCGGCGTGGATGCTCCAGGCGTTCGCCTTGACGAGGCGATCCTGCACGCAGACGCCGCGCTCGAGCCCGAGCAGCAGCGCGAGCGTGTGCGTGCTGACCTCGTCGCCGCAGTAGTCGGGGACGTGGAAGCCGTACCGCGACGCCTCCCGGAGCAGCGGGATGTTCAGGTTGTCGAGGCCGACGCCCTGGCGGGCGACGACCCTGCACTGCGGCCCGGCGGCGTCGAGCAGCTCGGGCGTCACCTGGCAGCGGTAGACGACGAGCGCGTCGGCGCCCGCGACGTGCTCGTGCAGACGGTCGCCGTCCAGCACCCAGCGGCCGTCGTCGCGCACGCCGAGCGTCACGTCGACGCCGTCGCCGTAGACCTCGCGCTCGACGTCCGCGAGCGACGCGTCGACGCGCCCGTCCCCGTCGAGCGCCCAGGCCGGATCGGTGTAGGCGACCCGCATCAGCCCCCGCTGCCGTTCTCGTAGCCCCAGCCCAGCGCGTCGCGGCGCCCGCGGCGCAGCGTGGCCGCCGCGTCGAACGTGCTGCTCAGCTCGAGGTGGTCCAGGTAGCCGACGTGCCGGCCGCTGCCGAGCTTGACGACCGCGCCGTCGCCCCACCACGCGTGCTCGACGTACGGCGCCACCCAGGCGGTGCCGTCCGGGGTCAGCGTGCGCTCGGCGACGCCGCCGTCCCCGTCGCGCCACGCCAGCGTCACCTCGCCGGAGCGGACCATGTAGTGCGTCTCGCCGTTGTCGACGAGGTCGAGCGCGCCGTCCGCCGGCCGGTCGCGCTCGACGCGCATGAACGTCCCGGTGAGGTCGGGGAGGTGCGGCGCGGAGGCCATCGACGCGACGCGGTAGCCGCGGAAGTCGCGCTCGGACGCGCGGCTCTCCTCGATCGAGCAGTACGTCTTCCCGACGCGGTCGTGGCGGCGCGCCGCGGGCAGCAGGGCGCGGTAGTCGAACCCGAGCGCCTCGCCCAGCCGGCGCAGGTCGTCGGGCGCGAGCGCGCGCTCGTCGCCGCCGAGGAACCGCTCGAGCGCCGCCGGGTCGAGCCCAGCGGCGGGCGCCGCGCTCGCCGCCTCGTACCCGCGCCGCGACAGCGCCGCGCGCAGCAGGTCCGCCGGCCGCGCGGCGCCCAGCTCGCGCAGGAACGTCGCGAACGCCGGCTCGGACCAGTCGTTCAGGTCGCTCAGCAGGTCGGCGAGGTTCGACGTCGAGGTGTAGGAGATGATCCGCGCCGGCTCGCCCGAGGCCAGCGAGTAGGAGTGCGGGCAGTACGCGGGCTCGACGTACGAGTCCCCGGCGATCCAGTCGTCCGGGTCCGCCGCGCGCAGCACCGACCACGTCGCGTCGTCGAGCCGCTCGCCCCAGCGGCCGTTGATGTCGCCGGGGCCGATGTTGACGGTGATCGCCGGCTCGAGGTGGCCGTTGTTGAGCTGCGGCAGCCGGTCGGGCGGGCAGAGGATGTCGAGGATCACCGGCGCCACCCGGCCCGGCGCGCCCGCCATCGAGTAGTAGTTGTAGAAGTGGATCCCGTCGCGCTGGATCGGCCGGCGCGTCGCGTGGACCTCGTCGGCGGTCATGACGATCGCGGTCAGGCCGCGGTGCTCGGCGGCGGCGATCTGGCTGGCGTCGACGTCGAGGACGCGGACGAGCCGCGCGCCGACGTCGTCGGGCACCGGCGCCTCGCCGTCGGCGAGCAGCGAGCGCAGCACCTCGTCGCTGACCTCCGCCCGCGACGCCACCTGGTCGGGCGTCAGCTTGCGGACGTTCATCCAGTGGACGATCTTGTAGGAGTCGACTAGCACGGGCGGGCCCCCTCGGGTGGTTCCAGCGAGCGCAGGAGCTCGCGCAGGCGCTCGGCGTCGAGCCTGCGCGGGTTGTTGTCGAGCCGGCCGTACGTCGCCGCCTCGGCGGCGACGACGGCGTCGTCGGCGGCGCACGCGTCGTACGCCGCCAGGCCGGCGCGGCGCCGCATCGCGTCGATCGTGAGCGCCGCCGCCGGCACGGTCGGGGCGCCGAGCGCGGCGGCGACCCGCGCGCACGCCGAGCGCACGTGCTCGGGCCCGCGCCCGTCGACGCAGTCGGCCTCGGCGGTCTGGGCGTTGTACGCGAGCAGCGCGCCGAGCGTGAGCACGCAGGCGTGGCCGTGGCGCACGCCGTGGCGCGCGGTCAGCGGGTAGGAGAGCGCGTGGCAGGCGGTCGTCTGCGAGACGGCGATCGCGTGCCCGGACTGCAGCCCGGCGAGCGCCGCGACGGTCCGCGCGCCGGCGCCCGGCGCCTCGGCGAACAGCGCGTCCGCCGCCTGGGCGACGAGCGCGACGGCCGACAGCCCCGCGGCGCGCGACGCGGGCGTGGAGCGCGTCGACCACGCGGCCTCGGCGCCCTGGGTCAGCGCGTCGAGGACCGACGCGGCGAACACCGGCTGCGGCACGCCCTCGCTCAGGTCGGGGTCGACGATCGCCGCCGCGGGGGCGACCGTGCCCTCCGCCGACTCCTTGCGGCCGGCGTCGAAGTCCCAGACGGTCGCGAACGGCGTGACCTCCGCGCCGGAGCCCGGCGTGGTGGGCACGGTGACGACGCCGGGCCGCCGCGCGCCGCCGGCCGCGAGCAGCGCCGCGGCGGCCTTGGCCGCGTCCATCACGCCCCCGCCGCCGACCGCGACGAGCACGTCCGCGTCGTGCTCGCGCGCCGCGGCGGCGGTCGCCTCGACGGTCTCGGGCGTCGGGCTGCCGGACGGGTGCTCCCACGCCTCGGTGGCCGCGGGGGCCAGCCCGTCGAGGAGCCGCGCGCGCCACGGCCGCCCGGCGCTCGACGCCGTCAGCACGACCAGCGTCCGCGCGGACGGCCCGGCGAGCGCGGCGACGGCGCCCGGCAGCGCGTCGACGGCGCCGGGGCCGAAGACGACGCGCGGATGCGCAGCGGGCGTCACCCCGTCCGCCGGCGGGATGGCGAGGCCTTCTACGCGCGCTGCCATGCCGGGGCGGCCGGTCCTGGGGACTCGAGGTGCTGGACGGCGACCGGCCGGTTGATCGCGCCGTCGGGGCGCTCGCCGGCCAGC
The DNA here is from genome assembly GCA_035940955.1 of Solirubrobacteraceae bacterium. Taxonomy (GTDB): domain Bacteria; phylum Actinomycetota; class Thermoleophilia; order Solirubrobacterales; family Solirubrobacteraceae; genus CADCVT01. Next base: position 7,825 of record DASZEJ010000169.1, read on the forward strand.
GCCTGGAGGATGCTGCGCGCGGCGTGCTCCTCGATCCGCGCGCGGACGTCCGCGACCGCCGAGCCGACGTGCGGGGTGAAGACGGTGCGCGGGTGGCGCAGCAGCGCGGGGTCGATGCCGGCGGGGCGGTCCGGGAGGCTGAGGTCCTCGAAGGCGAAGACGTCGGCGGCGTAGGCGCCGAGGCGGCCGGACTCCAGCGCGGCGGCGACCGCGGCCTCGTCGACCGTCGAGCCGCGGCCGACGTTGACGAGCACGGCGCCGGCGGGCAGCAGCGCGAGCCGCTCGGCGTCGAGGAGGCCGCGCGTGCGGGCGGTGAGCGGCAGCGCGGCGACGACGGCGCGGCTGCGGGCCAGCAGCGGCTCGAGGTCGAGCGACGCGACGCCCTCCGGCGGGTCGGCGGCCGGGTCGTGGACGGCGACGTCGGCGCCGAGCGCGGCGAGCATCCGCGCGACGCGGCCCCCGACGCCGCCGGCGCCGAGCACGCCGGCGGGCGTGCCGGCGAGCTGCATCCCGTGCAGGCCGGGCCGCCAGCCGTCGAAGCCGCCGGAGCGGACGAGCGCGTCGCCCTCGCGCAGCCGCCGGGCGGCGGCGAGCAGCAGCGCCAGCGCCAGCTCGGCGGTCGGCTGCGAGAGCAGGTCCGGGACGACCGTCACCCACACGCCGCGCTCGGTGCACGCCGGGACGTCCACGTTGTCGGCGCCCTTCAGCGCGCCCGCGACGATGCGCAGGCGGGGGCAGCGGTCGAGCAGCGCGGCGTCGACGCGCTCGGGCATGAACGCGAGCAGCGCCTCGGCGTCCGGCACCGCGGCGGGGTCGCCCACCGTCACGGCGCACGCGCGGCGCAGCAGCTCCAGCGCGCGGCCGTCGCCGGCCTGCGTCATGACGACGCGGGCACCGCTCATCCCCTTTGTCCACCCCCATTCCCGGCCCGCCGCCCAACTGGGCGACGGCGCCCGTTCGAAGGACCGCCGCTCTTCACAGAGCGGTTTCTCCGCGGTCAACGCTAACACAGGTTTTACGTCAAGCAAAAGGGCGTGTGTGCAGGGTGTGTCGGCTAGCATCGCGCGCGTGTCGCTCAGCGTCCTGGTGCTCGGCAGCGGCGACGCGTTCGGCAGCGGCGGGCGGCTGCAGACGTGCTTCCACGTGACCGCTCCGGAGCGCACGTTCCTCGTCGACTGCGGGAGCACGGCGCTGATCGCGATGCGCCGCCACGGGGTCGACCCGAACGGCCTCGACCTCGTCGTGCTCTCGCACCTGCACGGCGACCACTTCGGCGGCCTGCCGTTCCTCGTCCTCGACGCGCAGCTCGTCAGCAGGCGGGCCGAGCCGCTGACCGTCGCCGGGCCGCCGGGCACCGAGCGGCGCGTCCACGAGCTGATGGAGGCGACGTTCCCCGGGTCGGCGGGCGCCCGGCGCCGCTTCGAGCTGCGGTTCGCCGAGCTCGAGCCGGGGGAGCGCACCGACCTGGGCGGCGTCGCGGTGGCGCCGCAGGAGGTCGTCCACCCCTCGGGCGCGCCGTCGCTGGCGCTGCGGATCGAGTGCGGCGGCTGCGTGCTCGCGTACACCGGCGACACCGAGTGGACCGACGCGCTGCTGCCCGTCGCCCGCGACGCCGACCTCCTGATCGCCGAGGCGTACACGTTCGACAAGCGGGTGCCGTACCACCTCGACCTCGCCACGCTGGAGGCCAACCGCGAGCGCCTGGGCGCGCGGCGGATCGCGCTCACGCACCTCGGCGCGGACATGGTCGCCCGGTCGGCGGACCTCGACTGGGAGGTGCTCGAAGACGGCCGGACCATTGCGCTGCCGGGCTGACTGATGCCGCAGGACTCAGCGCTGAGCGTGTATCGTCCCGGCGCGCTGGGCGAAAGCAAAGGGGGCTTGGGTGGCCGAGTACACGTTCGACTTGGCGTGGGAGCGCGAGCGCGCGCGGGTCGGCGCTGGCGAGCTGCTGTTCGACGCGTTCACGACCCACGTGCTCGCCGAGGACGTCGGGGTGGCCGAGCACTGGGAGTGCCTCGAGGTCGGCGCCGGCGGCGGCACGATCACCAGCTGGCTGTGCGAGCGCGTCGGCCCCGGCGGCCGGGTGCTCGCGATCGACCTGGACACCCGCTTCGTCGAGCGCCTGGAGCACCCGAACCTCACCGTCCGCCAGCACGACATCGGCAGCGGCCCGCCCGAGCCCGACCGCGCGTACGACCTCGTCCACGCGCGCCTCGTGCTCGAGCACGTCCCCACGCGCAGCCAGGTCGTGGAGATGTTCGCGGGGATGGTGAAGCCCGGCGGCTGGGTCATGCTCGAGGACGTCGACCTCACCACGCAGCCGCACCTGCCGCCCGAGGCGTACTTCCAGTTCCCCAGCGAGGGCGACGCGGTGCTGGCGCGCGCGACCGCCGCGCTGTGCGACGTGCTGCGCGACTTCGGCGTCGAGCTCGAGTACGGCCGCGAGCTGCCCGGCGAGCTGCTGCGCGTGGGGCTGGAGGACGTCGACGCGCGCTACCAGACCCGCCTGGTCCGCGGCGGGACGCCGCGCGCCGAGTACACGAAGCTCATGTTCACCTTCCTGCGCGACCCGATCGTGGAGCGCGGCTACCTCACCGGCGAGGAGTTCGACGCGGTGATCGAACGCCACGAGGACCCCGGCTACGCGTTCATGTCGGTGCCGCTCGTCTCGGCCTGGGGCCGCAAGCCGCGGGAGTAGGGCGGTGGCGGTCGAGTTCGATCCGGTCGCGGTCGCGCGCGAGCGCTTCGCCGGCGTGCCGTGGTCGCGCTACGTGGCGATCGGCGACAGCGTGACCGAGGGCGCGCTCGGCGACCCGTACCCGGGCTACCCGGACGCCGGCTGGGCGCAGATGACCGCCGACGCGCTGCGCGCGGTGCGGCCGGAGCTCGAGTTCCACAACCTCGGCGAGCGCTACCTGACGACGCGGCAGATCCGCGAGCGCCAGCTCGACCGGGCGCTGGAGCTGCGGCCCGACCTCGTGACGATCGTGGGCGGCGGCAACGACATGCTCACCGACCGGTTCGACCCCGAGGGCGTGGAGGAGGACCTGGAGGCGATGGTCGCCGCGGCGGCGGGCGCGGGCGCCACCGTCTTCACCTGCACGATGTTCAACATCTTCTCGGCGGGCGTGATGAACGACGAGCTCGTCGCGCTGCTGCGACCGCGGTACGAGCGGCTCAACGAGGGCGTGCGGGCGGTCGCCGCGCGGCACGACGTCGTGTTCCTGGACTTCGCGCGCGACCCGCGCACGCTCGACCCCGACCTGTACTCGGCCGACCTGCAGCACGCCAACCGGCGCGGGCACGCGCTGACCGCCGAGCTGATCGTCGCGAGCCTCGCCGAGCACGCCGCGCGGCGCGTGGGGACGGCGGGCTGACGATGCGCGGGATGGAGCGGCGCTGGCAGGTCCTGCTGCTGATCTCGATCGGCTCGTTCATGGCGTTCCTCGACGCGCCGGTGGTGAGCGTCGCGTTCCCCGAGATCCAGGAGTCGTTCGACGGCTCGTCCCCGACGACGATCGCGTGGGTGCTCGACGGCTACTTCATCGCGTTCGCCGCCCCGCTCGCGGTGGCCGGCAAGCTGGCCGACCGCTTCGGGCGCCGGCGGCTGTTCGTCGCCGGCCTGTGGGCGTTCACGCTCGCCTCGCTGGTGTGCGGCATCGCGCCGTCGGCGGGCTTCGAGATCGCCGGCCGCGTGGCGCAGGGCGTCGCCGCCGCGATGGTCGTGCCGGCTGGCCAGGGCCTGATGCTCGCCGAGTTCCCGCCGGGCGAGCGCAAGGCGGCCATCGGCATCCTGTCCGCGGTCGTCGGGCTGGCCAGCGCGATCGCCCCGGGCGTCGGCGGGATCGTCGTGGACACGATGGGCTGGCGGTGGATCTTCCTGCTCAACGTGATCGTCGGCATCGCGGCGCTGGCGTGGGCGGCGTCGCTGCTGCGGCGCGACGAGCCGGCGCGGCCCGGCGCGCCGATCCCCGATCTGGCCGGGGCGGCGCTGCAGGGCGCCGGCCTCGCGCTGGTCGTCCTCGCGATCCTCAAGCAGTCCGACTGGGGGACGGTCGACGGGCGCACCGTCGCGGCCCTGGCGATCGGCGTGGCCGCGCTCGCCCTCTTCCTGCGCCGCTCGGCCCGCCACCGGGCGCCGGTGCTCGACCTCGAGCTGTTCCAGAACCGCACGTTCGCCATGGCGAACCTCGGCGGCATGATCTTCGGCGCCGGCCTGTTCGGGAGCATGATCATCGCGGTC
>DASZEJ010000170.1:0-43748 GCA_035940955.1 Solirubrobacteraceae bacterium
CTCGCGCACGCCCGACGCGAGCGCCGCGAGCGAGCGGCTGCTGACCGCGTTCGCGTACGGGGCGATCGACACCCTCGGCGACCCCGACGGCGTCGTGCGCCTGGACGAGGAGCTGCACGTGCGCGGCTTCGCCTCCCAGCCCGGCGGGCTGACGAGCGAGCGCGTGCGCGCGGGCGACCCGCTCGCGGTGCCCGAGGCGCCCGAGGCGCCGCCCGCGCGCGGGCCCAAGCGCGCCGCGCCCAAGCGCCGCGAGGCGCGGATGGTGCTCGACCGCCGGAGCTACGACGACGTCCTGCAGCAGTTCGCGGAGCAGACGCGACCCGACCCGCTGGCCGAGGTCGTCGACGCGCCGCGCACCGAGCCGGTCGACCGCGCCGGCCCGCGGTTCTTCGTCCCCGAGACGCCGGTGCTCACGCTGCAGGGGATCGCGCGCTCGCTGCGCCACGGCTACGACGGGCGCTACGACCCCGACGAGCGCGTCGCGTGCCGGCTGTCGGGCGACACCGTCGGCGGCTACGCCGGCCTCGTCAAGGGCATCGACATGCTCGAGAAGCGGATCGAGCACGGCGGGATGCCGCCCGAGGCCCAGCCGCTGCTCGAGGAGGCCGTGGTCACCGACCCGTTCTTCGTCGAGCAGCTGACCGCCACCGCGGTCGAGAAGAGCGGCGCGAGCGCGAAGGCCGCCAAGGCGCGCCTGGAGGCCGAGCGCCGCCTGAACCTGCGCGCCCAGAAGGTCGAGACCGACGCGCCGCGGCTGCTCGCCGCGTCGCTGAAGGAGGGCGTCGACCCGTCGCCGCTCGCGGTGACGATCTGGCGCCAGGCGTGGGTGCCGATGTTCCTGGAGTGGGAGCTCGTCCTGGAGCTGCACGCGAGCCTCCGGCGCTGGTCGCTCGGCGAGCTCGACTACGTGCCCGCCGCCGACGCCGCTCCCGCCGACACCGTCACGCTGCGCGGCCGCTCGCTGCTCACCCCGACCGGCGCCAAGACGTTCGCCAGCCAGGTCACCCAGTTCCTCGACACCGAGCACAAGCTCGACCTCGCCGGCCAGGGCGGGCTGATCGACGACGCGACCGAGGAGCTGCTGCGCACGCTGGCCACCGCGATCGACGGGGCCGACGTCGCGGGCGCGACGCTGGAGGGCGTCCGCCAGATGCTGATGGGCTACGACCCGCGCGCGCGGGTGTTCGACCCCGGCGGCAACCCGATCCCGCCGCCGCCGATCGGGCCGCCCCGCCTGCTGCGCGCCGGCCGCGCGCGGTTCTCGAAGCTGCGGGTCGTCGACTCGTTCGGCCGCTGGCTCGACCTGCCGCAGGCCAAGCTCGACGCCGTGCTGCCCGCCGAGAGCCTGCGCGCGCCGCAGGGCGCCGCGCCGCTGCCGCCCGGCCGCATCCACCTGGCGCCCCGGCTCATGCAGCCGGTGCGGCTGACGCTCACGCTCCTCGACGCCGCCGACGACGCCGAGCCCGCGACCGTCGACCAGGAGACCGGCGGGCGCAACCCCGTGGCCGGCTGGCTGCTGCCCGACCACGTCGACGGCGCGCTCGAGCTGTTCGACCAGGCCGGCGACCCGCTCGGCCAGCTGCGCCACGACGCGCTCAGCGGCGGCGTCGGCTGGGAGGGAGCGCCCGGCCGCCCCGGCGCCGTCGGCGCCGCCCCGGCCGAGACCGTCCCCAACCCCCACCTCGCGCGGCTGGCGACCGGCCTCGTGCTGCGCGACGTCAACGACCGCGCGGCGCCCCAGCCGCCGGCCGAGTCGCCGCTGAGCGCGCTGCTGCGCGTCGTCGACACGACGCTCCTGACCGTCGACCCGTTCGGCCACGGCGGCACCGAGCACTTCTCGCTGCTCGTCGGGCGCCCGATCGCGGTCGTGCGGGCCGAACTGCGCCTGGAGGTCGAGAGCGACCTCGACGCGCACGAGCTGAGCCCCGAGGCGCGCGCCGCGCGCGCCGCCGAGTACGAGCGGCTCGCGCAGCAGCTCTTCGAGGTGCGCCTCGGCGCGCTCACGCGCTACGACGACGGCCTGCTCGGCTACTTCGTCGACGACGACTACAGCGTCTTCCGCCCCGTCCACCCCGTCGTGCTCGACCAGGCCCGCCCGTCCGGCCCGTACGCGGGCTTCCTGAGCGGGAGCGCGAACGGGAGCGGGAACGGCCTCGAGCCCGTGCCGATCGAGCAGCCCTACGTCCGCCCCGACCCGACGGTCGACGCGCGGCCCGGCCAGACGGTGCGGCTCACGCTGCTCATGGACCCGGGCGGGCGCGTGCACGTCACGGCGGGCGTCGTGCCGCGCAAGGAGATCACGCTCATGCGCGACTGGACGACCCACGCGCTCGGCCGCATCGCGCCCTCCTTCCGCGCCGGCCCGGTCCTCGTCGACCCCGCGCGCGTGAGCATCCCGAAGGCGATCGGCCTGGCGCCCGACCAGCTGTGGACGCGCCGCGACAGCCCGACGACGTGGCGCGACGACCCTATCGTCGCCGCCACTGGCGAGGCCGAGCTGCCCGACCGCTCGCCGGTCGCCCAGGAGGGCTACCTGCGGGCGAGGCCGCCCGAGGACGCGCCGCCGTCAGGCGGTGCTTAGCGGCAGCTCGGGCGAGATCCCGAGGTGCTCGGCCGCCGCGTCCAGGCGCGCGGACTCGGCGCCGGTCGCCGGGGCCAGCGGGTCGCCGAGCGCGAGCGCCACGCCGTCGGCGATCGGCACCGCCTCGCCGGGCGCCTCGCGCAGCCGCGCCTCGCCACCGGCGACGGTCAGCGCGGGGCCGCTGAGGTAGAGCACGGGCGGCACGACCGTGAGCCCGGAGAGCCCCTCCTCGGTCAGCCGGTCGTCGGCCGAGTCGGGGTCGAACAGCATCGCCATCTCGGGCACGGCGTCGGGCTCGAGCGCCTCGACGACGCGCCGCAGCCACCCGACCGGCGGCTCGGCCGGCGCCCGCACGCGCAGCGAAACCTTCACCTGCTCGGCGTCGCGGGCCAGCAGCGCGTGGACCCCGTCGTCGGCGGTCAGGATCAGGTACGAGGTCGGCGGGTCGCCGGCCAGGCCCAGCGCGATCCGGTCGGGCTCGGCCGCGGTCCACGGCCGCGGCTCGACCTCGGCGACGTCGGAGAGCGTCGTCACGTCCGTGGGCCCGGTCCCGAGGGCGACGCCTGCCACCGCGGCGACCACGGCGCGCCAGCGCGCGGCGTCGGCGGCGGGGCGGAAGCGCAGCTCGGCGGCGAGGACGGGGGCGCTCATCACTTCGGCGGGATGACGACGACGGGCTGGTCGGGCAGGACGACGACCGGCGACGGCGGCAGCTCGCCGAAGATCACGCGCTTGATCGGGCTGCCCGGCCCGAGCAGGATGCGGGTCATCGCCTCGCGCACGCTCGCCTCCGGCGTGCGGACGAAGTGCAGGCTGTACGTGTCGCCCACCGGGATGTTCCGCGCCTCCCGCTCGATCGCGATCTGCAGGTACTCGCGCGCCGCGGCGACCGCGTCGCGCATCCCCTGCACGACCCGGATGTCGGACTTCTGGTTGAACCACTCGACGTGGTCTGCGTGCTTGACGAAGAAGTCGGGGATGGTCGAGCCCTCCGGCGCCCGCCCGGGGACCTCGATCCGGTCGAGGAACACCCTCTTGGGCAGGTGGCGCTGCGGGTTGAACAGCCACTCGCTGATGCTGCCGCGGCGGGAGTTGAGCGGCCCGCGGTCGAGCAGCGAGTCCTTGCCGAGCTGCTCGACCTTGTCGAGCACCTTGAGCCGGTCGTTCCACGACCACTTCCCGTAGCGCCGGTACTCGGCGTTGGCCTGGATCTGCAGGATGTCGGCGCGCATGCCGAGCTGCTCGGGGGTCAGCACCTCGCCGTGCTCGGTGGCGTAGCGCGTCGCCTTCTTGAGGTGGACCTCCTTCCAGTCGACCCGCGAGCGGTCGATCCCGACCTCCTTGCGGTTGAGCTGCGGCGCGCGGATGAACTTCTTCTTGGCGACGCCCAGCAGCGCCTTGACCTGCGCCTCGGTGCCGGTCCGCAGCGTGGTCAGCACCGCCGCGCGCGCCTCCGGCGTCGGCGCCGCCTCGATCGCGCCGGTCGCCCTCTGGAGCCCCGCGTCGGTCGGCCGGTTCCACACCTCGTAGTTGCGGAAGTTGAGCGCCTTGAAGACGTTCAGGAGCGTGTCCATCCCGTACGCGCGGCCGAAGAAGACGGCGTCGGGGTGGTCGTCGAGCAGCTTCAGGAACGCCTTCTTGGGCGGCTTCTTCCAGCCCGGGTCGGCGATCAGCTCGACCATGTTCGCGAGGTTCTCGGCGCGGAACGAGGCGAGCAGCTCGTCGACCGCCTGCTCGCGCCCCTGCAGGAAGTCGAGCAGCTTCTCGCGCGCGGTCAGCAGCGTCTGCTCCTCGACGCCGATCCGCTCGGCCTCCTGGGCGAGCGCCGCGAGCCGCTCGGCGCGCGCGACCTTCTCCGCCGGCGCGCCCTGCTCGACGTAGTAGTAGCGCTCGCCGGTCGGCAGGTCGGCGTAGTCGATGTCCGGGTTGCGCTTGGACCGCTTCAGCGTCCGGTCGCGCTCGGCCAGGAACGCGTCGAGCGTCTCCTTCGCCGCCGGGTCGTAGGCGACGATGCGCCGCCCCAGCGGCCGGAACGCCGGCGGCTCGGCGTTCAGCGCGGTGGGCACGCCGGCGTGCGCGAGCTGGAGCTGCACGCGCGCGACCATCGTGCGGTGCCCGGCGATGGCGGCGTTCAGCTCGGCCTGCGCCCCGGGCTCGATGACCGCGTCGATGAGCCGCAGCTCCTCGTTGACGACGCGCTGCAGGTGCTCCAGCGTCGCCGCCAGCTCCTGCGCGCTCGCCTCGCCCGAGCGCATCCGGTCGAGCATCGGCTGCAGCGCCTCGCGGTCGCGCTCGAGCGCCAGGTAGGGGTCGCGCAGCGCCGGATGGCGCTCAAGCTTCTGGGCGACGGCGGCCAGGCGAACGGTCAGCGGCCGGCCGATGTACATGCCCAGCTCCAGCCCGACCGTCATCAGCACGTTCTGCACGATCGAGTTCCAGCGCTTGCCGGACGACATCGCCGCGCCGTGCTCGACGTAGGCGTGCGCCTCGGTGAAGGCGTGCATGGTGACCATGCCCGCCGCGACCCGGCCGCCCTGCACGAACAGCGCGCTGTCGGCCAGCCGCTTGGCGGCGAACCGCTCGACGAACGCGCCCCAGCCGCGCGCGCTGGCCTTCAGCACGATGAACGTCAGCATCGTGACCGCGAAGTCCTGCGTCGCCGACGCGCGCACGGCCGGCGGCCCGTAGAAGAACTCGCTGCCCAGCTCGCTGACGAGGCCGAACACGAGCGTCTCGACGACCAGGCTCCCGGCCCACACGACGAACCCGGTGGCCGCGGTGCCGATCGCGACGCCCTCGAGCATCCCCGCGAGGACCGCTCCCGCGACGCTCGCGGCCATCCCGGCGGTGATCGCCGCGGCGCCGGTGATGACGAGCAGCGTGAGCGCCTGGTCGAGGAACGCCTCCAGCTCGAACTCGGAGATGATCCGGTCGACGACGTCGGCGTACTCGGAGCTCGCGAGGTAGGCGAACGCCGCCGCGGTGCCGTCGAGCAGCCCCTTGCGCCGCTCGGCCTCCGGCAGCGTCGTCGTCGCGTACTTCTCGATCTCCTTGAGGTGCTGGTCGAGCCGCTCGCGGGCGGGCGTCGCGATGTCGGCGTCCTCGTCGAGCTGCTTCTCCCACAGGACGAGCTGCTCGTAGGCGGCGAGCACGCTGCCCGCGGCCACCGCGACCTGCGCGTCGACCAGCAGCGACCGCATCTGCTGCGAGGTGCTGCGCAGGCGGATCTTCGTCGCCTTCTCCGCCGCCCACGCCGCCTGGACCTGGTTGAGGCGGAACATCAGCCGCCGGTCGTACGGGTCGGTCTCGGGCTGGTCGAAGCCGGCGAGCCGGTCGGCCAGGCGCTTGACCGTGGTGCGGCCGCTCTGCGCGCGCATCCCGGCGACCGCGCGGCGCAGCGGGTCCAGGCGCACGATCAGCTCGTTGATGCCGCCCGGGCTGATGTAGCGGGCGAGCACGACGCTCGGGAGGTCGGCGGCGCGCTGGTCGCCGAGGTCGAGCGCCTTGAGCGCGGGGTCGGCGTCGCCCTCGATCGCGACGTTCACGGCCTCGACGTACGCGTCGATCGCGCGGTCGACGTGGCCGACGATGTGCGTTGCGGTGCCGGCCAGGTACTGGGCCGGATCGGCGAGCTGGGTCAGCGACTTCAGCGCGGGCGCCGCCACGCCCAGCACGGTGAACAGCAGCACCGCGCGCCTGCGGACCGCCTGCTCCTCGGCCGGCGTGCGCGGCCGCCGGACCCCCTCGAGCCCGAGGTCCTGGCGCAGCATGACCTCGGCCAGCCACACCTGCTCGCGGACCGGCCCGAGGTCCTCGATCTCCTCGAGCGCGAGCTCCTCGAGGACGCTCGTGTCGACCGGGTAGGCGTCGGCGGGGCCGGGTGCGGCGGGCCGGGAGGGCGTCGCGCTGAGGGCCAGCGACTCGAACAGCCTGCCCGGTGCGGTGCTGGCGGCCATGAGGCCGCTGAGCATCTACGGCGGGCGCGCGGAAGTCAACTCGTTCCCAGCGCGCTGGAGGTTTCGAGCGGAGAGGGCCCCGAGCCGCCTTACGAGCGGTCGGGGTTGACGACGTCCTTGACCTTGTCGGCGGCGTCGCCCACCTTGTCCTTCACGGTCCCGCTGGCCTGGTCGACCTTGCCCTCGTTCTTGAGGCTGTCGTCGCCGGTCAGCGCGCCGCCGGCCTCCTTCGCGCGGCCCTTCAGGTCGTCGGTCGTGCCGTCGCCCATGGTCGTGTCCTCCTGGTCGGGGGTGGTCTGACGCCTTCGTCGTACCCCCACGGCGAGCGGCAATGCGCCGCCGGCGCCCCGCGTGGGTGCGGGGCGCCGGCGGGCCGCGCTCAGCTCCGGCGCAGCGGGTCGACGAACACGTCGTCGACCTGCCAGGTCCCGGCGAGCGAGGTGAAGCGCAGCGACAGCGGCACCTGGCCGCCGGCGACGGCGGCCCCGACCGCCGACAGGGTGAGCATCGACGGCGACGGCTTCCAGCTCGACGACGGCAGGACCGTCCCGACCGGCACCGACACCAGGCCGAGCAGACCGTCGCGGTAGACGGCGTCGACCTTCAGCGCGGGCAGCACGCCCAGCAGGCCGCCCGAGGACTTCACGAAGAACCGGAAGCTCGGGTAGGCCGCGTTGACGCACGTGGCCGCGGTCGTGACCGATCCCCCGGCGGGCACCGAGAACGACCAGGCGCCCAGCTTCCCGGTCGCCGCGAACGTCTCGCTTCCGGACACGCGCTTGGCGCCGCCGGCATACGTCCACCCGCTGACCGACCGCTCGGCGTCGGCGCCCGGCACGAGCTTGTACCACCGTCCGTCGCCCCAGCGGCTGAACGGCTGCGTCAGCGCGGCGCCGTCGCACGGAGCGGTCTGCACCAGCGCGGCCGACGCCTGCGACGGCGCAGCCAGCGAGGCGGCGGCGAGCGCGGCGAGGGCAAGCCCGCGCAGCGCGAATCGATTCGGCAAAGGCGTCTCCTTCCGTGGGGATCCGGCGCGGCGTCCGTGCGCGCGGTGATCGAGCATCGGACGGTCCTTCAGCGGACTTGACCCGAGCTGGACGGATGGCCGAGCGGCGCCCCGACTGAAGGCGCGGCGGCGCGCGCCGACAACCGGGGGAGGCCATGGAGATGCACCCCGTCGTCGAGTCGCTGCTGCGCAACGCGGCGCCCCGCACCGCGACCCCGCTCGAGGGGCGCGAGCGCGTCACCGAGACGGCGTTCGCGTTCGCGCTGCTCGCCGCTACCGTCGCGATGACGCTCGCGCTGCCCGCCGGCGGCGGCGAGCTGGGCTGGCAGGCCGCCGCGCTGGTGCTGCTCTGCGCGATGGCCGGCCGCGTGCGGTTCAGCGTCGGCGGCGACACCACGACGGCCGAGCAGCTCGCGCTGGTCCCGATGCTCCTGCTCCTGCCGCCTGCGCAGGTGCCGCTGCTCGTCGCGACCGCGCTCGCCCTGCGCCGCGTGCCGGAGTACGTCCGCGGCCGCACCCATCCCGACCGCCTGATCCTCGCCGTCGCCGACGCGTGGTCGTCAGTCGCCCCGGCGCTCGTCGTCGCGCTCGCCGCGCCCGGCCCGCCGAGCCTCGACCACTGGCCGGTCTACCTCGCTGCCTTCGCCGCCCAGCTCGTGGCCGATGCGGGCGTCTCGGTCGTGCGCGAGTGGGCCGCGTTCGGGACGCCGCCCGCGCTGCAGCTGCGGATGATGGCGATCATCGCCGCCGTCGACTCCGCCCTCGCCCCCATCGGGCTCATGACCGCCGTGCTCGCCTACGAGCAGCCCGCCGCGCTGGTCCTCGGCACCCCGCTCCTCGCCGTGATCGCCGCGCTCGCCCACGAGCGCGAGCGCCGGATCGAGCACGCGCTCGCGCTCAGCGACGCCTACCGCGGCAGCGCCATCCTCATGGGCGAGATGCTCGAGGCCGACGACCCCTACACCGGGGGCGAGCACAGCAAGGGCGTCGTCGCGCTCGCGCTGGCGGTCGGCCGCCGGCTCGAGCTCGACGCGCGCGACCAGCGCAACCTCGAGTTCGGCGCGCTGCTGCACGACATCGGCAAGCTCAAGGTGCCCGACGAGCTGCTCAACAAGCCCGGCCCGCTCACGCCGGCGGAGTGGGACGTCATGCGGCGCCATCCCGTGGACGGCCAGGAGATGCTCGAGCGCATCGGCGGCGTGCTCGCCGACGTCGGCCTGACCGTGCGCTCGCACCACGAGCGCTGGGACGGCGGCGGCTACCCCGACGGGCTGGCCGGCGAGGCGATCCCGCTCAACGCCCGGATCATCGCCGCCTGCGACGCCTACAGCGCGATGACGACGAACCGCAGCTACCGCGCCGGCCGGCCGGTCGCCGAGGCCGTCGCCGAGCTGCGCACGTGCGCGGGCGCCCAGTTCGACCCGCGCGTGGTCGACGCGCTCGCGGCGGTCGTCGAGGCGGAGGCCCCCGCCCCGCTGGCGGCCGCGCTGGCCGCCTGACGGCCCCGCCTGACCGCGCCACCACCCCCGTAGACTGGTCGGTGCATGTTCGGCGAGGGCGGCTCGATCCAGCTGGTCCGGGTCTTCGGGATCCGGATCGGCGCCAGCCCGAGCTGGTTCGTGATCCTGTTCCTGGCGATCTACCTGCTGTCGGACTCGTTCCGCCAGGCGCTGGGCGGGTCGAGCACCGAGGCCTACGTCGTCGCGGTCGTCGCGGCGCTGCTGTTCTGGGTCTCGCTGGTCCTCCACGAGCTCGGGCACGCGTTCGCGGCCCGGCGCGAGGGGATCGAGGTGCACGGCATCGACCTGTGGCTGTTCGGCGGGCTCGCGAAGCTCAGCCGCGACAGCCGCACGCCGGGCGAGGAGTTCCGCGTCGCCGCGGCCGGCCCGGCCGTGACGCTGCTCATCGTGGCGGCCTGCTTCGGCGTCAGCGCGCTGCTGGAGGGCGCCGGCGACGCGATGGACCTCGCGCTGCTCGACGAGGGCAGCGCGCCGTCGCCGGCCGAGCTGCTGATCGCGTTCCTGGGGTCGATGAACGCGCTGCTGCTCGTCTTCAACCTCGTCCCCGCCTTCCCGCTCGACGGCGGCCGGCTCGCGCGCGCGCTCGCGTGGAAGGTGACCGGCGACCGCGCGAAGGGCACGATCTTCTCGGCCTGGCTGGGCCAGGCGTTCGGCCTCTTGCTGATCGGCTGGGGCGCCTACCGCCTCGCCGTCGGCGACCGGCCGTTCGGCGCGCTGTGGTGGGTGGTGCTCGGCTGGATCATCGTCGGCTCGGCGCGCAGCGCGGCGGTCACCGCGCGCGTCACCGACCGGCTCGAGGGCATCCGCGTCGAGGACGTCATGGACCGCGAGCCGCTCGCGATGCCGGCGACGACGACGGTGATGGAGGCCGAGGACCGCTGGTTCGGCGCCGACGGCGGGTGGCCGTGGTACCCGGTCGTCGACGAGAACGGCCGGTTCCTGGGCATCGCCGAGCGCGAGGCCGTCGAGGCCGCGATCGGGCAGGGCCGGCCCGCGCTGGAGGTCCGCGAGCTGCTCGACGCCGGCGCCCCCGCGGGCCAGTCGATCGGCACCGACCAGCCGCTCGAGGCGGCGATCGCGGCCGAGCCGCTGCGCCGCCTGGGGGCGGTCATGGCGGTCGACGCCGACGGCCGGCTGCGCGGCGTGCTCACGCGCGATCAGGTCCAGCGGGCGCTGACCGCGACCGCGCCCGGGCGCGGCTGAGCCGCAGGCCGCCGCCGCCCGCCTCCCGTATATCGTCCTAGGCGATGCCCGCGCATGACGTCCTGATCATCGGTGCCGGCCTGGCCGGCCAGCGCGCTGCCCTCGCCGCCGCCGACGCGGGCGCGACGGTGGCCATCATGAGCAAGGTCCACCCGGTGCGCTCGCACTCGGTCGCCGCGGCCGGCGGCATCAACGCGGCCCTCAACCCCGAGGACACGTGGGAGTCGCACGCGTTCGACACCGTCAAGGGCTCGGACTACCTCGGCGACCAGGACGCGATCGAGATCATGGCCCGCGAGGCGCCGGAGGAGATCCTGCACCTCGAGCACATCGGCGTCACGTTCCACCGCAACGAGCACGGCGAGCTGGGCACGCGCGCGTTCGGCGGCGCCTCGCAGGCGCGCACGTACTACGTCGCCGACATCACCGGCCAGGCGATCCTGCACGTGCTCTACGAGCAGCTCATGAAGTACAGCGACCGGGTGGACCGCTACGAGGAGTGGTTCACGACGTCGCTCGTCCAGGACGAGGACGGCGCGTGCGTCGGCTGCGTCGCGCGCGACATCCGCACGGGCGCGATGGAGGTCTTCACGGCCAAGAACGTGATCTTGGCGTCCGGCGGCTGCGGGCAGGCGTTCAAGCCGACCACGAACGGCCTGATCGTCACCGGCGACGGCATCTCGCAGGCCTACCGCATCGGCGCGCCGCTGATGGACATGGAGATGGTCCAGTACCACCCCACGACGCTCGTCGAGAACGGCTTCCTCATCACCGAGGGCGCGCGCGGCGAGGGCGCGCACCTCCTCAACGGCGACGGCGAGCGCTTCATGGAGAAGTACGCGCCGAACAAGCTCGAGCTGGCCTCACGCGACGTGGTCTCGCGCGCCGAGCAGACCGAGATCAACGAGGGCCGCGGCGCCGGGCCGGACGGCGCCGGCATCTACCTCGACGTCACCGTCGTGCCGCGCAAGCGCACGCTCGAGGCGCTGCGCGAGATCGTCAACATCGGCAAGGACTTCGCGGGCGTCGACATCACGCGCGACCCGATCCTCATCCGCCCCGGCCAGCACTACGTCATGGGCGGCGTCAAGACCGACGCGCACGGCGCGACGCCGATCCCCGGCCTGTACGCCGCGGGCGAGGTCGCGTGCGTCTCGGTGCACGGCGGCAACCGGCTGGGCGCCAACTCGCTGCTGGACACGCTGATCTTCGGAAAGCGCGCGGGCATGCACGCCGCGGAGCGCGCCCGCGCGATGGCGATGCCGGCGCCGAAGGCCGCCGGCGCCAAGCTGCGCGAGGACGTCGCGGAGATCGACGCGATCATCGCCCGGCCGCGGACCGGCCGGCGCATCTCGGCGATCAAGACCGAGCTCGGCGAGGCCATGAACCGCTACTGCGCCGTCTTCCGCGACGAGGACGGGTTGCGCCAGGGCCTGGAGATCGTCAAGCGCCTCAAGGAGGAGGCCGCGACCGCGTACGTCGACGACCGCGGCACGGTGTTCAACCAGGACGTCCTCGGGGCGATCGAGCTGGGCTACATGCTCGACTGCGCCGAGGCGATCGTCCTCAGCGCGATCGAGCGCAAGGAGTCGCGCGGCGCCCAGTTCCGCACCGACTTCCCCGAGCGCAACGACGACGAGTGGCTCAAGCACATCAACGTGACGACGAACGGCGGCGACGACCCGGCGATCTCCTACTCGCCCGTGACGATCACCCGCTGGCAGCCGGAAGAGAGGAAGTACTGACGTGAGCGAGTTCACGCTCCGGCTCCGGCGCTACGACCCGGAGTCCGGCCAGGCGCCGTACTGGGCCGAGTACACCGTCGACCTCGAGGGGCACCGCTCGGTGCTGGAGGGCATCCTCCAGGCCAAGGGCGAGCTGGACGGCTCGATCGGCATCCGGTGCTCGTGCCGCGCGGCGATCTGCGGCTCGTGCGGCGTGCTCATCAACGGCAAGACCGGCCTCGCGTGCCACACGCACCTCGACAAGGCGGCGCGGCACGCGAAGGACGGCGTCATCGAGGTCGAGCCGATGGCGAACATGCCCGTGATCAAGGACCTGATCGTGGACATGGACGCGGTGCACTGGAAGAAGATCCAGCGCGTCACGCCGTGGCTCATCAACAAGGAGCCGATCCCCGAGCGCGAGTACATCGCCCCGCACGAGTCGATGGTCGACATCACGCAGTCGATGGCGTGCATCCAGTGCGGCGCGTGCGTCTCCTCCTGCCTGTCGCTGGAGATCGACCCGCTCTTCGTCGGCCCGGCCGCGCTCGCCAAGGCGTACCGCTTCGTCGGCGACCCGCGCGACGCGCAGCAGTACGAGCGCCTGAAGGACCTCGCCGAGGACCCGCACGGCATGTACGACTGCACGCACTGCTTCAGCTGCATCGAGGCGTGCCCGAAGGGCGTCGCGCCGATGAACCAGATCATGCGGCTGCGGCGCGTCGCCGGCGACCACGAGATCGTCGACCGCAACAACGGCCACCGGCACGAGGCGGCGTTCGCCACGCTCGTCAAGGGCTACGGCCTGCTGCACGAGGCCGAGCTGCTGCCGCGCTCGTACGGCGGCGACTCGTGGTTCGGCAAGTTCCACCCCGCCGCCGGCCAGGAGCTGCTCGACTCGCTCCCGGTCATCACCCGCGCGCTCCTGCGCCGCAAGGTGACGCCGAAGGGCGCGCTGCTCGGCCACAAGATCCCCAAGGACGACCTCGCGTCGGTCCAGCGGATCTTCGACGCGGTCGAGTCGCGCGACGAGCGCGACGAGCTCAACCTGTACATCTCCGGCTACGACGAGGACGACACCGGCGCTCAGGACGCCGGCGCCGGCGGCCAGGCGCACGCCGGCAACGCCGCCGACCAGGGCCAGCCCGGCCAGACCCCCGAGGAGTCCCCCGCCCGATGAAACTCGCCTACTGGCCCGGCTGCGTGAGCCGCGGCTTCACGCCGGAGCTGCACGGCTCGATGGCCAAGGTCGCCCCGCTGCTCGACCTCGAGCTGGTCGAGCTGGACCGCGCGTCGTGCTGCGGCGCGGGCGTGATCGCCGAGCACTCGCAGGAGCTCGCCGACACGCTCAACGCGCGCACGTTCGCGCTCGCGCAGCAGACCGGCAACCCGATGATGATGAACATCTGCTCGACGTGCCAGGGGTCGCAGACCGAGTGCCAGGAGCGCCTCGACGCGAACGCCGAGTACCGCGAGCGGATCAACGCGACGCTCCAGCCCGACGGCCTGCGCTACGAGAAGGGCGAGGTCGTCAACAAGAACCTGCTGTGGCTGCTGGTCGAGGACTTCGGGCTCGACGAGCTGCGCGCGCGGGTGCGGCGCCCGCTGAAGGACCTGCGCGTCGGCCCGTTCTACGGCTGCTACATCATCCGGCCCACCGACCGGCTGGGGATCGACGAGGAGAAGCCCCGGGACCGGTACCTGCACATGCTGATCGAGGCGCTCGGCGGCACCGTCATCGAGTACGCCGGCCAGCACAAGTGCTGCGGGTTCCCGATCATCACGATGAACAAGGACGCGTCGCTCAAGCAGGCGGCGCGCCACCTCGGCGACGCGATCGACGCGCACGCCGACTGCCTCGTCACGCCGTGCCCGCTGTGCCACCTGAACCTCGACCTGCAGCAGCCGCTGGCCGAGCGCTACGGCGGCCGCGACCTGGGGCTGCCGGTGCTGCACCTGCCGCAGCTCCTCGGGCTGGCGCTCGGGCTCGACCCCGACGACCTGGGGCTCGCGCGGCACGTCGTCAAGCCGACGACGGTGATCGACTGGACGCAGTCGGTCGTCGCCGGCGTGGGCGGCGGCTCGGCCGGCTGGTAGTTCGCGCCGGAGTGACGTAGCGCACAAAACGCCGCGTACCGGCGCGCTGAACTCGCTGCAGCGGGAACCTTTCAGGTGCCATGAGCGCTGACGCGACAGCCGGCAGGGTCGGTGCGCTGGCGGGCCGCCAGCCGCTCGACGGCGCGGCGCGCGCGGCGCTCGCCGACCGCACGCTGCGCCGCGCGGGCGGCGTGGCGATGCTCGCGAACCTCATGGGCGCGATCGACGTGTTCGTGCTGCTGTGGTTCGTGATCCCGATGCCGCCGCACCCCGAGGTCGAGATGGCCAAGAACCTCGTGGCGGCCGCCGTCTACATCCCCGTGTCGTTCGCCGTCGGGTGGGTCTGGACCGGGCGGCTCATCCGGCCGAACGTCGCCTGGCTCCTGGAGGACCGGCCGCCGACCGACCGCGAGCGCGAGGGCACGCTGCGGCTGCCGGCGCTGTGCGCGGCGGTCGACGGCTCGTTCTGGCTGGCCGCGGCCGTGCTCTTCGGCGCGCTCAACGCGGGGACGTCGGCCGACCTGGCGTTCCACGTCGCGTCGACGATCGTCATGGGCGGTATCACGACGATCACGCTCAGCTACCTGCTGAGCGAGCGGATCCAGCGCGGCGTCACCGCGCGGGCGCTCGCCGCGGCGCCCCCGTCGCGCGCGCAGGGCCTCGGCGTCAAGCGCCGGCTCGTGCTCGCGTGGGGGCTCGCGACCGGCGTGCCGCTCGCCGGGGTGATCATGGTCGCGTGCCACGCGCTGGGCGACGAGCGGCTGCCGCGCGACGACGTGCTGCGCAGCGTCCTCGTCCTCGCCGTCGGCGCGGTGGGGATCGGGCTCGTCGCGACGCTCCTGGTCGCCAAGTCGGTCGCCGACCCGCTGCGCGAGATGCGCCGTGCGCTGCACCGGATCGAGGAGGGCGACCTCGACGCGTCGGTGCGGGTCGACGACACGAGCGAGGTCGGGCTCGTCCAGAGCGGCTTCAACCGGATGGTGGCCGGGCTGCGCGAGCGCGAGCGCCTGCGCGACCTGTTCGGCCGCCACGTCGGGGAGGACGTCGCGCGCGCCGCGCTGGCCGAGGGCACGACGCTCGGCGGCGAGGTGCGCGAGGTCGCGGCGCTGTTCGTCGACCTCGTGGGGTCGACGCGGTTGGCGGCCGAGCGCCCGCCGCAGGACGTCGTCGCGCTCCTCAACCGGTTCTTCGCGATCGTCGTCGACGTGGTCGGCCGCCACGGCGGGTGGGTGAACAAGTTCGAGGGCGACGCCGCGCTCGTCGTGTTCGGCGCGCCGGTCGCCGACGACGCCTGCGCCTCGTCGGCGCTCGCTGCGGCGCGCGACCTCGACGCCCGCCTGCGCCGCGAGCTGCCCGAGCTGGACGCCGGCATCGGCGTCTCGGCCGGCCCCGCCCTCGCCGGCAACGTCGGCGCCGAGCACCGCCTGGAGTACACGGTGGTCGGCGACCCCGTCAACGAGGCGGCGCGCCTGTGCGAGCTGGCCAAGCGCCGCCCGGAGCGCGTGGTCGCCTCCGCGTCGATCCTCGACCGCGCCCGCGCCGCCGAGTCGGCCCGCTGGACGCCGGACGGCGAGGTCCTCCTCCGCGGCCGGCCCGCCCCGACGAAGCTGGCGATCCCCGCCGGGCGGTAGCGCGCCCGCTACCCCGCCGGCGCCAGCGCCAGCGGCTCGCCGGTCTCCAGCAGCGTCTTCAGGCCCGAGAGGATCTGCGGCCAGCCGCCGGAGACCTGCCGCGCGGCCGCCTCGCTCAGCCCCTCGTGGGTCACGCGCAGCCGGCACGCGCCGCCGCGCTCCTCGACGTCCCAAGTGACCTGCGACGGCTGCTGCTGGTCCATCTCGTCGTCCCAGTGCGCGACGAAGCTCTGGACGAGCCGGCGCGGCGGGTCGACCTCCAGCACCTCGCCCTCGACCCACACCTCGCTCGGGTCGCCCGGGTTCGTCATCTCGAACCGCGCGCCCCGCGTCCACTCCGACGCGACCGGCGAGCCGAAGTAGTACTGCCGCGTCAGCTCGCCGTCGGTGATGGCCTGCCAGAGACGCTCCGGCGTCGTGCGGATGTACAGCTCGTAGACGTGGGCCTGCCCGGACATGCTCTCCTCCTCGAGGACGGTCTTGAGGCCGATCAGCGCGCGCGACCAGCGCTCGGCGTACTTGCTCACCCAGCGCTCCTGGATGAGCTGCCTGCGATCAGGCCCAGGCCAGCTGTCGCATGGACCTGATTGCGCAGATCCTGGATGGATCACGACCACGACGCCCAGGTTGGGCTTGTCGCGCCCCGGGCTTCCTCGGCCTTCGACTCACCGAAGAGCTTGGCGCATGGTCGGCGCCGCAAGCTCGCCAAGACCGCAGGTCGGCGGTCTCTGCTCGAGGCAGCGGTTACACCGCCTTGTTCGCGCGGTCCTTCGAGCGGGACCACCGATAGCCGTTCCTCACGCTGACCCTCCGCGTGATGCACACGCCGACAAAGCGTGGAAACGGCTCTACTACACGAGGGCGAGGTCGCCCGAGTGTTCCTCGTGCGGGGGCTTCCCGACGTGCGTGGTCGTCTCCCCGAACGACACGGGGGTGTGCGCCTCGATCACCTTCAGCACGTCCGAAACGATCTTCTGCGCCTGCGACTGCGTGTCGTGAAGGAGCGAGAACGCCAGCTCGATCGTGCGGTTGTCGAAGTCAACCGCGACAACCGGGCCGAGAGCCGAGTCGGCGTACTCCTCGACGGCATGAAGCACCGCGAACATGTGCTCCTCGAGCGTCTCGTCGTCCACAGCCGGATTCTCCGTGGAGAGCTTCAGGATGATCTCGGACTCATGCATGTGAAAGAGCACTATAGGGACCCGCCCGGGGGAGGTCCATGGGGGCAAACCCCCAGCCCCTGGGTACTACCCCTCATCGCTTAGTCGGATCAATCCCATTTCGCCTTAGCTGCGAACGTTTGTTGCGGACGGTTCGGTAGTCCGAGGGCGTCGCCGGGATCGGGACCATGCGCCTCCCCTTCCCCGAGGGGTAGACCTTGAAGTGCTGATTGCCGCCGCGTTCGATCCACGCTCCCTGCGCCCATGCCGCTTGAAGGAGGAGATCCACGTCGGCGCGTGTTGCCTTGGGGCGCTGCGCCTTGGGATTGTCGATGCGCTTCTGATGCAAGTGAGTGCGCCTAGCGGGTTACCGCGCTACGGCCGTCTGACGGCGAGTCGGGACTGTAGCTACATGGTCGGCCGCGTCTGAATCATTGGCCATGGTCAGGTCGTGGCGTAGACCTCCCGCGCAGCTCGTCGGTGTGTGGGGCTTCGGCCGCCGGTCGTCGGGGTGTTCAGGAGCGCGACGAGCGACGTTTCGGGGGCCCCACGCGTGGCTCACAAAGATCGCGGGGTCCTCGCCATGCGAGCGACGGCTTCCTCGGTAACAGACCGGGCAGGTGGTGCGGGCGCGAGCCACTCGACGCCCACCGCCCGCAGACTCGTTCACGACCGATCTGACGGCAGCAACGGGATACTGGCCTCCAGTGGCCATCTCACACGCAGACTCACCGCGAGCGACGGGGATGTCCCCGATGCCGCCGCATGCCCGGACGGCAGAGTGCGACCCACGCAGAAGCCCAGCCCCCGCATCGAGAGCCGTCCCGCGCTCGACGCGCTGCGCCACCTCGAGGCCCTCGAGGAGGAGCGGGCGCTGGCGCACCTGACCGGCCGGACGCGCGACCCCGACTACCTCGCCGACCTCGACGACGCGGTCGCGGCCTCGGCCCACGCCTACGTCGGCCTGACCGTCACCGAGATCGCCACGCTCCGCGCCGAGCTCGCCGGCGCGCCGCAGGGCCAGCCGCTACGTCGCCGCTTCGACGCGCGGGCGGACGAGGTCGCGCGCGTGGAGCTGCTCGGCGATCTGGACCGTGTTGAGCGCGGCGCCCTTGAGCAGGTTGTCGCCGACGACGAAGAGGTTGAGCGCGCTCGGGTCGGCGAGGTCGCGGCGGACGCGGCCGACGGCGACCTCGTCGCGGCCCGCCCACTCGAGCGGCGTCGGGGCGTCCTGGACGACGAGGTTCGGGAACGCGCGCAGGGCGGCCAGCGCCTCGTCGACGTCGACCGGGCGGTCGAAGCCGGCGCGGCACGCGACCGCGTGGCCGACCATGACCGGCACGCGGACGCAGGTCGGCGACACCGCGAGGTCGGGGAGGTCGAGGATCTTGCGCGACTCGTTCTGGAGCTTGAGCTCCTCGTCGGTGTAGCCCTCGTCGCCGAGCGTGCCGAGCATCGGGACGACGTTGAACGCCAGCGTGTCGGCGTGGACGCTCGCCCGCACCTTGCGGCGAGCCGCGTCGCCGTCGCGTACGAGCTGGTCGACGTCCTCCCCCACCGGGCCGACCTGCGCGGCCAGCTCGTCGATCCCCTTCTGCCCCGCCCCGCCCGCGGCCTGGTAGGAGGTCGCGACGAGCGAGCGCAGGCCGAACGCGTCGTGCAGCGCCTTCAGCGGCAGCATCGCGACCATCGTCGTGCAGTTCGGGTTCGCCACGATCCCGCTGTGGCCGTCGAGCGCGTCCGGGTTGACCTCGGAGACGACGAGCGGCACGTCCTCGTGCATCCGCCACGCGCTCGAGTTGTCGACCACCACCGCGCCCGCCGCGACGAACCGCGGGGCCCACTCGCGCGACGTCGAGCCGCCGGCGCTGAACAGGGCGAGGTCGAAGCCCTCGATCGTGTCGTCGCGCATGACGCGCACCGGCGCGTCGGCCAGCGGCAGCTCGCGCCCCTCCGACCGCTCGGTCGCGAACGGCACCAGCTCGCGGATCGGCAGCGACGAGCGCCGCAGCACCTCGAGCATGAGCGAGCCCACGGCGCCGGTGGCGCCCGCGACCGCGACGCGGTAGCCGCCGCCGCTCATCGCGCGAACTGCCCGAACGGCTGCTCCGGCCGGATCGTGTCCGGCCCCGCCAGCTCGAACGCCGAGTGCAGCGAGCGCACGGCGTGCGGCACCTTCTCGCCGTCGATGACGCACGAGATCTTGATGGGCGACGTCGAGATCATCTCGATGTTGATCCCCTCCGTCCCGAGCGTCTGGAAGACGCGCGCGGCGACGCCGGGGTGGCTCTTCATTCCCGCCCCGACGATCGAGACCTTCCCCATCGTCTCGTCGGCGTCCATGCCCGCGACGCCCAGCTCGCCGAGCAGCGGCTCGAGCTTCTCCCGGGCGGTGCGCAGGTCGTCCTTCGGCACCGTGAACGACAGCTCGGCCCGCGCGTCGCCGACCGGCTCGTTCTGGATGATCATGTCGACGTTGACGTTCGCGTCGGCCAGCGCCGTGAAGATCCGGCCGGCGACGCCCGGCGTGTCGGGCACGCCCAGCAGCGTCACCCGGGCCTCCCCGGTCGAGTGCGTCACGGCGGTGATCAGCGGCTGCTCCACGGTCTCGTCCTCTCCGATGACAACCGTACCGGGGCCGTCGTGGAAGCTCGATCGGCAGTGGATCCGCACGCCGTGGTTGCGCGCGTACTCGACCGACCGCAGCTGCAGGACGCCGGCGCCGGACGCCGCCATCTCCAGCATCTCCTCGAAGGTCACGAACGGCAGCTTGCGCGCCTCCGGCACGATCCTGGGGTCGCTCGTGAAGACCCCGTCGACGTCGGTGTAGATCTCGCACTCCTCCGCGCCGACGGCGGCGGCGAGCGCGACCGCCGTCGTGTCGGAGCCGCCGCGGCCGAGCGTCGTGACGTCCTTGGCCGTCGAGACGCCCTGGAACCCCGCCACGAGCACGATCGCGTCGGCGGCGAGCGCGTCGCGGATGCGGTCCGCGCGGACCTCGAGGATGCGGGCCTTCGTGTGGGAGGTGTCTGTCACGATCCCGGCCTGTGATCCCGTCAGGGAGATGGCACGGTGGCCGAGATCGTTGATCGCCATGGCGCACAGCGCGCACGACACGCGCTCGCCGGTGGACAGCAGCATGTCCATCTCGCGCGGGTCCGGCGCGGCGGAGATCTCGTAGGCGTCGTGGATCAGCCGGTCGGTCTCCTTGCCGCGGGCGGAGAGCACCGCGACGACGTCGTAGCCGGCCTCGCGCTTGTCGACGATCCGGCGCGCGGCGCGCTTGAGGCGCTCGGCGTCCGCCACCGAGGTGCCCCCGAACTTCATCACGACGGTCCCCATCGGCGCCATGGTCGAGCAGGATAGGCGCCGCCGGCTGCGCCGGCTGCTCGCCGCGGCCGGGGTGCTGATGGCGGTCGCGGCGGTGGTGCTGCTCGTCGGCGACCCGTTCGCGGAGGACGGCTCCGGCGGCGGCGGGGACGGCGGCGACGTGCCCGAGGCCGGCTCGCGGTTCCGCGGCGAGGACCGGTCCCTGCTCGACGCGCTGCGCCCCGTGCTCGCGGCCGAGCCGGCGTCGCCGCCGCTGCCGGTCGAGCAGGCCGTCGCGCAGCTGTTCGCGGTGGGGTTCGAGGGGCGCGAGCCGCCGCGCGCGCTGCTCGAGCGGATGCGCTCGCGCGCGTGGGGCGTCGTGCTGGTGGGGGCGACGAACTACGGGTCGCCGTCGCAGGTGCGCGACGCCGTCGGAGCGCTGGAGGAGGCGGCGCGCCGCGGGCGCCAGGCGCCGCCGCTGGTGGCGACCGAGCCGGCCGCGCTCGGCCGGCTGGGCCCGCCGCCCGCGCCGGACATCGGGCTGGACGGGACGCCGGAGGAGGCGCGCGCCGAGGCCCTGGACGCGGCGCGGCGGCTGCGCAGCGCGCACGTGCGGATGGTGCTCGGGCCGTCCGCCGACCTGGCGGTGGGCGGCGGGCCGTCGGCCGAGCGGGGGTTCTCCGACGACCCGCGCGAGGCGGCGGCGTTCGTCGAGGCCGCGGTGCGCGGGTGGAAGGAGGCGCGGGTCGTCGTCGCGCCCGGGCGCTTCCCGGGCGAGGGCGGCGCGTCGCAGGACCCGCTGTTCGGCGCGGCGACCGTCGGGCTGTCGGTCGACGAGCTGCTGCGCCGCGACGTCGAGCCGTTCCGGGGTGCGGTGCGGGCGGGCGCCGACGCGGTGCAGATGTCGGCCGCGCTGTTCGCGGCGTGGGACGGGGTGACCCCGGCGACCGTCCTGCCCGACGCGGTGCGGTTCCTGCGCTCCTCCACCGGGTTCCGCGGCGCGGTGGTGTCCGCCGACCTCGTGGCGGTGACGGCCGCGACGGGCGGCGGCGTCGCGCGCGCGGCGGTCGAGGCGGTGCGCGCAGGATGCGACCTGCTCGTGCTCGCCGGCGGCGCGGCGGAGCAGGAGGCGGCGTACCAGGGGCTGCTCGCGGCCGTGCGGTCCGGCGAGGTTCCCCGCGACCGGCTGGACGAGGCCGTGCGGCGCGTGGCGGCGATGAAGGCGGCGGCGCAGGCTCCGCGCTAGCCGGTCGCCTCCCTGATCCGCCGCGCCATCGCTTCCGCGTCGTCGTCGGACGCGTACTTGGTGCGCGGCCAGAAGAACCCGCGCAGGCCGTCCTTGCGGTTGCGCGGGACGACGTGGACGTGCAGGTGCGGGACCGACTGGCTGACGACGTTGTTGGTGGCGGTGAAGATCCCCTGCGAGCCGGTCGCCGCGCGGACCGCCTCGGCGAGCCGCCTGGTGCGCTCGTTCAGCGGGCCGAGCAGGTCGTCGGGCAGGTCCCACAGCGTCTCGTGGTGCTCCTTCGGCACGAGCAGCACGTGGCCCGGGAAGAGCGGCGTGGTGTCGAGGAAGGCGAGGAAGCGGTCGTCGTCGAGGACGGTGTGGGCGGCCAGCTCGCCGGTGACGATCCGGCAGAACGTGCAGGACGCGGCGCGCGGGGCGTCGGGCCGCGCGCGGGCGGCCGGCTGCGCGTCGCTCACAGCGCCCGGCGGCCCGCGAGCGCGCGGCCGAGCGTGACCTCGTCGGCGTACTCGAGGTCGCCGCCGACCGGCAGGCCACTGGCCAGGCGCGTGACGGTGACGCCGGGGGCGCGCTCGCGCAGGCCGTCGGCGATGAAGAGCGCGGTCGCCTCGCCGGTCGTCGTCGGGTTCGTGGCGACCACGACCTCGCGGACCTCGCCCTGCTCCACCCGCCGGTACAGCTCGGCGATCTTCAGGTCCTCGGGGTCGACGCCGTCGATCGGGCTGAGCGCGCCGCCGAGGACGTGGTAGCGCCCCCGGAACTCGTGCGTGCGCTCGATCGAGATGACGTCGTTGGGCTCCTCCACGACGCAGATCGTCTCGCGGTCGCGCCGCTCGTCCTGGCAGATGCGGCAGCGCGGCTCGTCGGCGAGGTTGAAGCAGATCTCGCACAGGCGGATGCGCTCCTTGACCTCGCGAATCGCGTCGGCGAGCGCGTTGGCCTCCTCGGGGGAGGTGCGCAGGATGTGGAACGCGAGCCGCTGGGCGGTGCGCTGGCCGATGCCGGGGAGCTTGCCCAGCTCGGTGACGAGGCGCTGGACGGGCGGGGCCTGCACGCGCTAGCGCTTCTTCTGGGCGCGGCGGGCGGCGCGGTTGGCGGGTGCGGGGGTTGCGCCGCCGCCTCCTCCGAGGGCGCCTCCTCCGAGCGCTCCCCCGCCGAGCGCGCCCCCCAGTCCGAGCGAGTCGAGGGCGCTCATCGGGTCGAAGTCGGCCATGCCGCCGCCGCTCTGGAGCTTCTGCGCGGCCAGCTCCTCCGCCTGGGTGAGCGCCTGGTTGACGGCGGCGAGGACGAGGTCCTGCAGCATCTCGACGTCGTCGGGGTCGACGGCGTCGGGAGCGATCGTGAGCTCCTGGATCCGCATGTCGCCCGACACGACGACCTTGACCATCCCGCCGCCGGCGCTCGCCTCGACGCGCTCGTTCTTGAGCTGCTCCTGGGCCTCCTGCTGCGCGGCCATCATCTCCTGCGCCTGCTGCAGCATCCGCTGCAGGTTCGGTGGCTGGGGCATCTTCTAGGCCGGCTCCTCGGTCTCGTCGGGCACGATCTCCTCCGCCTCGAATTCTGCCTTGATCCGCTCGACCAGCTCGTCGTCGGTGAGGGCCGGCGCGCCGGGTGCGCACTCCTCCTCGGCCTCCCGCAGCTCGTACGCGATGCCGAGCGACCGCCCGGCGAGGCTCCGGACCGCCTCGGCGACCAGCTGCCGATTCGTCGCGTCCTCGGCCTTGCGGCGAAGGAACGACTTGTCGGGCGTGAAGGCGATGACGAGCTGGCCGTCGCGGACGTCGCACGGCCGAGCGTCGGCGAGGACCGCGGCCAGCAGCCCGTTCTGGGTGCGGACGGTGTCGAGGACGGCGGGCCAGAGGTCGCGGAGGGCGGCGAGGTTCACTTCGCTGTGTCCACCACCCCCGGCCGCGGGCGCTTCGCTCCGCGCGCCATCCCCGGGCGCGGGCGCTTCACTCGGCGCGCCACCGCCCGGCGCATCCGCTCCGCTCCGCGCGGCACCACCCGGCGCGGCCGCTTCACCCCGCGCGCTACCACCCGGCGCATCCGCTTCGCCCCGCGCGCCACCACCCGGCGCACCCGCTTCGCCGCGCGCGCCACCACCCGGCGCGGCCGCATCGCTCCGCGCGGGACCACCGGTCGACGGCCCGTGCGTCGCGCCTCCCCCCGCGCCAGACCCGCTCCCCGCGGCGCCCCCCGCCGGCGCGTCCGGCGGTACGCCGTTCGCTCCCTCGCGAGCACCGCCGTTTGCGACCCCGCTGGGCGGGGCCGCACCGGCGAGCGCCCGCTCCAGCCGCTCGATCCGGGCGAGCAGCGCCTTCGTGGACGCGTCCACCTTCGGCGCGGCGGCCTTGACGAGCGCGAGCTCGAGCTGCGTGCGCGCCTCCGCGCCCGCCTTGATCGCCTCGATCGCAGCCGCGATCAGCTCGAGCAGCCGGACGACGTCGCCCCTCGGCACGCGTTCGGCCTGCTCGGTGAGGCGAACGTCCCGGTCGGCCGTCATCGCCAGCTCGGCCGGGACCTCGCCGAGCGTCCCGACGATGAGCAGGTCGCGGGCGTGTGCCTCGAGGTCGCGCAGGAAGGCGGTCGCGTCGCGGCCGGACTCCGTCAGGCGCCCGGCGGCGAGCAGGGCGCGGCGGGCGTCGGAGGCGGCGATCGCGTCGAGGGACTCGTAGAGGAGGTCCGCGTCGGCGACCCCGAGCACGGCGAGCACGTCGTCGAGCGCGATCGTGCGGCCCGAGTAGGTGACGAGCTGCTCGAGCGTGCCGAGCGCGTCGCGGAACGAGCCGGTCGCGTGGCGGGCGACGACGGCCAGGGCGTCGGGGCCGATCTCGATCCCCTCGTCGGCGGCGACGCGGCGCAGGACGGTGGCGATCTGCTCCACGGTGGGGCGCGTGAAGTCGAAGCGGTGGCAGCGGTCGGCGACGGTCGGAAGGATCTTGTTCGCCTCGGTGGTGGCGAGGACGAAGACGGTGTTCGGCGGCGGCTCCTCGAGCGTCTTGAGGAACGCGTTCCACGCCGCGGGGGTCAGCATGTGCGCCTCGTCGAGGATGTAGACCTTGTGCTTGCCGGAGACGGGCGCGAAGGCCACCCGCTCGCGCAGGTCGCGGATGTCGTCGACGGAGTTGTTCGACGCGGCGTCCATCTCGATGACGTCGAGGGAGGTCGCGTTGGCGATGGCTCGGCACGAGTCGCAGCTCCCGTCGGGCTCGACGGTCGGCCCGTTCTGGCAGTTCAGGCACGCGGCGAGAATCTTCGCCATCGACGTCTTCCCGGTCCCACGCGAGCCGACGAACAGGTACGCGTGGTGGACCTTCCCCTGCTCCACCGCGTTGCGCAGCGTCCGAACGACGTGCTCCTGGCCGACGACGTCGGCGAAGGACCGAGGCCGGTGGCGGCGGTACAGCGAGGGCGCGGCGGACACGAAGCCTCCAGTCTAGGCGTCCGCCCCCGCCGAACGACGGAGGGGTCAGACCCCTTGAGTCACCCCGACTCAAGGGGTCTGACCCCCTGAGCCTGCGGCGCGCAAGGGGTCTGACCCCCTCAGTGGGCGCGGGGGAAGGGGTCTGACCCCTCAACGGGGCGAGGTTTCGGCGCCGCGGGACTAGTAGGGGCATGCCAAGCCCTCTCCGAGAGGAGTTCCCCGGTGCCGTCCACCACGTGTTCGCTCGAGGCAACGACCGCCAGGCGATCTACCGCGATGACGTCGACTGCCGCATCTACCTCTCGATGCTCGGGCGCGTCGTCCTCCGCCAACAGTGGCGGCTCCTCGCCTTCTGCCTGATGCGCAACCACGTCCACCTCCTCGTCGAGACGCCCCGCCCGAATCTCGCCGCGGGGATGCAGCGGCTGCACAGCGGATACGCGCAGCTCCACAACGAGCGGCACGGTCGCGTCGGCCATCTCTTCCAGGGCCGCTACGGCTCCGTCCGCATCGAGGACGACGCCCAGCTGTGGATGACCGTCGCCTACATCGCCCGCAACCCGGTCACGGGCGGGCTCTGCGAGCGCGCGGAGGACTGGCCGTGGAGCAGCCACGCGGCCACGCTCGCTGGCTCCGCGCCGCGGTGGCTCGACGCCGACCGCCTGCTCGCCTACCTCGCCGCAGCCGGCGGCGACCCGCGCCGCCGCTACGCCGAGCTGACGGCCTACTCGTAGATCACGAGGTCCGGCGGCGGCCGCAGCCGCAGCACCGCCCGCGGCGTCATGAGGTTCACGTCCTCCTTGTAGAAGAGCTTGAACCCGTCGTGGAAGCGGACGGCCTCGGACGTGAACAGCCGGTACTTCGAGATCTTGTTCGGCCGGTCCCCGAACCCGTCGACGTTCATGGTGATCGCGAGCCCCGGCCGCCGCTTGACCCGGTGCTTGTCCTTGATCATGTCGCGCGTGAACTGGTGCACGACGAAGAGCTTCTCGGGCAGGTTCCGCTCCCGCACGATGTTCGCCAGCCACGCGCTCACCGCGTTGACCTGCTGAGAGGTCGCCGAGCCGATCTGCGTCCCCGGCTTCACGCCCGGCGTCTGCCACTCGGGATCGAGCGCCAGGCCGACGTCCGGCTCGCGCAGCCACCGCTCGAGCCGGCGCGCTTCGACGAGGAAGTCCGAGTGCCCAGGCTGGATGTCCAGCACGAGCAGCGCCTTGGCCCGCCGCGCCGCGCGCAGGTAGCGGTCGATGACTTTCGGCTCCTGGCGCGTGCGCCACATCCCGTCCGCGCCCGGCGCGTTCGCCGCGATGACGGCGATCAGCTCCATCGCCGGCAGCACCGGCCGCGACCGCCGCGCATAGGGCCGCGCCTGCCGCTCCAGCTTGCGCGCCGCCTCGCGCGGCGACCCGATCCCGAGCACCCCCAGCTCGTCGTGCTGCGGCGCGCCGTAGAACGCCACGACGCGATGGTCGGGGAAGATCCGCCGGCCGCCGCGCGGCAGCTCCAGCGGCTTCGGAGCAGCGGCGGCCGCGCGCCCGCCGCCCCCGGGCGAGCGGTCGCCGCCTCCCCCGCCCCCGACCGCGCCGGCGATCACCGCGACGCCGAAGACGACCGCCAGCAGCACCGCCACCGCGGTGGCGCGCCGGCGCAGGTACACGCTCCGGGGCTCGCGCACGCCCGCGGAGACTAGAGCGGACCGTGCACCCTCCGTCGAAGCTAGGTCCCGGGCGCTGATGCCGTTCGCGACTCCGGCCCGGGCGTTCCCGCTGCGCCTGCCGACGATCGCTTAAGGCTGCTTCCTTCCGGACCTGACCTGGTTCACGGGCCGACATCACGCGGGGACCCGGCCCATCGACGCCGCTCACGGCACCGCTGACCCCGTGGCCTCACCCCTCGAGAGGGAGTTCAGCCCCGCTAGAGCGGATTGCGGGTGCAGGGCACCGCTACCTCCCCGCCTAGCACGGTCCGCTCCGCAGGCTAGCGCGTCCAACGACCAGGGCTAGACTGTCCGTCCCCCTGAGGGCGCGTAGCTCAGTGGGAGAGCGCTCGCTTCACACGCGAGAGGTCGCTGGTTCGAAACCAGCCGCGCCCATCGCCTCCCGTCGCGTGCTGGACGGCGCCGCCGTGGTCCTCGGCGCCGCCGGACTCAGGCGAGAGCGTCGTGCGACCCCAGACGTTGCTTTCCCCCGTCACCGGGACCGTGCGCCGCCAGGTGGCGTACGCTTTGGGAAGTCAATCCGGTCCGCTGCGACCGCGGGTCAACGTAGCTTCTTTCTTCTCGACGCTTGCGCCGGTGGGGCGAGCGGAGACGGAGCTCTCAGTGCGGGAGCAGCGAGGCCGCGTTGATGGGGGCTGCAGCAGCGTTCCAGAGCAGCATCGACACCGAGGCCGACGGTCTTGCGGTCGAGACCTTCGTCCTCTACCCGAGGGAGAGGAATGCCCGTCGCGGACGGCCGGCCTCAGCGCCTGACCCGCCGGCAGCCCAGCTCGCGCGCGTACGCCGCGTCCACGACCCCCAGGCCGCGGCTGTCGCGGACGAGCGGCAGCGGGTCGACGAGCGGCACCGTGGCTTCGAGCGGCTCGGGGACGCCGTCGATCGTCAGCCGGAACGTGACGCGATCTCCCGGGTGCGGGTCGCGAAGGACGGGGTCGACGTCGCTGCGCGTGAGGCCGATGTCCTGGGAGTAGCACGGCCGGCGGCCCGGGACGCCGAGGACGCCGAACTCGCCCGCGGCGCCGTTGAGCGTGCCCCGCGCGCGGATCCGGCGCTGCCGCACCGGAAGACGCCGGTTCAGGCGGAACCAGACCTCGAAGGTGCCCGAGCCGGCGCCCCGCTCGCCGCGGTCGATCACCGCGAGCGGCGTGCCGACGAACCGGTAGCCGCCCGCGCCGCCCGCCGCGGTCGCCGCGGGCGCGCTGCGTGCCGGCTCGTCGCGCGCGCCCGAGCCACCGCACGACCCGCCCGCCGTCGCCGCGGCGGCCAGGGCGACGGCACAGAGCGCGCGGACGAGCCCGGCCCGCAGCGTCACGACGGCGTGTCGTCCGGATCGCAGCCGCCGGCGCGCCTGCACAGCCGGCGCGGCAGCGCGGAACGGTGGACGAACACCCAGCTCCCGTCGGGGTTGTTGAAGTGACGGTCCTTGACCAGCACGTACTTGCGCCCCCTGGTCACGTACCGCCATTCAACCTCATACCCCCGAGCCACCTGCTCGCTGGTGATCGAACGGATCTTCCGCTGGCAGCGGTCGGGGCGCCCCTCGGCCGGCGTGGGGTGGACGACGGCGCACTCCGGCGTGGCGGCCCGGAGCCTCACGCGCGTCCCTCCCCCGCAGCCGCTGCAGTTCACGCCGACCGCGAAGTTCTGGTCGCGGGGCGCGAAGCTCGTCGTGCAGTTCGACTCCTCGCGCTGCTCGGTGGGGTCGAGGTAGGCCGCGTTGATCCAGCCGCAGTGCTGGTAGTCGCCGAGCACCAGCCCGACCTTGTAGTTGGCCGAGCCGACGTTGCGGCTCCCCGTGACGTTCATGTACCAGCCGTCGTGCGCGAGCCCCAGCACGTAGCTCTGCTGCCTGCTGCGGATCGTCACCCAGCTGCCGCCGGCGACGTTCACCTTGTACCTGATGGCGGGCGCGGGCGCCGCGCTGGTGCCGGTGCCGACCGCGAGGTAGGCCTCGGGCGTCAGGACCGCGGCGTTCTCGGGGTCGTCCATGCCCTCGTACGCGTCGTCGGTGCAGTCGGGCACGTAGCCGTCGGCCGACGGCTCGCACGCGCTCCCGACGACCGTCGCGGCCGAGACGACGCCGCTCGAGTTGCCGGCCGCGTCCTCGGCGCGGACCTCCACGCGAACCGGCTCGCCCAGCCTCGAGCTCGCGAGCGCCGCGGTGTTCTCGCCGGTCGCCTGCCACGCCGACCAGGGGCCGCCGTCGCGCTGCACCCGGTAGTGGTAGGTGCTGACGCCCGAGCCGTCCGAGCCGTCGGCGAGCAGGGGGTCGTCCGCCGGGTCCCAGTCGACGACGGCCGCTCCGCTGGCGCTGTCGAAGTACGCGCCGATGCTGAAGTCGGCGTCGAACGACGGCGCGGAGTGATCGACGTCGACGGTCCACTCGTTCGCGCCGGACTCCCTGCCGACCGCGTCGATCGCCCGCAGGCGCAGCGGCACCCCGACGCCTTCGGCCAGGTCGGCACCGCTGTAGGCGATCCGGACGGTGGCTCGCTTCGGGCAGCGCCGGCCCTCCTCGGGGGACAGCTCGCACGCGAGCCGCTCGACCTGGTCCGCGTCGCCGGACGGCGTGCGCCTGGTGAGCACGAACCGCTGGACGCCGGTCCCCCTGTCGGACGCGGTGGCCGAGACGCCGAGCGCCTGCGACCCGACCCATGCGGGCAGCGGCGGGTCGTGGGTGACGCTCTCGAGCGCCGGCGGCTCGAGGTCGACGAAGAACCTGAAGGTGACCTCCGAGCGGTGGTCGAGGCGGTCGTAGGCGATCACCCGGATCGCGTGCAGGCCGTCGCCGAACGCCGCGGTGTCGACGGTGTAGGTCGCGTCGTCGGGGCAGCTGTCGCCGAGGCAGTCGTCGTTCTGCACCACGCCCCGGCTCTCGAACGGGCCCTCGTCGCGCGAGACCTGCAGCTCCGTCGACTTCACGCCGGACCGCTGCTCCGCGGGCGTCCCGCCGCGCACGCCGTCGGTCACCCGCACGTCCAGCCGGTGCTGCCCGGCGGTGACGACGGCGCCGTTCCGGTACGGCGCCAGCGGGCCCTCGAAGGCGATCGCCGGTCCCGTGTGGTCGACCTTCAGCGTGTACGCGCTCCGGCTCGACCGCCGGCCGGAGGCGTCGACGGCCACGACCGACGGCGACACGTGACCCTCGCGGTAGGCGGCCGTCCCGTAGTCGAAGGACTGGTCGCCGGCGGCGGGGCACGGCAGCTGCAGCGTGCCCTCGCAGTCGGTCTGAGTGCCGGGCGACTTGTAGCGCTTGGGCCGGGCCTGGTCGCCGCCGCTGAGCGGCTCGGTCAGCTCGAGCCGGTGCAGGCCGGTCCCCACGTCGGTCGCCGTGCCGGTCACGCGCCCCCTGTGGTCGTCCACCCAGCCGGCCGGCAGCGGCGGCTCGTGCGACAGGGCCAGGAGCAGCGGGTCGGTGAGGTCGCCCTTCGTGAAGGTCCACGCCCTCCTGCCGGCCGGGTTGCCGACGTGGTCGTAGGCCAGGAACTCGATCTCGTACTGGCCCGCCGGGTAGGCCGGGTTGCCGCCGTCGAAGGTGTACGAGTGCGTCAGCGGGCAGCTGTCGGGGCTCTGGACGTCCTGGCCCTGCGCGTTCTTGACGGTGCACGACGTCCCCTGGTCGACCTTGGACTGCAGCACCCGCAGCCCCGTCGGGTAGGTCAGCCACGCCTCGATGCGCTGCACGCCCGACCGGCGCGCGGCCGGCCCGCCCAGCGGATCGCCGTCCTCCGCCCGCACCGAGGCCGATGCGCTGCGGTCGATCGTCTGGCCCCGCCTGTCCCACAGCTCGCCCGAGGGCGTCACGGACGGCGACGAGCTGTCGACCTTGACCTCGAACGGAGGCAGGGCCGCCGGCGCCGGCGGGAAGAGGACCTCGCGCGGCACGAGCTGCTTGGCGATGCCCGGCCCGCTCCACAGCAGCCGCAGGTACGCGTCGGCCGTGTACTCGCGGTAGTCGACCTCGAGGTTGTAGAACCGGCCGGCCTCGAGCGTCACCGTCCCGGGCGCGCCCTCCGTGCAGCAGGACGCGCGGGTCAGCAACCGCCCGTCGAGCCACACCTCGCTGTCGTCGTCGCTCTGCAGGTGGAACGAGTAGGTGCCGCTGACGGCCGGCCGGATGCGGCCGGTCCAGCGGCCGGAGAAGGAGTCCTCGTGCAGCGCCGGGTCGGGCGATCGGTCGCCCCACGCGAAGTCGATCCTGGAGTCGGTCTTGTCGACGCGGTGGCCCGTGAAGTGGTCGTCGTAGTACTCGGCGCGAAGCCCGCCGCCGTGCCGCTGCGCGCGGCCCGTGCCGTCGAACGCGATGGCGTCGATCGCGTTCACGCCGTCGGGGAGCGTCGCGGTCACCGAGGCCTGATCCGGGCAGAGCGCCTGGCGGGTGCCCGTGCACGCGCTCGTCTGCGACTGGCCGTTGAAGCGCACCTCCCGGACGCCCGTCCCGGGGTCGCTGGCCCGGGCGGTGAACGCCGTCTGCCTCGTCCAGCCGGACGGCACGTCCGCGGCGATCGACGGGTCCTCGTCGTCCCACAGCTCGACGAACGCCTGCTTGGTGCGGTGCACGAAGAAGGACCGGTTGCCGCCGAAGCGGAAGTAGATGCCCGAGAGCAGGTTGTTCCACAGGCGGCCCTTCACGCTCCAAGCCGCGCTGCGATCCAGCCACTCGTCGCCGCAGCAGGTCTCCGGCTGACCGTCGCCGCACATCGTGTTGGCGCCTTCGGAGACCTCCCAGACGAAGTTCCCCTCCTTCGACCAGCCGCTGATCCCCCGGAACAGGCACAGGCTCGAGCCCGACGCCGCGGCCAGCGAGCTCGTCAGGCTGGCGCTCACGATCCGCGTCTGCCCGACCGACCGGTACCGCCAGTACGCGTACTCGCTGTCTTCGAACCACGTGCCACCCGACTGGTGCTCGATCCCCAGGCCCCCGCCGAGCCAGGAGCCCGGCGGCTTGACGCCCCACCAGAAGCGGCTGGTGGGAGCGTTGGCCTCGAAGTACCAGCCGGCGCGCCCGTTCCACTGGGCGTCCGGTGAGCACGGCGGCGTCGAGCAGTTCCAGTCGAACGACTCGCTGACCGCGTACGGCGGGTCGACGAGGATCGGGTAGCGCAGGTCGCGGCCGCGGTGGCGGACGACCATGCGCAGCGTCGAGCCCTCGGCCTCCGTCTCCACGTCAACGGGCACGCCGTCGGCGTCGATCGCGAACGGCGTTCCGAAGCGCCCGAGGACCCTGCCGTCCCGGACGACGTCGAAGCCCGCGTCGCGGTCGCGCCCGGTGCGCAGCGAGGCGCCGCCCGGAGCGTCGACCGAGATCGCCAGCTCCTCCGGGCTCTCCGGCGAGCGCAGCACGTCGTACAGCTCCGCTCCCTCGACCGTCGGGCGGATCACCACGTCGACGTCGGTCTCGGCGGACGGGTACACGACGGCGCCGCGCACCCGCTCGCCGGAGACGTCGTCGCCGGCGTGGTGCTCGATCGTCACGCCGTCGGGGGCGCGCAGGCCGTCGCGCAGGCGGGCGGGGATCGCCACGGCCGCGGGCGCGGCGGCCGGGACGAAGCGGTCGCCGCGCCGCTCGAGCCGCAGGTCGAGCGGCACGGGCTCGCCGTCCGCGTCCGCCGCGAGCGGGCCGTCGGAGACGAGCACGCTGGCCCTGCCGTCGCGCATCACGCGGGCCGTGAAGCGGTTGAGGACGTGCACGTCGTCGGCGCCGGCGAACGGCCGCAGCGCGGAGGCGGTGGCGCTGCCCTCGAACCGCTCCGCCGCCAGCGCGAGCGCGGCGTCGCGCCCGAGCCCGCGGTGCGCCCGCCGCGAGGCCTCGCGCTCGGCCTTCGCCGCCGGGAGCTGCCGCTCCAGGCGCTGCCTCTCCGCCCTGCGGCCGGCCTCCCGCGCGGCGTGCGCGAGCTGCTCGGCGGCGGGCTGCCCCGGCTCGAGCGGCGACAGGCCGGCGGGCGGCGGGGACACCCGGGGGTCGGGCGCGGCGCCGACCGCGGCGCCGGACGCGACGGCCGCCGGCCCGGCGACCAGCAGCACGAGCAGCGCTCGCACCGGGACCCGCGTCCGGCGTCCGTCCCACGACATTCGGCGTCCCTGCTGGCGCATCGTGCCCTCCCGGCTCCGTGCTCACGACCGCTGACTCGTCGCGGGCGCTCGCCTCGGAGGAGGAACCGCACCCGCTGAAGTTCTGCTCAAGCGCTAACGAGGCGCGCACCTTATCCGCCGTCCCGGGCCAGGCAAGGGCCCAGGCGGTCGAACATCCGTCCAGTCACCTTGACCCCGAAGGGGACGGCCTCCGGCGAACTCGACATACTCGGTGGCGACCGAGGGTCCCCGGCGCTGCGCGGCGAGCCGCCCATTGCGCGCGGGCACGCTGGGCGCCCTGTCCCGCACCGCGTTCGTTCGGCTCGCCGCGACCGGTGAACTACCCGCTCTCGCGCGGGCGACCCCTGCCGCTCACCCGGCGGTCGGGAAGTGCAGGTGGCTGCGCTGCTGCGGCGACCCGCCCTCCGGCCAGCGGGCGGTGATCGCCTTGCCGCGCGTGTAGAAGCGGACGCCGTCGGGGCCGTGGATGTGGTGGTCGCCGAACAGCGAGTCCTTCCAGCCGCCGAACGAGTAGTACGCCATCGGCACCGGGATCGGGACGTTGATCCCGACCATGCCGACGTGCACCTCGCGCTGGAAGGCGCGCGCCGCGTCGCCGCTGGCGGTGAAGATCGCCGTCCCGTTGGCGTAGCGGTTGCGGTTCACGAGCGCGATCGCCTCGTCGAGCGTGCCGACCCGGACGACAGAGAGGACGGGGCCGAAGATCTCGTCGCGGTAGATCGCCATGTCGGGATCCACCCCGTCGAACAGGGTGGGGCCGAGCCAGAAGCCGTTGCCCTCGCGCTCGACGCGGCGCCCGTCGACCACGAGGGCCGCGCGAGCCTCGACGCCGGCCTCGATGTAGCCGGCGATCCGCTCGAGCGCCTCGCGGGTGACGACGGGGCCCATCTCCGACGTGGGGTCGAGGCCCGGGCCGACCCTGACGCCGAGCGCCTTCTCCCGCAGCCGCTCGACGAGCGGGTCGGCCGCGTCGCCGACCGCCACCACGACGGAGATCGCCATGCACCGCTGGCCCGCCGAGCCGTAGCCGGCCGCCGTGAGCTGGTCGGCCGCGAAGTCGAGGTCGGCGTCGGCGAGCACGACCGCGTGGTTCTTCGCCCCGCCGAGCGCCTGCACGCGCTTGGCCGCGCGGCTCGCGCGGTCGTGGACGTAGCGCGCGACCGGCGTCGACCCGACGAACGACACGGCGGCGACGTCCGGATGGTCGAGCAGCGCGTCGACCCCCGCCTTGTCGCCGTGCACGACGTTGAAGACCCCGTCGGGCAGTCCCGCCTCGCGGTACAGCTCGGCGACGAGGTTCGACGCCGACGGGTCGCGCTCGGAGGGCTTGAGGACGAACGTGTTGCCGGTCGCGATCGCGAGCGGGTGCATCCACATCGGGACCATCACGGGGAAGTTGAACGGCGTGATCCCGGCGCACACGCCGAGCGGCTGGCGGAACGCGTAGGCGTCGACGCCGGCCGAGACCTGGTCCGAGTACTCGCCCTTCAGGAGCGTCGGCAGGCCGCACGCGTACTCGACGACCTCGAGCCCGCGCGTCACCTCGCCGCGGGCGTCGTCGAGCACCTTGCCGTGCTCGGACGAGACGATGCGCGCCAGGTCGTCGAGGTGGCGGTCGACCAGCTCGCGGAACCGGAACATGATCCGCGCGCGCCGGCTCAGCGACGCGTCGCGCCAGTCCGCGAACGCCGCCGCGGCGGCCTTGACCGCGGCGTCGACGTCCTCGGCCTCGGCGAGCAGCACCTCCGCCTGCTGCTCGCCCGTCGCCGGGTCGTAGACCGGCGCGGTGCGGCTCGACCGGCCGGCGGCGGGCTGCCCGCCGATCCGGTGCGTGATGGTCTCCAGGCTGACGGTGCTCACGGGATCCTCGCGCTGTCGGGTGTTCGCGTACGTGTCTGCCCGGCCGCGGCGTCCTCGTACCGCGGGGCCGCTAGCCGTACCGCCGGCACAGCGGGAACCGGCGCAGCACGCTGACGCTCCGCCCCCGAGCGCGCACGCGCACCCGCACCGCGAACGCCCGCCGCGTCGGCCGGCGGAGCACGACCGCGCGCACCGCCCGGCCGCGCCGCCGCGCGAGCACCCGGCCGCCGCGCGTGACGACGACGCGCACGACCCGCCGCCCGCGCACGAGCCGCGGCAGCCGCACCGCGACCGTGCGCGCGCAGCGCCGCACAGGTAGCGGGCGCCCGAGCGCGCCCGGGCACGCGAGCCGCAGGTCGAGCGGCCCGTCGCTGCGCACGTCGACCTCGGGCGCGCAGCTCAGCCGCGCCCGCCGCAGGACGACCGTCGCCGCCTCGAGCCCCGTGGCGCGCACCACCAGCCGGTCGCGCGCCAAGGCCGCCCCGGGCTCGCGCCACGCGCGCGAGCGCCGGTCGTACGCCATCGGCCCGTGCGAGCCGCCGGACAGCGTCCCCTGCCCGCGCTCCACGCCGAGCACCTCGGGCTCCGCTCGCCCGAACGCCTCCGACCGCGCGTCGACCGTCGCGGTCTCCACCCCGCCGCGCACGCGCAGCCCCGACAGCCAGTACGCGTGGTCGGCCACCGCCGCGGCCGCCTCCGAGTCCTCGCGCGGGTCGACCGCGTACGCGACGTGCTCGGGGTCCCGGTCGACGCGGTGCTCGCCGAGGAACTCCGCCGCCGGCCCCCACTCGTCGTTCGTGTAGAGCGTCAGGTGGTCGGACGCGGCGAACAGGAGGTGCACGAACCGCAGCCGGTGCTCGATCAGCTGCTCGGTCGCGCGCTCGGTCTCCTCGATCGGCACGAGCTCGTCCCCCGACGCGGCCCACGTCATGAGCGGCGTGTTGCGCAGCGACGCGAGCTGGTCGTCCACGCTGCCCGGCGAGCCGACCGTCGACATCCCGCGCGCGAAGAGGTCCGGCCAGCGGGCGAGCATCCGGAACGTGCCGAAGCCGCCCATCGAGTAGCCGCTGACCGCGGTCCACTCCGGGTCGAGCTCGTAGTGCCGCGCGACGTCGGCCCACACCTCGAACGCGTCGGCCTCGGGGATGCCGGCGTAGAAGCCGTCCGGCCCGCGCCCGTTCGGCGTGGCGACGAGGCTGCCCGCCCCGCGCTCGCCGAGCTGCGACTGGTACCGGCTCGCGGAGTACTGGTTGTGGTTCGCGCTCAGCGAGTGCAGGAGCAGCGTGAGCCCCCAGCCGCGCGCCGGCCGCGGCCGGTCGGGGACGTACAGGGCGTACGGCTGCAGCTGACCGACGAAGCGCCCCTCGCACCGCGTGCCCTGCCCCTCCAGCGTGCGGATGTCGAAGCACACTCGCCCGTGGTCGACGCCCTGCCCGAACGCGTGCCGGCTGGCGAGGATGCGGTTGATCGGCCCGGTGCGCGGCACGCCGCCGTCGTCGTCCACCCCCGCGCGCAGCTTCCCGAAGTCGACGTCCGCGAAGAACGCCGACACGTCGCCGCCGCGCAGCGCGTCGGCCTGCGCGCGCTCGCGCCACCACGAGCCGTCGAGCGCCGCGCCGAAGCCGGCGTCGACGAGCGTCAGGCCGGCGCCGCCCTGGTCGGTGTCGGGCAGCGGCTCGTGGAAGCGGAACGCGACGTTGAACAGCGCGGGGCTCGTCGGCGTGGCGCCGCCGGGCCGGTCGGCGGTGCGACGGCCGGGCTGCGGCTGGAGGTAGCGCCCGGCGACGGCGTCCCACAGGCCGGCCCCGGCGGCGACGCGCACCGTGCGGTCGCCCGGGTCGAACGCGGCGTGCGGCAGGCGCACGTCGACCTGCCGCCGCAAGGTCGACGCTCGCCGCGGGCGCCGGCCCGACCGCCTCGCCGGAGAGCGCGTCGCGCAGCTCGGCCGCCGTCCCGTGGACGGTGAGGAACAGCTCGGCCGGCGAGCGCACGCCCGCGCCGTGCGGCCACGCGCGCGGCTCGGTCGACGAGCCGAGCGCGATCGTGAACGCGGTCCGCTCGGGGTCGAGGAGCGAGTTGAACGTCACGCGGAACGCCGTGGCGTCGCGCAGCGGCCTGATCCGCACCTCGACGAGGTCCGCCGCGTTGTTCGCGAAGACCGGGTCGGACGGGTAGGTGACGCGGCCGAACGTCGGCGCGAACGTGAACGTCGTCGGGTCGGCGAACGGGTCGGACGTGTCGCGCCCGCCCGCGGCGCCGCGGTCGTCGTGCAGGAAGTCCTGGTAGACGAACTCGCCGTCGCGGTAGGCGCTCGCGCCGGACACGAGGATCGGCGGGGCGCGCCACGGGGCGACGTTCTGGAGCTGGGGCGCTTCGGGCGCCGGCGCGTAGAGCGCGTCGGGGCCGGGCCGGTGGCCGGACGCCACGGCGGGGAGCGAGGCGAGCGCGCCGGGCGGCGCGACGAGCGCGACGAGCGCGACGGCGGCGAGCGCGACGGCGGCGGCGAGCGGCGCGGCTGGGCGTGGGCGTCCCACGGCGGGCTGAACGCTAATACTCCCGACCATGGAGAGGACCGAGAGCGAGCTCGACGGCGTCCGCGGCCGCATCGTCGTGCACGCCTGGCGCGACGGCGACCCGCGTTTCGTGGTGCTGCTCGCGCACGGCTACGGCGAGCACGCCGGCCGCTACGAGCACGTCGCGCGCCGCCTCGTCGCCGAGGGCGCGGCCGTCTACGCGCCCGACCACCTCGGCCACGGCAAGTCCGAGGGCGAGCGCGCGCACGTCGACGACGGCGAGGACTACAGCGCCGACCTGCACCGCGTGGCCGAGCGCGCGCGGGCCGCGCATCCCGGCCTGCCGGTCGTCGTGCTCGGCCACTCGATGGGCGGGCTCATCGCCACGCGCTACGCCCAGAAGCACCCCGGCGAGCTGGACGCGCTCGTCCTCTCCGGCCCGGCGATCGGCGGCAACCCGGCGCTCGAGATGCTGCTCGGGCTCGACCCGATCCCCGACGTCCCGGTCGACCCGGACGTCCTGTCCCGCGACGCGGCGGTCGGGCGCGCGTACGCCGACGACCCGCTCGTCTGGCACGGGCCGTTCAAGCGCTCGACGCTCCAGGCGCTCGTGCGCGGGGTCGAGGCGGTCGCCGCGGGGCCGCCGCTCGGCGACGTGCCGACGCTGTGGATCCACGGCGAGGAGGACCAGCTGGTCCCGCTCGCGGTGACGCGCGAGGCCATCGCGCGTGTGCGCGGGGAGCGCTTCGAGGAGCGCGTGTACGCCGGCGCGCGCCACGAGGTGTTCAACGAGACCAACAAGGAGGAGGTCCTCGACGACGTGGTCGCGTTCATCCACCGGGCGCTCGCCGGGTAGCGTCCTGGGCATGCCGACGCGCACCGTGCCTCCGAACGTGGCGCCCGGCTCGTTCAGCGTGCCGCGCCGCAACGAGGACGGGTTCGACGAGCTGTGCCACCTCGTCGACGAGGACCCCGACACCGCGCTCTGCGGCCAGGACGTCACCGGCTACCCGTGGAACCCGCCGTGGCCGCTGTGCGAGGCCTGCCTGGCGATCTCCGAGGGGCGCCTGAACTAGCCGTCGTAGACGGTCAGCGGCGCGCTCGCCTCGAGGTCGCCGCGCATCCGGCGCGCGACCGTGCCGCGGACCCACCACTCCACGACGGCGTGCGGGGCGTGCGCGGTCGGGGGAGCGTCGGGCGGCAGCGCGACCGAGAACGGGAAGCTGTGGGCCTGGCCGGGCGCCAGCTCCTGGCCGCCCGCCACCTCCACCTCGGCGGCGTCGTCGCGCCGGACGATCTGGTTGCCGTCGTCGGTGTACGTGCGGGTCCGCGTCAGCGTCACCCGAATGCCGGTCGTCTTGACGTCGTCGGCGGGCGTCACGGTCAGCGTGCCGTCGACCACGCTCCCGGCCGCGGCGGCGGCGGGCAGCGCCTCGAAGCCCACGCCGTCCTGCCCGGGCGCGACCGAGCGGCGCTCGGCCGCGCCGGCCGGCGCCGGCGCGCGCACGGCGATCGGGGTGCCGGCGGAGGCGTCCATCCCGCGGCGGCGGTCGATCGACGCGAACGCCGCCCAGCTCACCGCGCCCGCCGACGAGGGCGGCAGGTCGGACGGGAGCGTGAACGTCAGCTCGTGCTCGCCGGCGGCCAGCGGCAGGTCCTGGGCGTCCTCGTGCAGCGCGACCGTGCGCCAGACCTCCTCCCACTCGTCGTCGCGCCGGTCGTACTCGCGCTTGAGGTACTCGTTGACGCAGCGCACGCCGGCGCGGGCGCCCTGCGCCTTGTCGTCGATCTCGCCCTCGACGGTGACGCGGACGCGCACCTCGTCGCCGGGCCGCGCGTCGGCGGGCTCGGCCGCGACCGAGAGCTTCGGCTTGCTTCCTCTGAAGACGTCGAGAAACCCCATGCGCGCACACTATTGAGGCGCACCGGCGGAACGCGCCGGCGCCGGTGCGGAGGGGGACGGCGCCGTGCCCGCGGAAGGCGAGCGCGCCGCGCCGGGCGAGGGGACCGGACGTACCGGCGGGGTATCGATGCTGTACCTGTAAGGTACGCGACCGCCATGCCGGTCCAGGCCTCCCTCGTCGCGCGCCACGCGAGCCTCGCTCCGCGCCTCGGCGCGCGCCGCGACGACACCGCGCGCGGTCAGCGCGCGCGGCTGCTCGCCGCGATGGCCGAGGTGGTGGCCGACAAGGGCTTCGCCGCCGCGACGGTGGCCGACGTCGTCCGGGCGGCGGGCGTGTCGCGGACGACGTTCTACGAGCAGTTCCGCTCCAAGGAGGACTGCTTCGTCGAGGCCTACCGCCACGGCGTCGACGTGCTGATCGACGAGGTCCGCGCCGCCGTGCGCGCCACCGGGGGCGGCTGGCGGGCGCAGCTGCGCGCCGGGATGCGCGCGTACCTGGAGACGCTCGCGGCCGACCGGCGCTTCGCGCGCAC
The DNA here is from genome assembly GCA_035940955.1 of Solirubrobacteraceae bacterium. Lineage (GTDB taxonomy): Bacteria > Actinomycetota > Thermoleophilia > Solirubrobacterales > Solirubrobacteraceae > CADCVT01. The sequence goes on from DASZEJ010000170.1 coordinate 39,477, forward strand.
GTACCTGCTCGAGATCCACGCCGCCGGCGAGGCCGCGCTCGACGCGCGCGCCGGCGCGCTGCGGCGGTTCGCCGAGCGCTACCGGGCGACGTTCGAGCAGGCCCGCGCCGGCGACCCGGAGCTGCGCGAGCCGCACCCCGACTCGCTGCTCGTCCTGTGCTCCGGCACCGAGCAGCTCGTCGCCGAGTGCCTGCGCCGCGGCGGCGACGACGCCGCCCTCCTCTCCCTCGAAGACGTCTTCTGCCAGTGCGCCGAGGCGGTGCTGACGCACCGTCCAACCGACCAGGAGTGACCCGACGACCATGGACCTGAGCTTCAACGAGCAGGAGGCCGCGTTCCGCGACGAGCTGCGGGCGTGGCTTGCCGACAACCCGGCGGGCGAGGCGCCCCGCGACGAGGACTCCCAGTACGCCTGGCGGCGCGACTGGCAGCGCCGCCTGCACGAGGGCGGCTGGGCGGGGGTCCACTGGCCGACCGAGTACGGCGGCCGCGGCGCGTCGCTGATGGAGACCGCCATCTTCTTCGAGGAGCTGGGGCGGGCCGGTGCGCCGCTGCCCGCGAACGTCCTCGGCCTGCTCCTCGCCGGGCCGACGATCATGGTGTGGGGCACCGACGAGCAGAAGGACCGCTACCTGCCGCCGATCCTCTCCGCCGACGAGATCTGGTGCCAGGGGTTCTCCGAGCCCGACGCCGGCTCCGACCTGGCGGCGCTGAAGACGCGCGCGGTGCCCGACGGCGACGACTGGGTCGTGACAGGGCAGAAGGTGTGGACGTCGGGCGCGCAGTACTCGAAGTGGTGCATGCTCGTCGCGCGGACCGACGCGGACGCGCCGAAGCACAAGGGCCTCAGCTACTTCCTGATGGACATGGAGCAGGAGGCCGTGCAGGTGCGGCCGCTCACGCAGATCACCGGCGACCCCGAGTTCAACGAGCTGTTCATCGAGGAGGCGCGGATCCCCGGGGAGAACCTCCTCGGCGGGGTCGGGAACGGCTGGAAGGTCGCGCTGACGACGCTGATGAACGAGCGGGCGGGGCTCGGCTTCTTCCTGCAGGTGCGGCTGCGCCAGCTGCTCGACTCGCTGTTCGACGCGGCGCTCGCCGAGGGGCTGCTGGACGACCCGCGCGTGGCGGATCGTCTGGGCGAGCTGCACGTGCGGACCGAGATCCTGCGGCTGACCGCCTACCGCGGGCTGTCCGTGATCGAGCAGTACGGGCAGCCGGGGCCAGAGGGTTCGCTCGTCAAGTGGCTGTGGAGCGAGACCAACCAGATGCTGACCGAGCTGGCGCCCGAGATCGTCGGGCCGCAGGCGCTGACCGGGGGCACCGAGTGGGCCTACGAGCTGCTGCGCGCGCGCGGCAACTCGATCGAGGGCGGCACCACCGAGATCCTGAAGAACATCGTCGCCGAGCGGGTGCTCGGGCTGCCCCGGGCGGGGCGGTAGGGAGGCTTTCTGATGCGGTTCACGCTGTCGGAGGACCAGCAGGAGATCAAGCGCACGGCGCGCGACCTGCTCGCGTCGCGGTCGACGTGGGAGCGCGTGCGGACGCACGCGGAGGCCGGGCGATACGACGACGCGCTGTGGCGCGAGCTGTCGGAGCTCGGGTGGCCGGGGATCGCGGTCGGCGAGGAGCACGGCGGGCAGGGGCTCGGGATCGTCGAGCTGGCGGTGCTTCTGGAGGAGCTGGGGTACGCGTGCGCCGCCGTGCCGTTCCTCGGGTCGGTGTGCGCGGCGCTGGCTGTGGAGCACGCGGGGTCGGACGCGCAACGGGGCGAGTGGCTGCCGCGGCTGGCGAGCGGCGAGGCGCGGGGCGCGCTCGGGGTGCTGCGCGACGGCGGGGCCGGCTTCGCCGAGCTCGTGCCGGACGCCGCGGGCGCCGACGTGGTCGTGCTGGTGGACCACGCGGCGGGGACGGCGGCGCTGGTGGCGGACGCCGCGTCGGTGGTCGAGCCGGTCGCGGCGATCGACCCGACGCGGCGCTACGGGCGCGTGCCGGCGGGCGGCGGCGAGCCGCTGGAGGGCGACGTGCCGGCGGCGATGCACCGGGCGCTCGTCGCGGTCAGCGCCGAGCTGGTCGGCGTGGCCCAGCGTGCCCTGGACATGACCGTCGAGTACGTCAAGGAGCGCAAGCAGTTCGGCGTGCCGGTCGGGTCGTTCCAGGCGGTGCAGCACAAGGCGGCGCAGATGCTGCTCGACGCGGAGGGCGGGCGGTCGGCGACGTACTACGCGGCGTGGGCGGCCGACGCGGACCCGGCGCAGCTGCCGGGTGCGGCGTCGATCGCCAAGGCGTGGACGTCCGACGCCGGCCGGTCGGCGACCGCGGCGGCGATCCAGCTCCACGGAGGGATCGGCTTCACGTGGGAGGCCGACGTCCACTGGCTCTTCAAGCGCGCCCAGCTCGACGCCGCCCACCTCGGCGGCGGCGGCGCCCACCGCGCCCGCGTCGCGGGCCTCGCGGCCCGCGAGCGGGAGGGCGAGGAGGTCGCGGCGTGAGCGCGGAACCTAAAGGGGAACCTAAAGGTGCCTGGCACCGCAATATGAACGTGCCTGGCACCGCAATGTGAACGTGCCTGGCACCGCAACATGAAGGTGCCTGGCACCACAATGTGAACGTGCCTGGCACCGCGCCCGCGCCCGTCCGGTCCTCGCGGCTTGCCGCCGTGCTCCGCGAGGACGGCCGGGTCAGCTCGCTCGAGCTGTTCTTCGACCTCGTCTTCGTGCTCGCGCTGACGCAGTGCACGCAGCTGATGGCCGACGAGCCGACGTGGACCGGCGTCGCGCAGGCGCTCGCGATCCTCACGCTGCTGTGGTGGTCGTGGAGCGGCTACGCGTGGCTGACGAGCACGGTGAACCCCGAGGAGGGCGCCGTCAGGATCGTGATGTTCGCGGCGATGGCGGCGTTCCTCGTGGTCGCCCTGTGCGTGCCGGAGGCCTTCGGCGCCTCCGGCGGGCTGTTCGCCGGCGCCTACGCGGCGGTGCGCGTCGCGCACCTGCTGCTGTACGCGCTGGCGAGCCGCGACGACGCCGAGCTGCGCAGCTCCGTCATCGCGCTGTCGGCGAGCACGGCGGTCGCGGTCGGCCTGCTGGCCGCCGCCTCGTTCGCGGACGGGGCGCTGCAGGGCGCGCTGTGGGCGGTCGCGATCGCGCTGGACCTCGCGGGCCCGTACTTCTTCGGCGTCGAGGGCTGGCGCCTCGTGCCGAGCCACTTCGCCGAGCGGTTCGGCCTCATCGTGATCATCGCGCTCGGCGAGTCGATCGTGGCGATCGGGGCGGGCGTCGAGCGCGGCGTGGACGCGGGCGTCGTGGCCGCCGCCGTGCTCGGGATCGCCGTGGCCGCCGCGCTGTGGTGGCTGTACTTCGACGTGGTGGCGCTCGTGGCCGAGCGGCGGCTCGCGCGCGCCGCGCCCGGCCGCGAGCAGAACGCGATCGCCCGCGACGCCTACGGCTACCTGCACCTTCCGATGGTCGCCGGCATCGTGCTCGTCGCGCTGGGGATGAAGAAGACGCTCGGCGAGGTGGGAGAGCCGCTGAAGGGCGTGCCGGCGACCGCGCTGCTCGGCGGCGCGGCGCTGTACCTGCTCGCCCACGTCGCGTTCCGCCTGCGCAACCTCGGGACGCTCAACCGCCAGCGGCTCCTCGGGGCGGTCGTGCTGGCCGCGCTGATCCCCGCGGCGCTCGAGGTGCCGGCCCTCGTGACCGTCGCGGTCCTCGCCGCGCTGCTGGCGGCGATCATCGCGTACGAGACCGTGCGATTCGCCACACTGCGCGACCGGATCCGTCACGAGGTGGCGCCCGAGCTGCACGGGCACTAGGTTCCGGAGCGATGAAGCTCTACGTCTGCTGGGGCACGTTCCCCACCCCGCGGCCGGGCGGGCACCCGTGCCGCAATGCGCACCAGGCGCTCACCGAAGCGGGCCACTCGCCCGAGCTCGTGAAGTCGTACGGGCTCGGGATGCTGCCCGACACGCCGTTCAACCAGACCGCGGGCCGCAAGCGCGCGAAGGAGCTGACCGGCGACTCGTGGGTCCCCGTCCTCGAGCTGGACGACGGGACGGTCGTGTCAGGTTCGAAGAAGATCGTCGAGTGGGCGGCGGCCAACCCGGCGGCGGCGGCGTAGCGCGGCGGCGGGGGTGAGGAGGGCGAGGCTAGCGCGCGCGAAGCCGGCGGCGTAGCGCGACGCCGGCGCCGAGCAGGGCCAGGCCGGCGGCGGCGAGCGGCGCGAGGTCGAGGCCGGTGAGGGCGAGCGTGCCGCTCGGGCCGCCCGCGCTCGCGG
>DASZEJ010000171.1:0-27608 GCA_035940955.1 Solirubrobacteraceae bacterium
CGCCCGAGTTCCTGGCCGAGGCCGAGGAGATCGGCCTCGCCGGCGAGCTGGACGCCTGGGTCCTCGACGCGCTCTGCCGCCACGCGCGCGACTGGGGCGACGCCGGGCTCGTCCCGCGGCTGAGCTTCAACGTGTCGGCGCGCGAGGTGGCCCGCGCCGCGCTCGCGGGCGAGATCGTCGAGCGCGTCGCCTCGCACGGCCTCGACCCGGCGTCGCTGTGCGTCGAGCTGCCCGAGGCGGCGGCCGTCGCCCAGCCGCTGCGCACCGCCGCGCTGGCCGCGGACCTGTGCGACGCCGGCTTCGCCGTGGCGATCGACGACGTCGGCGGCGCGCTGGCGTCGCTCGGCCGGCTGCAGGAGCTGCGGGCCAACGCGCTGAAGCTCGACCGCCGGCTGCTGCGCGGCGTCCCGGGCGACCGGCGCGCGGGCTCGATCCTCGCGGCGGTGCTCGCCCTCTCGCGCTCGCTCGGGATGGCCGCCGTCGCGAAGGGCGTCGAGACCGACGCGCAGCGCGAGTTCCTCGTCACGCACGGCGCGCCGCTGGCCCAGGGGTTCCTGCTCGGCCGCCCGATGGCGGCGAGCGAGATGGCCGCGCTGGTGCGCTCCGCCTAGTCAGTCGCCGCGCTCGCCGCGCGCGGCGACCTCGACGATCGAGGCGTCGATGAGCCATTCCACCGGCGCGCGGTCGTCGGTGTAGACCGTGCCGCCCTCCAGCCGCGGGCCGATGCGCGCGGCGGCCTGGAGCGCCCGCGGCCGGACCTCCGGCGGCAGGCGCGGGATCGCGGCGCGCAGCTTCGCCACGCCCGCCCCGCGCGCCTCGGTCGCGATCAGCAGCGTGTTCGTGTCCTCCGCCGGGTCGCGCAGCACGGTGGGGAAGACGTCGGCCATCGTCGCGCCGAGCACCTCCTCGAGGTCCTCGCTCCCCTCCGGGTGGCCGGCGTTGACGAGCAGCACGCCGCCCGGGGTCAGCCGGTCGCGCGCGAGCCGGAAGAACTCGCGCGTGGCGAGGTAGAACGGGATGTACGGCTGGCGGTAGGCGTCGACGAGGATCGCGTCGTAGCGCTGGTCGGTCGCGCGCAGGTACGGCCGCGCGTCGGCGGTGTGCGTGCGCAGCCGCGGGTTGCGCATGCCGAAGTACTCGCGGCCGATCTCGGTCAGCTCGCCGTCGATCTCGACGCCGTCGACCCAGGTCTGGGGGAAGAAGCGGCCGTACGCGGTCGCGGTCGTCCCGGCGGCGTTGCCGAGGATCGCGATCCGCCGCGGCGGGCGGTCGAGCACGGCGAACGGCGCGACCAGGTACTCGTCCCAGATGTTGTCGGTCAGGTACGTCCCCGGGCGCTTCGTCGAGTGGACGGCCTGGCCCTCGTTCAGCTCGAGGTCGCGCTGGCCGTCGGCGCGCTCGACGACGCGCGCGTACTGGTACTCGGTGTCGACCTCGTGGATGACGCGCTCGCCCTCGTCCACGTCGCCCTTGACGGTCCCGACCGGCAGCGCGATCAGCGCCGCGAGCACCGCCGGCACGACCACGAGCCGCCGCCGCGCCAGGCCGGCGACGGCGACCAGCGCGAGCGCGAGCGCGAAGACGAGGAACGTGCGGCGCGTCCCGAGCAGCGGGATGAGGAGCAGCGCGCTGAGGAACGTGCCGAACAGCGAGCCGACCGTCGAGATCGCGTACAGGCGGCCGGACACGCGGCCGGCCTCCTCCACGCCCGTGACCGCGAGGCGCAGCGCGTAGGGCGCGACCGCGCCCGAGACGAGCACGGGGACCGCGATGAGGACGAGCACGGCGATCAGCGACCCGGCGGCGGCGCCGGCCGAGATCGAGTCGAGCGCGTCGACGGCGACGTCGAGGAACGGGTCGGCGACGAACGGCACCGCCCCGAGCAGGAGCGCGCTCAGCAGCACGATGCGGTAGAGGCCCTCGGGGGTCGGGTCGCGGTCGGCCAGCCGGCCGCCGTACCAGTAGCCGATCGACAGCGCGACGAGAACGACGCCGATCGTGTTCGCCCACACGATGGTGGACGCGCCAAACGACGGCGCGAGCAGGCGGGCGGCGGCGATCTCGGCGCCGAGGATGCACGTCCCGACCACGAAGACCACGAGGCCGAGCGGAGGCGCGAAGCGGCGGCGGTCCATCCGTCCCGCACCGTAGCGTCCTGCTCGTGCAGCCCTCCGAGACCGAGCGCCTGCGGCAGCTCGACCGCACCGTCCTCTGGCACCCGTTCACCCAGCAGCAGGAATGGATGGGGGAGGACGCGCCGGTCGTCGCGCACGCGCGCGGCACGACGCTGTACGACACCGAGGGGCGGTCGTACGTCGACGGGGTCTCGTCGCTGTGGTGCACGGTCCACGGGCACCGCCACCCGGCGCTCGACGCGGCGGTCCGCCGCCAGCTCGACCAGGTGGCGCACACGACGATGGCCGGGCTCTCGCACCCGGCGGCGATCGAGCTCGGCGCCCGGCTGGTGGACCTGGCGCCGAAGGGGCTGTCGCGGGTCTTCTACTCCGACAGCGGGTCCGCCGCGGTCGAGGTCGCGCTGCGGATGGCCCGCCAGTGGTGGGCCCAGCGGGGCGAGCCGGGGCGCACGCGCTTCGTGTCGCTGCGGAACGCCTGCCACGGGCCGTCCCCGTCGCTCCTCGGCGACGGCGCGCAGGCCGAGCCGGGCGACGCCGAGTCGATGGAGCGGCTGCTGCGCGACGGCGGCGGGCAGGTCGCGGCCGTGGTCGTCGAGCCGCTGGTGCAGGGCGCGGCGGGGATGCTCGTGCACCCGGACGGCTACCTGCGGGCCGTGCGCGAGCTGTGCGACCGCTATGGCGTGCTGCTGGTCTGCGACGAGGCGGCGACCGGCTTCGGGCGGACGGGGACGATGTTCGCCTGCGAGCAGGAGGGCGTGTCGCCCGACCTCCTGTGCCTGGCGGACGGGCTGACCGGCGGCTACCTGCCGCTCGCGGCGACGCTGACGACCGAGCGCGTGTACGAGGGCTTCCTCGGCACGGTCGAGGAGCTGCGGACGTTCGCCCACGGCCACGCGTACGCGGGCAACCCGCTCGCGTGCGCGGCGGCGCTGGCGACGCTCGAGGTCTTCGAGCGCGAGCGGACGCTGGAGCGGCTGCAGCCGAAGATCGAGCTGCTCGGCGACCTGCTCGACCGCGAGGTCGCGCCGCTGCCGGCGGTCGCCGAGGTCCGCCGGCGCGGCTTCATGGTCGGGATCGAGCTGGGCGGCTTCCCGCTCGCGGCGAGGATCGGCCACCAGGCGACGCTGGCCGCCCGCCGCCGCGGGGCGATCGTCCGCCCGGTCGGCGACACGGTCGTCCTCATGCCGCCCCTGTCGATCGAGCGGGCCGAGCTGCGGCGGCTGGTCGAGATCACCGCCGAGGCGATCGCCGAGGCGACGGGCGCGGCCGGGGCGCTGGCGGAGGCGGCGTAGAGCGGCCGCGCCGCTCGCCGCCTCGCCGCTCGCCGCCGCCGCTCGCCGCTCGCCGCTCGCGCCGCTCGCCGCCGCCCGCTCCGCCTACCCCCCGCGCGACAGGGAACGCCGGCCCCGCCGCTCCCCCGTCCGCAGCCGGCGCGCCGCCGCTGCCGCGGTCGCCAGCGTCGCGAGCGCTCCCGCGCCCGCCCGCAGCATCCGGGCCGGGCGGTCGGGGTCGGGGATCTCGTGGTACCGGGCGCCAGCGTCGTCGACCTCGATGAAGCCGACCGGCGTCGCGTCGAGGTGGCCGCCGCCCCCGCCGCCCGCGCCGTCGCCCTCCTGGCTGCCGCCGCTCCCCCAGCCGCCGCCGCCCGACAGCCGCACGCGCGCCACCGGGATTACCGTGCGGTCGCGCGCCACCACCGGCTCGCCGTAGCACAGCCGCGCCCCCGCGAGCCGGTCGAGCAGCCGGCGCAGCCCGCCGACCCGCGGGCCCTGGCGGTCTGCGCGCGGCTTCGACATCTAGCCCTCGTACGGGACGAAGTCGCGCTTTCGCGCCCCGCACACCGGACAGAACCACGTGTCCGGGATGTCCTCGAACGCGGTGCCGGGCGGGATGCCGCCGTCGGGGTCGCCGTCGCCGGGGTCGTAGATGAAGCCGCACGACTCACAGATCCATTTCGTCATCGACGTGGCAGGCTACGCGGTCATGGAGGACGACCGCCCGGCGCCCGGCGAGGAGCTGAACACCGGCCCCGCCACCACGCCGCGGCCGGCCGCGACGGTCATCCTCCTGCGCGGCGGCGCCGACACCGCGGAGATCCTGCTCGTCAAGCGCAACCCGAGCATGGGCTTCATGGGCGGCGCGTGGGTCTTCCCCGGCGGCGCGGTCGACGGAGCGGAGGGCGACGACGACACCGCCCACCGCGCGGCGGCCGTCCGCGAGCTGGAGGAGGAGGCCGGCGTCACGCTCGCCGACCCGGCGCAGCTCGTCCCGTGGAGCCGGTGGATCACGCCGGCGCAGGTCAAGAAGCGGTTCGACACCTGGTTCTACCTCGCCCCCGCGCCCGGCGACGCGGCGCCGCGCTGCGACGGCAACGAGTGCGTCGACCTCGGCTGGTTCACGCCCCAGGGCGCGCTCGACGCGAACCGCCGCGGCGACATCATGCTCGTCTTCCCGACGATCAAGACGCTCGAGCAGCTCGCCCGCTTCCCGACCGCCGACGCGCTGCTCGAGCACGCCCGCGGGCGCGAGGTGCACCCCGTCGAGCCGCGCGTGCTCGTCACCGGCGAGACGGCTCGCGTCGTCCTGCCCGGCGAGCCGGGCTACGAGTAGGGACCGGCCGGCGCCCCGCGGCCCGCCGAGGGGCCACGGCGGCTAGCCCGACTCGACGCGCGCCCAGCCGGCGCCGCGGCCGGTCCCCTCAGGCCGCACGCGCCCAGCCACCTTCAGCTCGTTGAGGACGAGCCGAATGGTCTGGTCGCTCGTGCCGGGCACGCCCCGCCGGACGTCCGCGATGCGGAATCGCGACGGCGCCTGCTCGAGGACGTAGCGCCGAACGCGCTCCTGCTTGCTGCCGGCCGCCGAGCCGCGCGCCGCGGCGACGCGATCCTCGAACCGCTCGTAGGTGGCCGCGAGCGTCCTCACGAAGTACTCGGTCCAGGGCCAGATCGTGTGTTGGCCGTCGTGCCAGCCGCGCTGCGACTCGAACAGCGACGCGTAGTACGCGTTCTTCGTCTCGTACACCTGCTGCTCGACGCTCACATAGCGTGCGACGCCGTAGCCGAGTTGCAGCAGCTCGCTCGTCGTGACCAGCCGGGCAAGCCGCCCGTTCCCGTCGGCAACCGGGTGGATCGCGAGCAGATCGAGCACGAACGCCGCCAGCAGGACGAGCGGGTGTGCGACCGCGTCGGCCTGCGCCTCCAGGTAGCGCGCGACGAGCTCCTCGGTGTAGGACGGCGTCTCGCGAGCGGACACCGGTCGGAAGACCACGTGCTTGCTCCCGCCCTCCCAGCTGACTATCTCGTTGTCATCGCGCTTGAACCGGCCGCCCGCTCCGTCGACGTGCGCGAAGACGCGACGGTGGAGGTGGAGGATGAGCGGCACCGACACCGGCTCAGGCCCGGTGCGCATGAGCTCGTCGATCGCGTCGCGGTAGCCGGCGAACTCACGCTCGTTGCGGTTGCGGAAGCGCGCCCCGCCTGCGAGCCGCTCCGCGCGACCCTGCTCCACCTCAACTCCCTCGATGGCGTTCGACGCGCGGATCGAGGCGACGCGCGCGCTCTCGGCCAGCGACGCGAGCAGCTCCGGCAGCTGGTCTTGGAACAGCTCCTCGCGGCCGCAGCTCACGTCGACCCGCTGCAGCAGGGCGCCGAGGCGCGCGGGCTGCCCCGCGAACGTGCTGTCGAGGTCCACGAAGCTCTTCATGTCGATCCGCCACTAATCATGCTAATCAGGCCAGGGGATTAGCACGTTAACGGCGTCGTTGGCGTGTTCTTGGTGCCGTTACGGCGCGGCGCTGACCGGGACCGCGAACTCCGCCCGCGCCCGCTCGGCCAGCGCCGCGTCGCCGAAGACGAGGATCCGGTCGGCGGGGAACGTCGCGAGCGCGTCCTGGATCGCGACGAGCGGCTGGGAGTCGCCGGTGTCCGTGCGCACGTGCGCGCCCTCGGAGCGCAGCGCCTCGCCGGTTCGCGCGGCGGAGTCCTCCGCGCGGCCGATCGCCTCGTCGGTGTCGGACATGAGGAACTTCAGCGTCGAGGTCTGCTCGGCGGGCGAGACGACGAGCACCTCGGCGCCGTCGAGGTCCTCGCGGGGCAGCGCGCCGCGCACGGCCGCGGCGTCGACGGGATCGGTCGCGATCACCAGGAGCTTCATGGGGCCATGCTAGTTGGCCGAAAGGGCGCCGGAGTGTACGGTCACCGGCATGGCCACTGCAGCTGTGCGCACCCTCCAGAACTTCATCGACGGCGAGTACGTCGAGGCTTCCGGCGACGAGACGTTCGAGGTCGTCGACCCCGCCACCGGCGAGCAGATCGCGGCCGAGCCGGTCTCCACCGCCGAGGACGTCGACCGCGCCGTCAAGGCCGCCCATCGCGCCTTCGAGTCGTTCGGGCAGACGACGCCCGCCGACCGGGCGACGATGCTCCTGAAGATCGCCGACGCGCTGGACGAGCGCGCGGAGGAGCTGGTCGAGGCCGAGGTCCGCAACGCCGGCAAGCCGATCGAGGCGTTCCGCAACGACGAGATCCCGGTCGCGTCGGACTGCCTGCGGTTCTTCGCGGGCGCGGCGCGGACGATGCAGGGCCCGACCGCCGGCGAGTACCTCGAGGGCTACACGTCGATGATCCGCCGCGAGCCGGTGGGCGTCGTCGGCCAGATCACGCCGTGGAACTACCCGCTGATGATGGCGATCTGGAAGATCGGCCCGGCGCTCGCGGGCGGCAACACGATCGTCATGAAGCCGGCAGAGACGACGCCGCTGACGACGCTGCTGCTCGCCGAGATCTGCGCCGAGTTCCTGCCGAACGGCGTCTTCAACGTCGTCACCGGCACGGGCTCCACGGGCGAGGCGCTCGTCCGCCACGACCTCGTCGAGATGGTCGCGCTGACCGGCTCGGTCGAGTCGGGCCGGAAGGTCGCGGCGGCCGCGTCGGAGACCCTCAAGCGCGTGCACCTCGAGCTGGGCGGCAAGGCGCCGGTCGTCGTGTTCGACGACGTCGACATGGAGACCGCGATGGAGACGATCGCGGGCACCGGCTACTACAACGCCGGCCAGGACTGCACCGCGGCGACCCGCGTGCTCGCCGGCCGCGGCGTCTACGACGACGTGGTCAACGGGCTCGCCGAGCAGGCCAAGGCGCTGAAGCTCGGCGACGTCCGCGACCCCGAGACGACGCTCGGCCCGCTCAACAGCGCGCGCCAGCGCGAGCGCGTCGAGGGCTTCCTCGAGCGCAAGGCGCAGCACGCCGAGATCGTCACCGGCGGCCGCGAGCCCGACCTGCCCGGCTTCTACCTCGAGCCTACGGTCGTCGCCGGCCTCGAGCAGGGCGACGAGATGATCCGCCGGGAGATCTTCGGCCCGGTCATCACCGTGCAGCCGTTCACCGACGAGGCCGAGGCGATCCGGTGGGCCAACGACACGCCGTACGGCCTCGCGTCGTCGGTGTGGACGCGCGACGTCGGCCGCGCCCTGCGCGTCTCGAAGGCGCTGCGGTTCGGCTGCGTGTGGATCAACGACCACATCCCGCTCGCCAACGAGATGCCGCACGGCGGCTACAAGCGCTCCGGCTACGGCAAGGACCTGTCGATGTTCGCCCTCGAGGACTACACCGAGGTCAAGCACGTCATGGCGAACATCGGCTAGCCGCGCAGCTCCGCGACGATGGCGGAGTGGTCGCTCAGGCCGCTCCGCCGCCAGCCGTGGGCGTAGGCGCGGGCGGTCACCTCGACGCCCTTGACGAGCAGGTGGTCGAGGCGCCAGCCGCCGCGGTCGTTGGCGAACGTCCAGGTGCGCTCGGGCGCGTCGAGGAACGCGTCGCGCCAGCCGTGCTCGGCGCGGAGCGTGTAGACGAGCGCTCGCTCGGCGGCGGCCCAGCGCTCCCCCCGCTCGGGGCGCAGGCGGCCCTTGGTGTCGTGGGCGAACGTCAGGACCGTGCCGTCGTCGTGGGTGCGGCGCGGCGTGTTGAGGTCGCCGGCGAGGACGATCCCGTCGCGCTCGCGGGCGTAGGCGAAGAGGACCTCGTGGGTGAGGACCTTGGCCAGCCCGGGGGACGGGGAGATCGGCGAGTGGACGTTCAGCAGCTCGATCCCGCCGACCTCAACGCTCAGCGCCCGCTCGGGCCACGGCAGGCCGCCGAGCGGCAGGCGCCGCAGCGGCGTGCGCGACGCGGTGAGCACCGCCAGCCGGCGCGGCTTGGGGAGCGGCCCGTCGTCGAGCGGCGACAGCGTGTGCTCGAGGCCGGCGGCGGCGAGCGCCTCGCGCCACAGCGGCAGCGAGTTGACCGTCACCTCCTGCAGCGCGACCACGTCCGGCGCCATCGCCAGCACGGCGGCGGCCTGCTCGGGCTGGCGAGCGAGCCGCCCGGCGACGTTCCACGAGACGAGCCTCATCGACGCGCGAGATTGAACCCTCCCCGGCCGTCGGGCGCGCGCAGGGCGGCGTCGGCGGGCGCGGTGGTCCTCCCGGCCGCTCCGAGACGGCGAGCGGCGCGCTCACGCCGCCGACGGCAGCTCGACGACCATCCGGCACCCGCGCGGCTCGCCGTGCTCGGCCCGGATGTCGCCGCCGTGCAGCTCGACGATCCAGCGCGCGATCGCGAGCCCGAGGCCCGCCCCGCCGCCGTCCGCCGTCCGCGCCGCGTCCGCGCGGTAGAAGCGCTCGAAGACGCGGTCCGCCTCGTCCTGCGGGATGCCCGGCCCCTCGTCGGCGACCGAGATCCGCACCCGCGGCCCCGCCGGGCCGGCCGCGATCGTCACCCGGCCCGGGCGCGGCGAGTGGCGCACCGCGTTCTCGACGAGGTTGGCGACGACCTGGTGCACGCGCTCGGCGTCGCCGTCGGCGAGCAGCCCGGCCGGCGCGTCGACGGCCAGGTCGACGTCGGCCGGCGCGCTCAGCGACGCCTCGCGCGCCACGTGCGCGAGCACCACCCCGACGTCGAACGGCCGGACGTCCAGCGGCACCGCGCGGCTCTCGAGCCGGGAGAGGTCGAGGAGCTGCGCGACGAGCCGCCCGAGCCGCTCGACCTGCGCGAGCATCGTCCGGATCGTCTCCGGGTCGGCGGGCTCGACGCCGTCGGCGACGTTCTCCAGCTTGGCCTGCAGGGCGCTGATCGGCGTGCGCAGCTCGTGCGAGACGTTGGCGACGAGGTCCTTGCGGTGGCGCTCGACCTCCGTCAGCTCCGCCGCCATCGCGTTGAACGCCCGCGCCAGCTCGCCGACCTCGTCCGCCCGCCCGGTCTCCGGCACCCGGACGGAGTAGTCGCCGCGGGCCATCGCCGCGGTCCCCGCCGCCATCTCGCGCAGCGGCCGCGTCAGCCCGCGCGCGACGACCTGCACGATCCCCAGCGCCAGCGCCGCCGCCAGCAGCGCGCTGGGGATCAGCGGCAGCCCGGCCTTCACCGCGACCAGGGCCGCGACGTCGCTCGCCAGCACCCCGGCGAGGATCACCACCCCGAGCTTGACCTTGATCGACGCCAGCCGCGCGAGCGGGTGCCTCACCGCTGCTCCTCGAACGCGTAGCCGACGCCGTGCGCGGTGCGCACCCACCCGGCGCCGAGCTTCTTGCGCAGCCCCGCGACGTGCGTGTCGACGGTGCGCGACCCGGCGTCGACGCCCCAGCCCCACACCTCGCTCAGCAGCCGCTCGCGCGTGAACACGATCCCCGGCGACCGCGCGAGGTGCAGCAGCAGGTCGAACTCGGTGGGGGGAAGGTGGACCGGCTCGCCGTGCAGCCGCACCCGCCGCGCCGCGGGGTCGATCTCCAGCGGCCCGGCAAGGACGCGCTCGCCGCCCGCCGCCTCCGCCGCCCGCTCGACCCGCCGCAGCAGCGCCTTCACCCGCGCGACCACCTGCCGCATCGAGAACGGCTTGGTCACGTAGTCATCGGCCCCGACGCCGAGGCCGATCAGCACGTCGGCCTCGTCGTCGCGCGCGGTCAGCATGAGGACGGGGACCGGCCGCTCGGCCTGGATCCGGCGGCACACCTCCAGCCCGTCGAAGCCGGGCAGCATCACGTCGAGCACCACCGCGTCGGGCCGCACGCGCCGGCACAGCTCCACCCCGCCCGGGCCGTCGCCCGCGACCTCCACGGCGAACCCCTCGGCGCGCAGCCGGGCGGCGAGCGCCTCCGCGATGGCGCCCTCGTCCTCGACGACGACGATCGTCCGCTCCGCCATGTCCGCGACCCTAGACGCCGCGCGTTCACGCGGGGAAAGCGGGATGTCCGGAACTTGTAGCGAAGAAATGCCGGAACCTCTCGTGCCCCGAGCGGTTAAGGTGGGCACGCTCGGCCCTCGCAAGGAGAGATCGTGGAAGCATCAGCACTTCGCGCACCCGCCGGCCTGACCCGACTCTCCCTGCCGGCGGCTCTGCTGAAGCTGCGATCAGACGAGCAGCTCGTCGCGCTGTTCCGGGCCGGCAACGACGACGCGTTCGGCGTCATCCACGATCGCTACCGCCAGCGCCTCTTCGCGTACGTCCGGCAGATGCTCGCCGGCTCGCGGTCGGACGCCGAGGACGCGCTGCAGGACGTCTTCCTGCGCGCCTACAACGCGCTGCGCGCCGACGAGCGCCCCGTCGCGCTGAAGGCGTGGCTCTACCGGGTCGCCCACAACCGGTGCATCGACCAGCTGCGCCGCCCGGTGCCCGCGCCCGCCGACGTCTTCGACCTCAACCACCCGGCGGCCCCCGACCCGCTCGCCGAGACCGAGCGCCGCGACGACCTGCGCCGGCTCGTCGCCGACGTGCAGCGGCTGCCCGAGCAGCAGCGCTCCGCCCTGCTGATGCGCGAGCTGGAGGGCCTGACCTACGCGGACCTCGCCGCCGCGCTCGACGTCAGCGTGCCCGCCGTCAAGTCGCTCCTCGTCCGCGCGCGGATCGGGCTGGTCGAGGCGGCCGAGGCGCGCGACACCGCGTGCACGGAGATCCAGAGCGACCTCGCGCTGTCGTTCGGCAAGGGCGTGCGGGCCAGCGCCAGGGCGCGCCGGCACATGCGCGAGTGCGACGGCTGCCGCGCGTACCGCATGCAGCTGCGCACGGTGCACAGCGAGCTGGGTGCCCTCCTCCCCGGCCCGGGTCCGCTGACGCTGCTCGCGAAGCTGTTCGGCCTGGGCGCCGGCGCCGGCGGCGGCGGCGCCGCGGTGGTCGGCGGCGGCGCGACGGCCGGCGTCACCGCGAAGGTCGCGGCGATCGTGTGCTGCGCGGCGGTGGTCGGCGGCGGCGCGGCCGAGCTGCGCTCGCGGACGGGCGGCCCACCGCTCCCGCCCGCGAACGACCCGCCGGCCGCGGGCGCCAAGCGCTCCGCGGAGATCGCGCCCGAGCGCGTGGTCGCCCCCGCGCCCGTCGCCCCGCCGCGCGCCGCGCCGGCGCTGCGGCTGCGGGCCGAGAGCGCGCGGCCGAAGGCCGCCTCCAAGGCCGCCGCGGCGCGCCTGGGCCGCTCCCGGGCCGCAGGCGCGGCGGCGGCGTACGACGACCCGATCAGCCCGCACTACCCGACCGCCGAGGAGCGCGCGGCGCGGGCGGCTCCCTCCACCGGCGGCTCGGCGGCGCCGGCCGCCGAGGACGAGCCGGCCGCGACCCCGCAGCAGTCGCCCTCCACCTCCGGCGGCACCGGGGCGACGGCCACGGGCGCGAGCGTCACGGCCGCGGTCGCGAGCCCCACGACGGCCGGCACGTCGGGCGGGACCGGCTCCGGCTCGGGCTCCCCGACCGCGACGACCGCCTCGACCTCGTCGAGCACCGACAGCGGCTCCCAGGGGTCGACCACCACCACGACGCAGTCGGGAACCGGCGACGGCGGCCGGTGAGCTAGGGTCGCGCCCATCGAGCGCTACCTGGCCACCCTCGACCACGAGGACCTGCTGGTCCGCCGCGGGCGCCGCTCCGGCGTCTACTGCATCGTCGCCGTGCACTCGACGGCGCGCGGGCCGGCGCTCGGCGGCTGCCGGATGTGGCACTACGACGACGCGCGCTCGGCGATGCGCGACGCCCTGCGGCTCGCGCGGGCGATGACCTACAAGTCCGCCGTCGCCGGGCTCCCGCTCGGGGGCGGCAAGGGCGTGATCATGCTGCGCGGCGACGGCCCGCTCTCGCCCGAGCGGCGGCGGGCCGCGCTCGAGGACTTCGGCGACACCGTCGAGCTGCTCGGCGGGGCGTACGTCACGGCGGAGGACGTCGGGACGTCGGCCGCCGACATGGAGGTCATCGCCGAGCGCACGGCGCACGTCAAGGGCCTCGCGCGCGAGCGCGGCGGCTCGGGCGACCCGAGCCCGTTCACGGCGCTCGGCGTCGTGACGGCGATCGAGGTGTGCTGCGAGCGCGTGTTCGGCTCGCCGTCGCTGGCGGGGCGGTCGGTCGCGCTGGCCGGGCTCGGCCACGTCGGGACGCACATCGCCCAGCGGCTCGCCGACGCGGGCGCCGAGCTGCTGGTCGCCGACGTCGACGAGCGCAAGCGCGAGGTGGCCGAGCGGCTGGGCGCGCGCTGGGTCACGCCGGAGGAGGCGATCGCCGCGCCGGTCGACGTCTACGCGCCGTGCGCGCTGGGCGGGATCCTCGACGACGAGACCGTCCCGGGCCTGCGGTGCAGGATCGTCGCGGGCGCCGCCAACAACCAGCTCGCCGACGACCGCATCGCCGACCTGCTCAACGCCCACGGCGTGCTGTGGGCGCCGGACTTCGTCGCGAACGCCGGCGGCATCGTGAACATCAGCGTGGAGCTCGACGGCGAGTACGACCCGGCGCGCGCCGAGGAGCGCGTGCGGGGGATCGGCGACACGCTGCGTCAGGTGTTCGACGACGCGGCGCGGGTGAACGCCACGCCGCTGACCGCGGCGATGGAGCTCGCGCGCCGCAACCTCGCGCAGGCCGGCGGAACGATGCCGGCGAGCGAGACCGAGACCGAGCCGGCCGGCCGCCTGTAGGCGCCCTCACGGGGCGCGCAGCGCGTCCGGCAGCCGCGGTCGCTCGACGCCCGCCGGCAGCCGGCCCTCCTGCTCGAGCTTCTCCAGGTGCGCGCGCAGCGTCGCGGCGGCGGCCAGGCGCAGGGCCGGCGGCGCGTCGTCCCAGGCGGCGTCGAGCATCGCGTCGACCGTCCGCGCGCCCGCGTCGAGCGCGGCCAGCAGCCGCCGCTCGCGCTCCAGCCGGTGCGCGACGTACTCGTCGAGCTTCGCGCGCGGGTCCTCCACGACCGGCCCGTGCCCCGGGCACAGCAGCGAAAGACCGCGGTCGCGCAGCGCCCGCAGGGCGTCGAGGTAGGCGGCGAGGTCGCCGAGGACGAACACCGAGCCCTCGCCGAGCACGGCGTCGCCGGTGAACGCGACGGCCCCGCTCACGAACGCCAGGTGGTCGGGCGTGTGGCCCGGCGTCGCGATCGCCGTCAGCGGCCCGGCGCGCTCCCCGGCGGTCACCTCTGCGAGCCGCGCGCCGGTGCGCTCGGCGACCGCCTCCGCCGCCTCCGCGTGATCGGCGTGCCGGTGGGTGAGGACGATCCCGGCCGCCCCGCCGCGCCGCTCGGCCTCGCGAGCCACCGCCTCGACGTGGCCGGGCAGCGCCGGCCCCGGGTCGACGACCCAGCACGGATCGCTCCCGACGAGCCAGGTGTTCGTGCCGCCGAGGGTGAACGGGCCGGGGTTGGCGGCCCGCACGAGCCCGACGCCGTGCGCCTCGAGGCTCACCCCTGCGCGAGCCGGTACACCGGCCCGTCGAGCGACGTCACGTAGACGCGGCCCTGCGCGTCCTCGCCGAACGAGGAGATCGGCCCGACCTTCGGGAGCGCGACCGCGCGGTCGCCGGTCGCGCCGCGCGGGCCGAGCCGGGCGCTGCGGATCCGCCCGTCGCAGAAGTCCCCGTAGACGTAGCGCCCCTGCAGCGCCGGCAGCCCCGGGTCGCGCACGACGTAGCCGCCGGTGATCGAGCAGAAGCCGTCGTCGTGCGTCTTGCTCAGGACCGGCCGCACGTGGCCGGGCGCGTCCTCGTCCTCGTAGTTGCGCCGGTCGCCCTCGAACGGCCGCCAGCCGAAGTTCGCGCCGCGCGCCCGCCGCCGCGTCACGTGGTCGATCTCCTCGACGTCGTCCTGGCCGACGTCCCCGATGACGAGGTCGCCGGTCTCCCGGTCGAACGAGAACCGCCACGGGTTGCGAAGGCCGTACGCGAAGACCTCCGGCCGCGCGCCCGCGCGCCCGACGAACGGGTTGTCGCGCGGCACGCGGTACGGGCGCCCGCCCGACCGGCGCGGGTCGATGCGCAGGATCTTGCCGAGCAGCGTCCCGAGGTCCTGCGCGTTCCCGCGCTCGCCGTGCTGGTCGTCGCCGCCGCCGCCGTCCCCGAGGCCGACGTACAGCAGCCGGTCGGGGCCGAACGCGAGCTGGCCGCCGTTGTGGTTGACCTCCGGCTGGTCCTGACGCAGGACGACGCGGGCGCTGCCGGGGTCGGCGCGGTCGGGGTTCGACCGCCGCGCGCGGTACTCGACGATGCGGGTGTCGCCGGCGCGGTTCGTGAAGTTGACGAAGAAGCGCCGCGAGCGCGCGTAGTCGGGGGCGAACGCGAGGCCGAGCAGGCCCTGCTCGCCGCCCGAGACGATCTGCGCCGAGACGTCGAGGAACGGCTGGCGCAGCACGCGCCCGCCGCGGACGACGCGGATCCGCCCGCCCTGCTCGACGACGAACAGCCGGCGGCGGTCGCCGGGCGGCGCGGTGACGTACAGCGGGCTCGCGAAGTCGCCGACCTTCGCCAGGCGCAGCGGGCCCGCGTCCTGCGCGCGGCGGGCGGGCGGGTCGCTCCCGGCGCGCTCGCGCTCGACGGCGGCCGTCTCCGTGCGGGCGCTCTCCGCCTCGTCGTCGCCCCCGCACGCCGCGACGGCGCTCGCGGCCAGGGCGAGCGCGAGCACGGCGAGCATCGACCGCGGCCCCGCGAGCACGCGCGGCAGGATGGCAGACGGCGCCGGGCGCCATCATGAGCACGTGGAGCCCGTCCGCCTCGTCCGCGTCCCGCTCGCCTCGACCCTCACGGCCGAGCAGGCGCTGCTGACGCTCCGCGACGACGAGCGGCCCGTCGCGCTCACCGGCGCATGGGCCGGCGGCGGAGCGATCCTCGCCTCCGACCCCGTCCGCATCGCCCGGCCGGACGAGGACCCGTTCGCGCTGCTGGCCGAGCAGCCGCGGGTGGAGGGGAGCGGCGCGGAGCGCGACGGCCGGCCCGTCGGCGGCGGCTGGTTCGGGACGCTCGGCTACGCGCTCGGCGCGCGACTGGAGCCGCTGCCGCCCTCGCCGCCCCGGCCGGTCCCCGTCCCCGCGTTCTCGCTCGCGTTCTACGACCACGTCCTGCGCCTCGACCGCCGCGGCGGGTGGTGGTTCGAGGCGCTCGAGTCGCCGGCGTCCGCCCCGCGCCTGCGAGCGCGGCTCGCGACGCTGCGCGACCGCCTCGCCGGTCCCGCGCCCGCGCCCGCGCCGTACCGCCTCGCGCCGTTCGCGCCCCGCCCGGGGCCGGACGGGCACGAGGCCGCGGTCCGCGCGTGCCGCCGCCACATCGCGGCCGGCGACCTCTACCAGGCCAACCTCACCCTGCGGCTCGAGTCGCGGATCGACGGCGCGGCGATCGACCTCTTCGCGTCGGCCGCCGGCCGCCTGCGGCCCGCGCGCGCCGCGTTCGTCGGCGACCCCGACCGCCAGGTCGCGAGCCTCTCCCCCGAGCTGTTCCTCGAGCGGCGCGGGCGCCGCGTTCGCACCGCGCCGATCAAGGGCACGGTCGCCCGCACCGGCGACCCGGCGGGCGACGAGCAGGCGCTGCACGCCCTCGCGGACTCGGCCAAGGACCGCGCTGAGAACGTGATGATCGTCGACCTCATGCGCAACGACCTCGGCCGCTGCTGCGAGTACGGTACGGTCGCGGCGGCGCACCTCGCTCGCCCCGAGGCGCACGCCGGCGTCTGGCACCTGGTGTCCGAGGTCACCGGCGAGCTGCGCCCCGGGGTCGGCGACGACGAGCTGCTCCGCGCCACGTTCCCGCCCGGGTCCGTCACCGGCGCGCCGAAGATCAAGGCGATGGAGGTCATCGCCGAGCTGGAGAGCACGGGGCGCGAGGCCTACACCGGCGCGATCGGGTTCGCGAGCCCGGTCGCGGGGCTGGAGCTGAACGTCGCGATCCGGACCTTCGAGGTCGCCGGCGACCGCGTGTGGCTCGGCGCCGGCGGCGGCGTCGTGGCCGACTCCTCGCCCGCCGGCGAGTACGAGGAGTGCCTCGTCAAGGCGCGCCCGCTGCTCGCCGCGGCCGGCGCGGCCCTGCGCCCGACGCAACGCCGCCCGACCGCGACCGCGACGGCGCGGCCCCCCGTCCGCCACCCGCGCCCCGACCCGGCCGCCGGCGTCTTCGAGACCGTGCTCGCCGTCGACGGCCGCCCGGTCGAGCCGGACGCCCACGCCCGCCGGCTCGAAGCGAGCGCCCACCGCCTCTACGGTGCACGCCCGCCCGGCGTCCGCGAGGCGATCGAACGGGCGGCGGCGGAGGTGCCGGACGGCCTCGCCCGCGTCCGCGTCGAGTGGGCGCCCAGCGCGGGGCGACCCCACCGCGACCCCGCGAGCGAACCCCGCGCCGGCGCCGCCACGGCGACCCCGATCCCCGACGCCGCGCTGCCGTCCAACGCCACCGCAACGACCCCGATCCCCGACGCCGCCCCGCTGCCCGCCGCCACCGCGACCCCGATCCCCGACGCCGCGCTGCTCCCCGCCGCCGCCGTCGCCCCCGAGCCGCTCACCCTCCCCGGCGGCCTGGGCGAGCACAAGTGGCTCGACCGCCGCCTACTCCAGTCCGCCGGCGCCGAGCCGCTCATCGTCGACCTCGACGGCACCGTGCTCGAGAGCGGCTCGGGGAACGTCTTCGCGATCGAGGGCGACGCGCTCGTGACCCCGCCCGCCGACGGCCGCATCCTCCCGGGCGTGACCCGCGCCGCCCTCCTCCGCCTCGCCCCCGAGGCGGGCCTCACGCCCCGAGAGGAGCCGCTCACGCTCGACCGGCTGCACAGCGCCGACGCCGTCTTCCTCGCCAGCTCCGTCCGCCTCCTCCAGCCGGCCTACGGCACGCCGCCCGCCGCCCTCGCGCCGCTCGCCCGCGCCCTGTGCCGCCGCTGGCGCCTGCCGGTGCCCGCGCTCGCCTAGCGCCCAGCGCCCAGCGCCCAGTCCGCTCGGCCACCCGCCGCTCAGAACCCGACCGCCTCCAGCAGATCGATCCGCAGCGACAGCGCGCCGTCGTCGCGGCAGCGCAGCTCGAACCTGCGCCCCGCGTCGCGCTGCGCCCGCTCGAACGCCGCGACCTCCCGGCCGAGCGTGCCCACGCCGCTCGCGTAGGTCAGGTGGATCGCGAAGTCGTCGTCGGCGCGCGTCGCGGCGATCAGGTCGAGCGTCGCGCGCTCGGGGTTGTCGTGCCGGCCGTCGCCCGACGCCACGTAGTGGTCGGCCGTGATCCGCTGGAAGAAGTCCTTGTCGACGTTGCGGATCGAGCCGTGGTGCGGCAGCTTCAGGACGTCGACGTGGATCTTCCCGTCCTTCGTCACGCCGGCGGCGTCCAGCGCGTCGAGGACGTGGTCGCCGCGCGCGTCGCCCGTCAGCAGCATCCGCCTGTCCCCGTGCTCGGCGAGGCACACGATGCTCGACAGGTTGTAGGGCGACGCGTCGAGGTACTCGGCGACCTGGGCCGGCGACGCCTGCTTCCTGCGCAGCCGCTCCATCTGCTCGCGCCACTCCTTGCGCAGCCCCTCGAGCTGGTCGGTCCGCGGCGCGAGCACGCGCAGCGTCAGGCCGGCGCCCATCTCGACCGGCTCGCCTCCCCGCTCGGGCGCACGGACCAGGCCCTCCGGGAACGGTCGGTTGACGCGCCACCCGAGCGTCTCGGCGTCCTCGCGCAGCCGCGCGCCCTGCTTGACGCTCGCCACCACGGCCGCGGACTGGCGCAGCCCGGTCGGGACCGCCGGCGAGGTCGACAGCGACCGGACCTCGTCGTCGTCGGCGAGCGACAGCGACTCGCCCTCGTCCCCGGTCAGCGTCTCGAAGCTGTTGTGCCACAGCACCTCCGGGCGGATCCAGGCCGCGCGCGGCGGGTTCGACAGCAGCTCGTCCGTCAGGTCGAGCAGGCCGCGGATGTGGTCGTCGTCGATGTGGCTGACCATCAGGACCTTCGGCGCGAGCTCGCCGTCGCCGCCCAGCGCGCCGGCCTGCTCGTACGCCGCCCTGACCTCCTCGAGCCGGGGCTTCAGCGCGTCGCCGTAGACCCCGGTCGGGCCGCCGTCGATGACGATCAGCCGCGGCTCGTCCGCGGTGCCGTAGTGCAGCAGCAGGCTGTCGCCGTGGCGGGCGCGCAGCGCTTCGAGCGTGAACACCATGGGATCACACCTCCTGGAGGGCTCGCAGGACGTCGACCATGCCGGCCCCCTGGAACGCCCGCTCCCGGCCGAGGTCGGTGCAGGTGTCCATGAGGATCCGCTTGACGCGGTCGGGGTCGCCGATCAGCTCGGGGTGCCGGGCGAGGAGGAGCGCACAGGCGCCGGAGACGTGCGGCGCCGCCTGGCTCGTGCCGTCCTTGCCCTGCAGGCCGCCCTCGCGGATCGGGGCGGTGATCTTCTCCCCGGGCGCGACGAGGTCGGGCTTCGCGCGGCCGTCGCCGGTCGGCCCACGGCTCGAGAAGTACGACACGCCGTACGTGTGCGGGCGGTCGCGGTGGGTCGCGCCGACGGTGATGACGCGCTCCGCGTTGCCGGGGTCGCTGATCGCGACCGTCCGGTAGCCATCGACGCTCCTGCCCCTGACGACATAGCCGCCGCGCCCGTCGTTGCCCGCCGCCGCGACCACGACGACGCCCGCGCCGACGAGGCGGTGGGCCTCCTCGCACACCGGCGTGCGGCCGGCCGCGTACTTGGCGACCTCGTGGCGGACGGAGAAGGAGAGGTTGACGCCGTGGACGACCTGCAGGTCGGCGTGCGCGTTGAGGTGGCGGACGAACTGCATCGCCGACAGGATCGAGAACTCGTCGCTCCCGCCCGCGTCGTCGAAGACGCGCAGGTCGTAGACGGTGATGTCCGGGCACATGCCGCGGACGTGGTGCTCGCCGGGCGACGGCTTGTCGTCGGGTCGCCAGTCGGCGGCGAGGATGCCCGCGACGTGCGTCCCGTGGTCGTCGGGCGGCGGCGCGTAGCCGGCGTCGTGCTTGACCTCGAGCCGCGGGGCGACCGCGTCCCAGTCGACGGCGCGGCCGGTCCTCACCCAGTCCTCGGCGCGGTCCGCGTCGGCGGTCGCGTCGTCCTCCAGGCTGAGCCCGCCGGGGTTCGCCGGCGGCTCGCCGCCGAGGACCTTGCGGATGGCGGAGAAGTCCCACGTCGCCGCGACGCGCGACTTCGCGGAGGCCGCCGGGTCCTTGCCGTCCGTCTCGACGCGCTCGTCCTTGTCCTTGCGCCGCGCGAACGCCGGGTGGCGGGCGTCGATCCCGGAGTCGATGACCGCCCAGCGGACGTCGCGGCACGACAGCCCGAACAGCGTGGTGGCGGCATCCGCCTTGCACGCGATCCGCGACTGCCACACCGACGCCTGCACCCGCCGGTTCGTGCTGACCGCCCAGACGAGGGGCTCGGCACGGGGACGCCCCAGCTCCAGCCCGCCGAGCATGCCGAGGCCGGCGCGCACGACCTCGTGCGCCGTCGGAAGGACGGCGTCCGCGCCGTGCGCGCGCTCCCACGCGATCCGCCCCACGAGGCCGATGAGCCAGATCAGGTCGCCGGGAAGCTCGCCCTCGTGGATCGCGTGCCGGCCCTGCTGCCGCGGCGCGTCGCCGACGAAGTGCTCTTCGATCTCGCCCGCGCGGTCGCCGACCAGGTCGTCGAGCGTCCCCTTGACGCCCGGCCACAGGTGGGTCTGCCAGAACGGCGTCAGCGGCAGCACCTCGCGCAGCAGCTCGTCGAAGGTCAGCCGGCAGGCGACGTAGACCTCGTTCACCGCGAGCTGGGTCTGCGCGCGCGGGCGGTCCAGAGAGCGGTGGAGCCGCTGGGCCACCTGCGCGGCGCTCGCCTCGGCGTACGGGCGCAGCAGGAGGTCGACCCGCCCGTCGCCGTCCTCCCGCTCGCGTCGCGGGGCCGGCGCGGGGTCGTCGGCCACGAGCGGCGACTCGGGCTGGTCCTCGCCGCGCGCCTCGGGGGGCAGCCCGTACGCGAACCAGACGTCGGGCATGATCGGCGAGTCCTGCGTCTGGCGCTGCCGCGCCCCCGACCCGTACAGCCACCGCTCGAGCTGGTCGCGGTCGAGCACGGCGGCTCACCTCCCTCCCGCGACGACGTCTGCGGCCACGGGACGACCGTACCGGAACGCGGTCGATTGGTGGAGGTTCTTCCCTCCCGCGGGCGGGGTGGCCGCGCGAGGAGAGCATCGGGGCGCCCGGATTTGAACCGGGGACCTCACCGACCCGAACGGTGCGCG
Source organism: Solirubrobacteraceae bacterium (assembly GCA_035940955.1). GTDB lineage: Bacteria > Actinomycetota > Thermoleophilia > Solirubrobacterales > Solirubrobacteraceae > CADCVT01. The sequence continues at coordinate 20,576 of DASZEJ010000171.1, forward strand.
CTACCAGGCTGCGCCACGCCCCGAGGACGCGGGAGTCTATCGCGGCGGCTCGCCCGCCACGGCCTTGTAGTACCGCACCGCGAGGCCGGTCACGAGCGTCTGGAACGCCGATTCGAGCGTGATCTCCTCGCGCCGGGCGTAGCGCTCGAGGCCGGTGTCCTCGATCTGCTCCGCCTGGGCGATGACGTCGTCGACCAGGTCCGGGTTGCGGTCGGCGAAGAACGCGCCGATCGAGTAGAGGCCGGTGTCGTGGAGGGAGGCGAGGAAGTCGGCGGCGTCGTCGGCGGTCACGTCCGGCGAAAGCTACTCGCCGATCACCGTCCCGATCACCTCGGCGCTCTTGTCGCCGAGCACCTCTACGGGCGAGCCGCCGTCGCCGGCGCCGTCGCCGTCGCCGTTGCCCTCGCCCTGGCCGCCGCTGTTGCCCGGCGAGTCGCCGCCGCCGGTCGGGACCTCCACCGCCGGCAGCCCCGAGGCCACGTCGCCGAGCGAACCGCCGCCGCCGCCGTCGTCCCGGCCGTCGCCGCCGCCGCCACCACCGCCGCCTCCGCTCGTCGAGCCGAGGTTCGGCAGGAGCGATCCGGCCTGCTCGCCCGCGGAGGCGGTGCCGTCCGCCCCGCCGGCGTCGCCGGAGGCCGAGCCGTCGCCGGAGCCGGAGGCGGAGCCGGAAGAGTCGCCGGCGGTGCCGCCGCCGTTCGATCCGCCGGCCTGGCCCGCGCCCTGCGAGCCGGCCGCGGCGGAGAGCGTCCCGCGCCTGCCGTCCGCGCCGCGCGCGCTGGCGCCCGACCCCGAGCCGCCGGCGCGCACGCCGGCCGCGCCGGAGCCCGACGCGCGCGAGTCAGAGCCGCTCGCGCGCCGCTCGTCGGCGCTGCCGCGGCCGTCGCCGCCGGTGATCGACTCGAGCGAGAGGCCGCCGAGCGCGCCGCGCAGCTGGCCGGAGTCGTTCGTCGCCACGCCGGCGCCGACGCCCGCGAGCGCGATCGTCGCCGCCGTCGCCGCGGCCTTGCCCCAGGACGCCACGACGCCGGGGTCGACGCCCGAGGCCTGCGCCGACCAGTGCGCCAGGGACGCGCCGGCGTCGGACCCGCCCCAGCGCTCCTTGAGGAACGCCGGCAGCGGCAGGATCGCGGCGATCTTCTGGCGGATCGGCCTGTGGACGAGGTCGCCGGCGTCGAGGCCCGAGACCCGGGCGTGGCGCAGGCACGGCTGGCAGTAGGAGACGTGGCGGGCGACGCGGCGCCGGTCGCGGGCGCCGAGGGCGCTGCCGTCGGCCGCCGCGATGATCTGCTGGACGCGCGCGCACCGCTCGCCGGTGACGAGCTGGTCGTACTCCTCGGTCAGCCGCCGGCGCGCCCGGAACAGCGTGCTCTCGACCGCGGGGCGCGTCATGCCGAGCTTCTCGCCGATCTCGCGGTAGGAGAGGCCCTCCAGCTCGCGCATGACGAGGATCTCGTGGTGGGTCTCCGACAGGCCGCCGAACGCGCCGCGCAGGTGGTCGATCTGCTGCTTGTGGTCGACGGCGACGTCGGGGGTCGGGCCGCTCGAGACGAGCCGGCCGTAGTCGGCCGAGCCGAGCCCGTCGTCGGCGTCCATCGAGACCTCCTCCGCGCGGCGGGCGCGGCGGAACTGGTCGATGCACGCGTTCTTCGCGATCTCGTAGACCCACGGCTTGAAGGCGATCGGGCGGTCGGTCTCGCGCATCCGGCGCAGGGCCGACATGAAGACGTCCTGGGCGATGTCCTCCGCGCGGGCGTGGTCGTGGACCATGCCCTGGATGTAGCTCGCGATCCGCCGGTGGTAGCGGGTGTAGAGCCGCTCGAACGCGCGCTCGTCGCCCGCGCGGACGCGTGCGACGAGGTCGTGGTCGGTGATGTCGTCGCCCTCCCGCCGGAGCGCGGGAGCGGCAGTGACGGTCGAAATCGCCTTTCTCCCTTCGATGGACGGCCGCCCCTTCCCCTGGGACAGGCCCCCCGTGTCCACGGAACTGTAGCGTGCATCTGAGGTGCTGGTCACGGTCCTTGACCTAATCTCCGACCTCGACGGCCTGCTGCGTCCCGCGGCCTTCGACGACTACGCCCCCAACGGGCTGCAGGTACCCGGTCCGGAGGAGGTCGGAACGGTGGCGACGGGGGTCAGCGCCAGCGTCGAGCTGTTCGAGCGCGCGGCGGCCGAGGGGGCGCAGCTGGTGCTCGTGCACCACGGTCTCTTCTGGCAGGGGATGGCCCAGCACGTCGATCGTCAGCTGTATCGGCGGCTCCGCCCGCTGTTCTTGAACGACATGGCCCTGGCGGCGTACCACCTGCCGCTCGACGCCCATCCGGAGGTCGGCAACAACGCGCTGATCGCCCGCGGGCTGGGGTGCGAGCGGCTCGAGCCGTTCGCCGAGCACCGCGGCGAGCCGATCGGGGTCGCGGGGACCTTCGGCGGCGACGGGATGGAGGCCGCGGAGCTGGTCGAGCGGGTGCGCTCGCTGACCGGCCGCGACCCGCTGCACCTCGCCTTCGGCCCCGAGCGCGTGCGCACGATCGGGATCGTCTCGGGCGGCGCGGCCGGCTACCTCGACGACGCGATCGCCGCCGGCCACGACGCGTTCCTGACCGGCGAGCCGGCCGAGCGCGTCCTCGCCCAGTCGCGCGAGGCGCACGTCCACTTCCTCGCCGCGGGCCACTACGCCACCGAGACGTTCGGGATCCGCGCCCTGGGCGACCGGCTGGCGGAGCGCTTCGGCGTCAGGCACGTCTTCATCGACGACCCGAACCCGATTTGAGGGGGGGTCAGACCCCGCGGATGAAGGGGTCAGACCCCTTGAGCCGGGTCGACTCAAGGGGTCTGACCCCCTCTGCAGTTTCGTGCGCAACCTCCGGCAGCGAATCGGCCATTCGGCCGCCCGCGGTTTGACACATCCGACTGGGCCGCTATAAGTGACGTACGTAGCAATACGAGACCTGGGGAGGTCCGTTCCGATGGCAAATCACCTCACGCCCACCGAGCTCGCCCGCGAAGCCGGCCTGGAGCGCCGGGACGTCATCGCGAAGTGCATGGAGCTCGGTGTGCCGATCTTCCAGGGGCGCATCGACAAGTCCCTCTTCCTCGCAAGCCTCCGCGCCACCGAGCGCGCCCAGGAGCCGACCACCGCGTAACGGCCCTCCCGAGGCTCGCCCGCCCCCTCGGCGGGCGACCCGCCTCCCTCTCGCCCCGCGAGGGGTCCCCACACAGCCGCAGACGGCCGCATATGATCCGCCCGAGGGGTGCCGACGGGCGCCCGTTCGCCGCCCCCGAGGGAGAGTGAGACGATGGAGGCCACGACCGCTTCCGCGACGCAGACGCAGACGCTTCGGTCCACCGGCTCGAAGACGATCGCCGACCTGCTGTCGCGCGCCGCCGAGGACTACGGCGACCGGACCGCGGTCAAGTACCTCGACAAGCCGAGCGGCGAGTGGCGCGACGTCACGTTCCGCGAGGTCGGCGAGATCGTCTCCGAGGTCGCCCGCGGGCTGATCGACCTCGGGATCGAGCACGGCGAGCGCGTCGCGCTGCTGTGCAACACCCGTCCCGAGTGGACGTACGCGGACTTCGCCCTGACCAGCGTCGGCGCCGTCGTCGTCCCCGTCTACCCGACCAACTCGCCGGAGGAGTGCGAGTGGGTCGTCGGCAACTCCGAGTCCGTCGCGATCGTGTGCGAGGACCAGTCGCAGGTCGCGAAGATCGTCGCCGTCCGGGACCGCCTGCCGGACCTCAGGACGGTCGTCGTCATCGACGGCGAGGGCGTCGACCCCGCGGCGGGCGCCGTCACCCTCGACGAGCTGCGCGAGCGCGGCCGCGCCCGCGACGCCGCCGAGGTGCGCGAGCGCTACGAGGCGGTCACCGCCGACGACGCGTTCACGTTCATCTACACCTCCGGCACGACCGGCCCGCCGAAGGGGTGCGTCCTGACCCACGGCAACTACCGGTCGGTCATGGACATGTGCCTCAAGGTCCGCATCCTGGGCGGCGCCCACGAGGAGGAGCTGATCTACCTCTTCCTCCCGCTCGCACACGCCTACGCGCTGCTCATCCAGCTGCTGGCGTTCGACCTCGGCGGCACCATCGCCTACTTCGGCGGCGACACGAAGCAGATCGTCCCCGAGCTGGCGGCCGTGAAGCCGACGTACCTGCCGTCGGTGCCGCGGATCTTCGAGAAGATCTACACGCTCGTCACCTCCAACGTCGACCCCGACACGATGCGCAAGGCGGTCGAGGTCGGCATGAAGGTGCGCGACCTGCAGCAGGCTGGCCAGGCCGTGCCCGACGAGCTGCAGGCCGCGTACGACCAGTTCGACGACAAGCTCTACAAGAACGTCCGCGCGGCGTTCGGCGGGCGGCTCTACCAGGCCAACACGGGCGCGGCCCCGATCGCCAAGGAGATCCTCGAGTTCTTCTGGGCCTGCGGCGTCCCGGTGATGGAGGGCTACGGGATGACCGAGACCGCCACCGTCGCCAGCACGCAGACCCCCGACGACCACAAGTTCGGGACGGTCGGCAGGCCGCTGCCGGGCGTGGAGATGCGGATCGCCGACGACGGCGAGCTCCTGATCAAGGGCGCCAACATCTTCCAGGGCTACTACAAGAACGACGACGCGTCGTTCGGCGCGATCGAGGACGGCTGGCTGCACACCGGCGACATCGGGTCGCTCGACGAGGACGGCTTCCTGCGGATCACCGGCCGCAAGAAGGACATCATCATCACCGCGGGCGGCAAGAACCTCACGCCGGCGAACTTCGAGAACGACATGAAGCAGACGCGCTGGGTGAGCCAGTGCGTCATGCACGGCGACCGCCGCCCCTACCCCGTCGCGCTCGTCACGCTCGACGAGGAGGAGATCGTGCGCTGGGCCGAGCAGGAGGGGCTGCCGACCGACGTGTCCGAGCTGGCGCGCCACCCGCGCGTGCGCGAGCTGATCCAGGCCGAGGTCGACCGGGCGAACGCCAAGTACGCGCAGGTCGAGCAGGTCAAGAAGTTCGCGATCCTCGACCACGACCTGACGCAGGAGACCGGCGAGCTGACGCCGACGCTGAAGGTCAAGCGCAACGTCGTCAACGAGAAGTACGCCGGCGTGTTCGACAGCCTGTACGGCGGCTAGGCGCAACCCGGCGGGCGGCACTCGCCCGCCGGTACCCTGACCCAGGTGCGCACCGACCCCACCGACACCGGCGGCCTCTTCATCAGCCGCCGCCCTGGGACGCGGCCGGTCCGCTACCGCGGCGTGCCCGAGCGCAGCCGGGGCGCCCGGCGGGCCGTCGACGCGACGGTCGCGGGGGCGATCCTCGCCGTCATGGGGCTGGTCGCGGCGTCGTTCTGGGGGCCGATCCCGATGGCGTGGCTGTGGATCGCCGCGCAGCTCGACGCCCGCGTGGACTCGATCAGCCTCGCGATCTTCGTCGCGTTCCTCGGGATGATCCTGACGCTGCTGGCCGGCCTGGCGCTCATGCGCCGGCTCGACCAGTTCTGGATCCTCGTGCGCCGCGCGGCGGGGCACGACCAGCGCAAGGGCGTGATCGGGCCGGTCTTCGCGGTGGCGGCCGTGATCGGCGTGACGCTGTTCACGATCTGGCTGCTGCTGATCGCCGGGCTGTCCCCGTCGCTGGCTCCCACGCGCTAGTGGGCCTGCTCGACCACTACCGCCAGTTCGAGGCGCTGACCGACGAGGAGGTGAGCGCGGAGCTGCGCCGCCAGGCCGACGAGCGCAAGGCGAAGGCGCTCGAGCGCGTCGAGCCGGTCGACCTCTCGCGCACGACGTGGCCGGGGCTGCCGCACCCCTACGTCGTCAACTCGATCACGTACGCGGCGCGGCGCGGGCTGAACCGCTACGCCGACCCGCACGCGAGCGAGCTGCGCGCCGAGCTCGCGCACCGCCACCGCGTGGAGCCGGCGCGCGTGGTCGTCGGCAACGGCGCCGCGCAGCTGCTCGGCGCGGCGGCCGCCGCGGTGCTCGAGCCGGGCGACGAGCTGGTGACCGCGTGGCCGTCGTACCCGCTGTATCCGGTGCTCGCCCGCCGCGCGCGCGGCCGGGCGGTGCCCGTCCCCGGCTTCGACGCCGACCGGCTGCTCGCCGCGGTCAACGACCGGACGCGCGTGGTCGCCGTCTGCAACCCGAACGACCCGACCGGCGACCTGATGTCGCTCGACGAGCTCGACCACCTGCTGGCCGCGCTGCCCGAGCGCGTCGTGACGTTCCTCGACGAGGCGCTCGTCGACTACGCCGACCGGATGCCGGACGACGGCAGCATCGACCTGCTGGAGCGCCACGAGCGGCTGCTCGTGTTCCGCACGCTGTCGAAGGCGTGGGGGCTCGCGGGCCTGCGGTGCGGGTACGCGATCGGCCCGGACGGCGCGCAGGCGCTGCTCGAGCAGCTCGAGCCCGACCTCGGCGTCGACGAGCTGGCGCAGGCCGGCGCGCTCGAGGCGCTGCGCTCGACCGGCGCGCGCGTCGCCGCGGGGATCGCCAGCGTGCGCACCCAGCGCGAGCGGGTCTTCGAGGCGCTGCGCGACACCCCGGTCGAGGCGCAGCCGAGCCAGGCGAACGTCCTGTGGATGCGCGTGCCGGGGATGGACGGAGCGGAGCTGGCGCGCCGGCTCGAGCTGCGCGGCGTGATCGTGCAGCCCGGCGGAGCGCTCGGCCAGCCCGACCACGTCCGCGCCAGCGTCCACCTCCCCCAGCACGCCGAGCGGCTGCTGCACGCGCTCGAGCAGGAGATGCGGCGGGGGTGAGCCGCGGGGCGCTCGCGGCCCTCGCCCTCGCCGCCGCCGCCCTCGCCGCGGCCACCGCCCCCTCCGCGCCCGCCTCCCCCCGCGCCGACGCGGCCGTCGTCGGCGGCAGCGGCGTCGCCCCCGGCGCGTATCCCTGGATCGTCGCGACGTCGCGCGGCTGCGGCGGCTCGCTCATCGCGCCGGACCGCATCCTCACCGCCGGCCACTGCGTCGAGGACCTGCGCGTCGACACGGTGCGCATGTACGTCGGCGCCCGCCAGCGCCGCCGCGGGTCGCTGCGCTACG
>DASZEJ010000172.1:0-4925 GCA_035940955.1 Solirubrobacteraceae bacterium
CGCAGGCGTCGGGGTGGACCCAGCGCAGCGGCAGGCCGGCGGCGTCCGACGCGGCGGCGACGTCGGGCGAGTCGGCGAGGAGCAGGCCGCGCGGGCCCGTGACGACGCGCCCGTCGGCCAGCGGGACGGGCAGCGCGCGCAACGCCTCGCGGTCGGGCGCGGAGCCGAGGGCGGCGTACAGCGACGCCCACCACGAGGGCTCCCGCGAGCCGAGCCCGTGCAGCAGGTCGACGACGTCGGCGGTGTCGAGCACGCGGACGCCGAGCGCGCGCAACGACGGCCGCAGCCACGCCGGCGGGAGGAGCTGCGGCAGGTCGAGCAGCTCGGTCACGCGAGCCGACGCCGGGCCGAGGTCGAGCACCGCCGACTCCTCGCCGCGCCGCCCGCCGGGGAACAGCCGCGCCGACGGCAGCAACGGCGCCAGCGCCTCCCGCAGCGCGAGGTCGACGGGCCCGGCCGGCAGCGACGACGGCAGCAGCGCGAGCACGTCGGGCGAGTGCGGCAGCGACTCGCAGAACGCGACGTACGCCTCCGCCGCCCGCTCCACGAGCCACGACGTGAGAGCTCCGGGCACGACATGACGGCGCGACGGCTCCAGCGGCACCGAGACCGACAGGAACACCGGCACGTCCACGACCTCGGTCGTCGGCTGCGGCGCGCGCAGCCTGCGGTCGGTCCACGCGACGCCGGGCGGCGGCGCGGCCACGGTGACGGTCCAGGTGGAGCGCGAGCGTTCCTCGACGGGTCGGTCCGCGAGCAGCGCCGCGGGGATCGGGCCGGACGCGGTGTGCGTACGCCACCCGGGGTCGAGCGCGACGACGCGCCCGTTCACCGTGACGGACTCCAGCGGCAGCGTCAGCAGCAGCGTCTCGTCCACGTCGTCGAGCGGGACCGGTGCGGAGAGCGGGAGGACGACGACGGTGTCGTACTCGGCGAGCAGCGCGGCCGCGCGGGCGTCGGGCGGCGGGTCGTACGGCAGCCGCATGACCGGCACCTCGCCCTCGCGCCGCGCGACCTCGGCGGCGAGCGAGGGCAGCGCGGAGACCTCGGCGAGCGTGCGCGAGCGCGACCACCCGACGGACAGCGCGCGGGAGTGGATCGACGGCTCCGAGGTGTACGCGAGCACCGCCTTGAAGCCGACGCCGTAGCGGCCCACGCCGGCCGTCTTGGACGACGCGCGCAGGTGGCACAGCGCCTCGACGCCGGCCTCGTCCAGGGGCGCGCCGGTGTTGGCGGCGTAGAGGACGCCGTCGGTCACCTCGACCAGGAGCCGGCCCGGAACGCCGGCGCGCAGCGCGGCGTCGAGCGCGTTCTGCGCGAGCTCGGCGACGAGCGAGGGGGACGCGGCGGCGTCGGCCTCGGCGTTGGCGTCCTCGCGGAACCGCGCGGGCGACGCGGCCCACGCCTCGAGGACGCGCCGCCGCATCGCGGCGAGGTCGGTCACTCCCCGTCTTCGGGCACGACCTCGTACGTGAAGTCGTCGACGAGCGCGGGCGCGGCGCCCATCGCGGCCACCTCGGGGCTGCCCTCGGAGTGCGCGCCGCAGCCGTGGTCGACCGCGACGACGCGGCCGTCGTCGGGCGAGAACTCGTTCGCGCACGCGCCGAAGCCCAGGCCGAGCGCGCCGGCCAGCGGGACGTAGAAGCCGCACGTCAGGCACGGCGCCGGGGCGTGGCGGGCGTGGGGAACGTCGGGGCCGGCGTCGCCGTCGTACCAGCGCTCGGCCGCCTCGACGCGGCCGACGAACGACAGCACGCGCGGCCTGCCGAGCCCCCACTCGATCAGCGGCGTCTCGGACTCCACGTCCTCGATCGCGAGGGCGAGCCTGTCGTCGTCGGGCGCGGCGGGCAGCAGGTCGCCGACGCCGAGGTCGCCGGGGCGTACGCGCTCCGCCCACGGCACCCACTGGGGCGCCAGCAACGACTCCGGGCCAGGCAGGCGGTAGACGCCGTTGACGGTCACGTCCTTGGCGCGCGCGGCGCGCACGACCTGGACGCCCCAGCGCCAGCCGCGGTAGCCGGGCTCGCGGCACTCGAACAGGTGCGTGACGATCCGGTCGCCGTCGCTGACGGCGCCGAGGTGCTCGCCGACGGTCTCGCCGGCCTCCTCGACGGCGGCGGCGCGCGCCACGTCCACGGCCGCCGCCGCGACGGCGTCGGGCGCGGCCTCGGACAGCGTCGTCTCGGTCACGCGCACATCATCGCAGGACAGAATGGTCGGCATGCCACCGGCTCCGCGCGAGACGCCGAACGGGGCACCGCCACGACCCCAGCCGAAGTGGCTGCGCCCCTCCCCTGTCGCGCCGCTGCTCAGGGTGTCGATCGCGGCGGGCGCGGGCGACGCGCTCGTCGCCGTGGCGCTCGCCAACACCGTGTTCTTCCGCGTGCCCGTCGGCGAGGCGCGCGGCCGCGTGGCGCTGTACCTGCTGCTGACGATGGCGCCGTTCGCCGTCGTCGCGCCTGTCGTCGGGCCGCTGCTCGACCGCACCCGCGCGGGGCGGCGTGGCGCGCTCGCCGCGACGCTCGGCGGCCGCGCGGCGCTCGCGTGGGTGATGGCGCAGGACCCGAACGGCCTGCGGCTGTACCCCACGGCGTTCGCCATCCTCATCCTCGCCAAGGCGTACGGCGTCGCGCGGTCGGCGGCCGTGCCGCGGCTGCTCGAGGGCGGCGACGACGAGACGCTCGTCGGCACCAACGCCCGCCTGTCCGCGACGACGATCGTCGCGGGCACGGCCGCGGCGATGGTCGGGCTCGGCCTCGGCAAGGTCGCGGACTACGGCTGGGTGCTGCGGTTCGCGGCGCTGGTGTTCCTGCTCGGCGCGCTGCTGGCGTTCCTCCTGCCGGGGGCGGTGAACAGCGGCGCCCCGAGCGAGGCCGAGCGCGTCAAGGCGCCGCACTTCCCGAACGACGTCCGCGACGCGCTGCTCACGGCGCTGTCGATCCGCGCGCTGGCGGGGTTCCTCGCGATGTTCCTGGCGTTCCTGCTGCGCAAGGAGGGCAGCGACCTCCAGATCGGCCTGCTCGCGGCATCGGTCGCGCTCGGCAGCGGGATCGGCACCGGCCTCGGCGCCGGCATGAAGAACGTCGCGCCCGCGCGCCTGATGGTCATGAGCGTCGGCGTCGCGGCGGGCTTCTGCGCGGTGGCGGCGTACCGGTACTCGATCGTGACGGCGCTGCTCGCGGCCGCGGCGGCGAGCGTCGGCGGCGCGCTCGCGAAGATCGCGCTGGACGCGACGCTGCAGGCCGGCTTCGGCGACGAGCAGCGGGGGCAGGCGTTCGCGCGCAGCGAGACGGCGCTGCAGCTCGCGTGGGTCGCGGGCGGCGGCTTCGGGCTGGCGCTGCCGATCGGCGGGGGCTACGGCCTCGGCGCGGCGGCCGTGGCGCTGCTCGCCGCGACGGCCTGGACGCGGCTGCGCGCCCGGCGGCGGGCGCGCGCGTCGGACGCGCGGGTAACCTAGCGGCCATGCCGTCCCGCCTCGCCGTCGCCGCGCTCGCGACGCTCGCCCCGCTCGCCCTCGCGGCGTGCGACAAGCAGAACCCGTACATCACGATGACCGCCGGCGGCGTCGTCGTGAAGGCACGCGCGGTCCGCTACTGCCGCGGCGACGACTGCCGCGTCACGACCGACCGCCCGACGTTGAAGATCAAGTCCGGCGACACGCTCGGCATCGACGTCCCGCGCTCCGTCGCCGAGGACGGCTGGAAGCTCAAGGTCAACGACAACGAGGGCGAGGTCACGCACGACCACTACCGCGCCGAGGCGATCGGCAACGTCCGCCCCGGCGGCGACCCGATCGAGGTGACGATCCTGCGCGAGGGGGACGACTTCGGCGAGTGGCAGTTCACGCTGGTGGCCGAGGCGTAGGACCGTGGAGCCGGCCTGGGCGTGGCGCACGCTGGGCCTGGAGCCCGGCGCGCCGGCCGCCGACGTGCGGCGCGCGTTCCGCCTGGCGGCGCAGCTCCTGCACCCCGACCGCGTCAACGACCTCCCCGACGACGTCCGCGCCGAGGCGCACCGGCGGATGGTGGAGCTGGCCGACGCGTACAAGACCTGCCTCGGCGGCGCCGTGGCGTCGCCGCGCATCGCGGTGGCCGACGACACGGGCCTGCTGCCGACGGCGGGGGCGCAGGCCCGCGACCTGCTCGCCGGCGCGAAGGCCGACCTCGCGACCGCCGACACGTGGGAACGCGCCCGCGCCGTCGTGACCACGCTGGAGCAGGTCGCGCACGCGTGGCCCGGCACGGCCGAGGGCGACGAGGCGCGGCTGCTGCTCGTCACGAGCACCGCCGCGACGATGGCGCTGTCGGCGCGCGAGCGGGCGGGCCACCTGATCCGCGTGGTGGACCGCGACGCCCGCGACACCGCGTGGGAGTCGCTGTGGGGCCGTGACGAGCTGACGATCGCGCAGGTCGTCTACGCCCACCCGACCGCCGACGACGAGCTGCGCCGCACCGCGCGCAGCAGGCTCGTCGAGCTGGAGGACTGGGGGTCGCTCGCGACCGACGAGGACGGCGACATCCGCCGCGTCGCCCACGCCAACCTGCTGCTCCAGGAGGCGCGCGCGCTGGTCGAGCGCGCGGCGTGGCTGTCGCGGCGCGAGCGGGGGGCGTTCGACGAGGACTTCGCGTCGTGGCGGCGGCGGTTCTCCGAGATCGGCCACCTCGCCGACGACCTGCGCGACGAGCTCGCGCACGCCGAACGCAGGATCGTGAACGCCCGAGCGAGGGAACGCCTCAAGGCATGAGCATCACTCTCGTCGTCACCGCGGTGGCGGCCGAGCGCGACGCGGTGGCCGACGGGATCGGCTCGCCGCAGGCCGTCACGGTCGGCCCCTACGGCTCCAGCCGCCGTTGCGAGACCGACGGCCGCGACGTCCTCGTCGTCGCCGGCGGCGTCGGTCCCGCCGCGGCGGCAGCCGCGACGTC
>DASZEJ010000173.1:0-26666 GCA_035940955.1 Solirubrobacteraceae bacterium
GCGCAGCGCCGGCGGGCGGCTCGACCAGCCGCTCACCTACTGGAACGGCACCGGGGCGCTCGCCGCGCTCGGGCTCGTCCTCTGCGCGCGGCTCGCCGGCGACCGCACGCGGCCGCTCGCCCTCCGCGCCGCCGCGGCGGCCGCCTCCGCCCCCCTCGGCCTCGGCGTCTACCTCAGCTTCTCCCGCGGCGCGCTGACCGCGCTCGGCGTCGGGCTCGCGGTCCTGCTCGCTCTCGCGCCCACCTGGGCGCAGCTGCGCGCCGGGGCGATCGCGCTCGAGGCCGGCGCGCTGTGCGCGGGCGTCGCCTCGCTGCTGCCGGCGGTCGAGGTCGCGGAGGGGGACGGGCGGGCGGCGCAGGGCGCCGTGCTGCTCGCGGCCGTCCTCGCCGCGATGGCCGGCGCCGCGGCGCTGCAGGCGTGGAGCGCGCGCGCCGAGCGCGACGGGACGGCGCGCGTGGACGAGCTGCCGCGCGGCGTCGGGCCGGTCGCGCTCGCCGTGGCCGCCGTCCTCGCGCTCGCCCCGTTCGCCGCCGCGGCCGTCGACCGCGAGCCCTCCGACCCCGCCTTCGGCGCCACCGCGGAACGCTTCGGCTCGGTCGGCAGCCGCCGCTTCGAGTACTGGGAGGCCGCGCTGCAGGGCTTCGCCGCCGACCCCGCGGTGGGGCGCGGCGCGGGCGGCTACCAGGCCATCTGGCTCGAGGAGCGCGACGTCCGCGAGCGCGTCCTCGACGCCCACTCGCTCGAGCTGGAGACCGCGGCCGAGCTCGGCCTCGTCGGCCTGGCGCTGCTCGCGCTGCTCATGGCCGGGGTCGCGACCGCCGCGCGCCGCGCCGGCCGCGAGCACCCCGGCCCCGCCGCCGCGCTCGCCCTCTACGCCGCCCACTCAGCCATCGACTGGGACTGGGAGCTGCCGGCGCTCACGCTCGTCGCCGTCGTGCTCGCCGGCACCGTCCTCGCCGCGGCCGAGCGCGCCCCGCAGCTCGCGCAGCAGCGCCCGCTCGCGCGGTAGCGCCAGCACCGCGAACGCACAGCAGAACAGCGCGACCTCGACCGCCGCCTGCCACGCCGGCCGCTCCCCTCCCCACAGCGCGAGCCTGACCGCCACGACCGGCCCCACGGCGACCGCGGCCGGCACCAGAGCGGGCGCGAACAGCGCCCGCGCCCGCACGCGCGGCAGCATCCGCCGCACGTACCGCGCCCGCACCACGAGGCCGAGGGCGACCGCGCCGATCCGCCCCGCCACGAACCCGGCGGCGCCCCACAGGGCCAGCCCCGGCACCGCCAGCGCCACGAACGCGATCGCCACGACGACCGCCTCCAGCGCCGGCGGCCGCGGGTCGCCGTGCGCCCGGTAGAACGCGAACCAGTTGAACCCCGCGTGCTGCAGCAGCCCCGCGACCGCGAGCCCCTGGATCAGCACCTCCGCGTCCCGCCACTGCGCCCCCACCACGAACGACACGAGGTCCCCCGCGAACAGCACGAGCCCGAAGCAGAACGGCACCACCCACAGCAGCGTCGCCCGGTTGGACTTGACGAACAGCTCCTCCAGCACCCGCGTGCGCCCCTGGATCGCCGCGATCGCCGGGTAGATCGTCGCCGTCACGATCTGGTCGGCCCGGTCGACGTAGCGCGTCACGGTCACGGCGAGCGTCAGGAAGCCGACCCACTCCAGCCCCTCGACCACGTCGAACGCCAGCACCTGCCCCTGCTGGACGACGAGCGTCGCCACCGTCGCGACGAGCACCCACGCCGAGAAGCCGAGGTACCGCCGCGCCGCGCGCGCGTCCCACCGCAGCGCCAGCCGGTACGGCGACGCGGCGACGGTCGCGGCCACCGCCGCGGCGTACCCGGCGAGCGGCCCGACGACCAGCGAGTACACCCCGAACCCCGACGCCGCCAGCGGCACCGTCACCGCGAACGACACGACCGGCTGGATCGCCTGCAGCGCCCGCTGGCGCCCGTACTCCATTCGCCGGAAGAACACCCACAGCGGCGCCTGCAGCGCGAACGCCAGCGGCAGGTACGCGGTGGCGAGCATCAACCCGAGCAGCCGGTCGTCGCCGTACACGGCCGCGACGGCCGGTGCGAGCGCGCACAGCAGCAGCGCAAACGCCAGCGAGGTCCCCAGCTCGAGCGTGAACGCCCGCTGGAACTCCTCCTCGTCCTCCCCCTCCTGCTGGACGTACGCCTCGTCGATCCCCACCCGCTTGAGCGCGACGACGGTCATCGTCGTGACGGTCACGATCCCGTACAGGCCGATCAGCTCCGGGCCGAGCAGGCGCGTGACGATCAGCCCCTGCCCGACGGTCAGCGCGTCGATCGCCACCAGGAACGCCCCGGTGACCAGCGCGCCCCGGACGGTGCGGGCGCGCAGCTGCTCGCGGGGGAACGGGAATCGTCCGCTCGTCGACAAGGCCACTACGATCGCACCCCGCTCGTGGAGCAGACGCCCTCGAACCTCCCGGACCCGGACGAGCGCCGGCTCGTGTCCGTCGTCATGCCGGCCTACGACGAGGCCGCGACGATCGCGCACGTCCTGCGCCGCGTGCTCGATCTCGACCTCCGGACGGAGCTGATCGTGGTCGACGACGGCTCGACCGACGGCACCGCGGCCGTCGTCGAGCAGGTGGCCGACGGGCGCGTGAGGCTCATCCGCCACGACCGCAACCGCGGCAAGGGCGCGGCGGTGCGCACCGGGATCGCCGCGTCGGCCGGCGACATCGTCGTGATCCAGGACGCCGACCTCGAGTACGACCCGCGCGACCTGCCGCGGCTGCTCGGGCCGCTGCTCGAGGGCGTCGCCGACGCCGTGTTCGGCACGCGCCTGCGGGGCGGCGGCGAGCCGCAGCGCGCGCACATGTTCTGGCACTACGCGGGCAACCGGCTGCTCTCGCTGCTGACGAACGTCCTCTACAACACGACGATCAGCGACATGGAGGTCGGCTACAAGGCGTTCCGCGGCGACCTCATCCGCTCGCTGCGCCTGGTCAGCGACGACTTCGGCTTCGAGCCCGAGGTGACCGCGAAGATCCTGCGCCGCGGCGACGTGCGGCTGTACGAGGTGCCGATCTCCTACTACGGGCGCACGTACGGCGAGGGGAAGAAGATCACCTGGCGCGACGGGCTGCGCGCGGTGGCGGTGCTCGTGCGCTGCCGGTTCGGCAGGGGCTGAGCGGCCGTGGTCCTCGAGGCGCGGGGACTGGCGAAGCGGTACCGCGGCGGCGTCGTCGCGCTCGACGGGGTCGACGTCTCGGTCGGCGAGGGCGAGCTCGTCGGGCTGCTCGGCCCGAACGGCGCGGGGAAGTCGACGCTCGTGAAGATCTGCTGCGGGCTCGTGCGGCCGTCGCGCGGCAGCGCGTCGGTGGCGGGCGCGCCGGCCGGCTCGGCCCCGGCGCGGGCGGCGCTCGGGTACCTGGCGGAGCTCTTCCGGTTCCCCGGCTGGGCGTCGGCGGACGAGGTGCTCGCGCTGCACCAGCGGCTGAGCGGCTCGGACGGCGGCGCGCGCGAGCGCGGCGAGCTGCTGGAGCTGGTCGGGCTGGCGGACGCCCGCGGGCGCAGCGTCGAGACGATGTCGAAGGGGATGCAGCAGCGCCTCGGGCTGGCGCAGGCGCTCGTCGGGCGGCCGAGGCTGCTGCTGCTCGACGAGCCCACGAGCGCGCTCGACCCGGTCGGGCGGCGGCTCGTGCGCGAGGTGCTCGTGGAGCTGCGACGGCGCGGGCAGTCGGTCCTCCTGAACTCGCACCTGCTGTCGGAGGTCGAGCTGGTGTGCGACCGGGTCGTGATCCTCAACCGCGGCGCCGTCGTCACGTCCGGCCGCCCGGAGGAGCTGGCGCGGCCGCGCGGGGTCGAGGTGGTGACGGGCAGCGGGACGCGGCTGTTCGAGGGCGCGGGGCGCGAGGACGCGCCGCGGATCGTCGCCGAGCTGGTCGGAGCCGGTGAGTCGGTCTACGAGGTGCGGGTGCTGCGCTCGACGCTCGAGGACGTCTACGTGCAGGCGGTGTCGCCGGCGTGAGCGGCGCGCTCGTCGTCGCCCGCCACGCGCTGCGCGAGTCGCTGCGCCGCCGGGTGTTCGTGGTCGTGCTCGTGCTGAGCGCGGTCTTCCTCGGGCTGTACTCCTGGGGCGCCGCGGAGCTGTTCGACGACGTCGACGCGTTCCAGGGCAACGAGTTCGGCGTCGACGCGGACACGCTGGCGGGCGCGACCGTCCTCGGCCTCGCCATGTTCGCGATCCTGTTCCTCGGCGCGGTGCTCGCGACGTTCCTGACGCTCGGCGCGGTGCGCGGCGACGCCGAGCGCGGGCTGCTGCAGCCGCTGATCGTGCGGCCGGTGGGGCGCGTGGCGTACCTCGGCGGGCGGCTGCTCGCGGCGGCGACGGTGAGCGCCGCGTACGTCGTCGTGCTGTTCTTCGCCTGCGCGGCGGTCACCGGGCTGCTCGGCTGGTGGCCGGACCGGCTCGTCGCTCCGGCACTGGCACTCGCGGGGGCGGTCGTCGTCGTCGCCGCGCTGTCGCTGCTGGCGTCCGCCGTCCTGTCCACGACCGCGAACGGCATCGCGGTGTTCATGGTCTTCGGCGCCGGCCTGACCGCCGGCCTGCTGGGCCAGATCGGCGAGGCGCTCGACGCCCGGACCCTCGACCGGATCGCCGACGTAACGTCGTGGGCGCTGCCGTTCGAGGCGCTCTACCAGCACGGCCTCGCACTGCTGACCGCCGACGTCGAGGGGACGACCGCGGCGATCGTCAACCTCGGCCCGTTCGGCGGCGCGCAGGAGGCGAGCGTCGCGCTGTGGCCCTACGCGGTCGCGTACGTCGCGGCGGTGGCGGGGCTCGCGGCGCTGTCGTTCTCGCGGCGGGACCTGTAGGCGGCCGCGGCCGTACATGAGCCCGTGCCGCCGTAGAGTCCGGCGCGTTGCACGGCATCGTCCACGCGGAGTTCCGGGAGTACGTCGTCGGGCGGCTGGGGACCGACGGATGGGCCGAGGCGGCCCGGAGGGCGGGCCTGGAGGCGCGCAGCTACGGCCCGGCCGAGTCGTATCCCGACGAGGAGCTGCTCGCGCTCCTCCTCGCCGTCAGCCGCGCGACGGGAGAGCCGCTCGACACGGTGCTGACGGGTTTCGGGACCGCGATCGTCCCCGGCCTCCTGCGCACCTACGGAGCCTTCGTCGACCCGCACTGGGGCCCGGCGGACGTCCTCGAGCACGTCGAGCGCGTCGTCCACCGCACGATCCGGCTCCAGGACCGCGAGGCGACGCCGCCGTACCTCACCGCCGAGCGGCGGGCGGAGGACGAGGTCCTCATCCGCTACACGTCGCCGCGCCGGCTGTGCGCGTTCGGCAAGGGGCTCGTGCACGGGGTCGCCGCGACGTACGGGACGTCGGCGTCGATCGACGAGGAGTCGTGCATGCACCGCGGGGACGCGGCGTGCGTGCTGCGGGTGGTCCTGGCCTGAGCCGGCGGTGCGCAGCTCGGGGGGCCGGTGCGGGCCGGCGGGTCCGCTGACGGCTCAGCGAGGGAGGCGTGAACCCGCACAACGCACCACTCGTCGCGCTTCGGGAGGGGGTGTGTCCGGTTTCGTCCCGTATAGGGCGCTCAATGCACCACACGTCCGGCCGGCGCGCACGAGTGGTGCGTTAGGCGGGCGGCTCACCCTCCCTCGCTGAGCCGTCCGGCCCGCCGCCCGGACCCCGACGCGAGCCCGCGCGGCTCACCGCCGCCGCTCGTGCACCTCGTACACCCCGAACCGCGCGACCGGTCGGTACGTCGCGCGCAGGTACGCGTCGAGCAGCGTGACGCCCGACGAGCGGCCCGAGCCGTTGTCCTCCGGGGCGGTCCGGGGGTCGAGCCAGCGGACGAGGAGCTCCGGCCGGGCGGCGCGCAGGTCGGCGACCATCTCGCGCTGGACCTCCTCGGTCGTCACCACGCCGGGCTGCATGACGTCGTAGCGCGTCGGGTTCCGCCGGCCCGCGAGCACGTACAGGAGCGGGTCGCCGGCGGTGACCTGGTCGAACCGCGGCGGGGCGACGAACAGCGAGCGGTCGCCGGCCAAGTCGATCACGCGGCCGGCGTCGCCCTCGCGCGCGTCCCAGACCGGGTCGCCGCGGTCGAGCGTCGCGACGCGGTCGAGGCCGTGGAGGGCGATCAGCGCGACGACGACGAGCGCGGCCGCTCGCAGCCGGCGCGCGGCGGCGAGCGCGATCGGCAGGACGGCCGCGAGCGGGACGAGGTGGAACTCGTCGGTGCGGCCGAGGAGGTAGAGCAGGCCGGCGACGAGAAGCGGGACCAGCGCCAGCGGCGGCCGGACGAACGCGGCGAGCACCGCGCCGGCGACGAGCACGAGCGGCGCGTAGTACTCGAGCAGCTTGTTCGGGTCGAGCGTGCCCGCCTCCAGCGGGAACGGCAGCCGCTGGAGGTCCTGGACCCCGAGGAACCCGGCGGTCTGGTCGAGCAGCTCGGCCGGCGCGGCGACGAAGAACGGCAGCCAGCCGGCGGCGGCGACGGCCGCCGCGACCGCCAGAGCGCGGGCGTTGCGCAGGCCGAGCGCCGCGGCGACGCCGATCTCGGGGCGGAAGATCGCGGCGAGCCCCGCGAGCGCGCCGGCTGGAGCGAGGCGCGCGGCGAGCAGCGCCCCCAACCCCAACGCCAGCGCCGTCGCGTTCGGCCCCGGCCCGGCCGGCCACGCCATCGCGCCCGCCACCGCCAGCCACGCGAGCAGCGCCGCCCGCTCCCCCGCGCCGTAGCGCCGCGCCAGCCGGTACGCGAGCAGCGCGACCACGGCGTTCAGCGCCAGCCGCAGCACCCGCCACGCCACCAGCGATCCCCCGAACGGCGCGAGCAGCAGCGGCTGGCCCGGCCCGTAGTTCCACCAGAAGTCCCGGTACGGCCACTGCCCGTCGGCGACCCGCGACGCGGCCTGCAGCATCAGCCCCTCGTCGTGCGGCCCGACCCCCCACCACACCGTCGCCGCGGAGAGCAGCGCCCCGAGGACGATCAGTACGAGCTGTCGGGATGCCCTCCCGCGCCCGGCCCGCGCCACGGCAGCGCCGGCACGACCTCGGCGATCGGCACGACCGCCGACCGCCGCAGCCGCCGGCGCTCGCGCAGGGTCGCCGGGAGCGCGGGCAGCGCCATCGCCAGCCCGCGCAGGTGCTCGCCCAGCCGTCCTTCGCGCGCCGCCTCCGCGATCCACGACGCCTGACGGTAGGCGACCGGCCCGATCCACCGCAGCGGGAACGCCTTCGCCACGACGAGGACCGTGTTGCGCGCCACCCACGCGTCGACCGCCCGCGAGAGCTGCCCGGACGACCCGTGGCGCGCGTGGCGCGCGACCGCCGGCTCGTACCCGCAGCGCCAGCCGGCGAGCCGCAGGCGCAGCCCGAGGTCGACGTCCTCCAGGTACGAGAACAGCCGCTCGTCGAACCCGCCGACGCCCAGCACCGCCGCCCGCCGGTAGACCGCCGCGCCGCCGCACGCGCTGAACGCCTCGCCCGGCGCGTCCCAGCGCCCGTCGTCGCGCCGCCCGTGCCCGCGCTGGTGCGCGACGCCGTCGCGGCGGAGCTCGTCGCCGGCGTCGTCGATCACCGACGGGTCGTCGAGCCGCACCATCTTCGTCGCGACCGACCCGAGCCCGCCGTCGCGCTCCAGCCGCCCGGCCGCGCGTGCGAGCCAGTCGCGCTCCAGCACCACGTCGGTGTTGACGAGCGCGACCGCCTCGCACGAAGGCACCGCCTCGATCCCCCGGTTCGCCGCGCAGGCGAACCCCGTGTTCCGCCCCAGCTCGACCACCCGCACGCCGTCCCGCGAGCGCAGCAGCTCCACCGACCCGTCGGTCGACCCGTTGTCGACGACCACCACCTCGTCCGGCCGCCGCGTCTGCGCCGCGAGCGAGTCGAGCAGCCCCGGCAGCCACCGCCGCCCGTTCCAGTTGGGGACGACGACCGCGACCCGCAACGGCTAGGACGCGAGCGCGAGCCCGCGCGGCCGGCGCCGGCGCGTCTCGCGCGGCGGGCGCTCGCCCGCGACCGCCTCCTCGACGATCGCCCGCATCCCGCTCCGGAACAGCTCGACGTCGAACCGCTCCGCGCTGCGCACGCACGCCCGCGGGTCGACCGCCATCGGGTCGAACGCCTCGACCGCGCTCGCCAGCGCGTCGGCCGTGGGCTCGTCGAAGAACACGCCGTTGACGCCCTCGATCACGGTCTCCCGCGCCCCGCCCTCGCGCAGCGCGATCACCGGCCGCCCGGCGGCGTGCGCCTCCACCGCCGCGATCCCGAACTCCTCGGTCGCCGGCTGCACGAGCGCCCGCGCCCGCCCGAGCAGCCGCGCGACGTGCTCGTCGTCGAGGTAGCCGGCGAAGTGCACGGTCGGCCCCGCGAGCCGGTGCAGCCGCCGCGCGTCCGGCCCGTTGCCGACCACGATCAGCGGCCGCCGCAGCCGGTTGAACGCGCGCACCGCGATGTCGATCCGCTTGTGCGGCATCAGCTCCGACAGGACGACGTACGCGTCGCCGACCTCGCCCGCGGGCGCGAAGCGCCGGGTGTCGACCGGCGGGTAGAGCACCTCGGCGTCGCGGCTGAAGTAGCGGTTGATCCGGCGCCGCGTCGTCTCCGAGTTCGCCACGTAGGTGTCGACGCGCTGGGCGGCGATCCAGTCCCACTGGCGCCAGCGCTTGAGGATCAGCGCGAGCGCGGCGCGCGTCAGCGGGTCGCGGCGGGCGAGCGTCACGTCGCGCGCGTTCCAGGCGTAGCGGAAGGGGTTGTGGCAGTAGCAGACGTGCACGGCCTCGGGGTCCACGAGCACGCCGTGCGCCCACGCGCTCGAGCTGGAGATCACGACGTCGTACGCGCTCAGGTCGAGCGCCTCCATCGCGTACGGGTAGAGCGGCAGCAGCGCCCGGAACGTGCGCGAGGAGGGACGCAACCGCTGCAGGAACGACGTGTTCACGTCTCTGTGCGCGAACCACCCCTCGGTCCCCCGCTCGTCGTAGACGGCGGTGTAGACGTCGGCCTGCGGATACAGGTCGCAGAGCGCCGCGAAGACGCGCTCGGCGCCGCGGACGTCGAGGAGGAAGTCGTGGACGAGGGCGATCCGACGCTCCATGGGCGGCCGAGTGTATGGCACGCTCCCCGGCCCATGACCTCGGCTCGCCCCCTCCTCACCGCCGCGCTCGCGGCGCTCCTGGCGCTCGCGATCGCCGCCCCCGCGGGCGCGGCGACGCCGCGCGGCTTCTTCGGCGTGATGGTCGACGGGCCGGCCCTCGGCCCGCGGGTCGACATCGCCGCCGAGACCAGGCTGATGGCCGCCTCGGGCGCCGGGACGGTCCGCGTCGCCTTCTACTGGCGGTCGATGCAGCCCGAGCAGGACCAGCCGATCGACTTCGCCCAGACCGACCGCGTCGTGGCCGCCGCCGCGCGCGCCGGGCTGACCGTCCTCCCCACGATCGTGCGCGCGCCGGCGTGGGCGACCGGCGGCGACACGCGCGAGGGCGCCGTCCCGGAGGACCCCGCGACGTACGCGGCCTTCGTGACGGAGGTCGTGCGGCGCTACGGGCGCAGCGGCTCGTTCTGGGCGACGGCGGGCGTGCCGGTTCGGCCGGTCGTCTCCTGGCAGGTGTGGAACGAGCCCGACATCGGGCGCTACTGGAACGGCGAGCCGTGGGCGCCGACCTACGTGCGGCTGCTGCGCGCGGCCTCCCCCGCGATCAAGGCGGTCGACCCGCTCGCCCAGGTCGTCGCCGCGGGGCTGACCAACGAGAGCTGGAACGACCTGCGGCGGCTCTACCGCGCGGGCGCCCGGGGGCTGTTCGACACCGCGGCGATCCACCCGTTCAGCCGGCGGCCGCGCAACGTGGTCAAGATCGTGCGGCTGGCCCGCGGCGTCATGCGCCAGGAGGGCGACGGCGGCAAGCCGCTCGTGCTCAGCGAGATCTCGTGGTCGTCCGGCAAGGGGCGCTCGACGTACAACTACGGCTGGGAGACCACCGAGCGCGGCCAGGCGGCGCGCATCCGCCGGATCCTGCCGATGCTCGCGCGCGAGCGGCGGCGCCTGCGGATCCAGGCGGTGTACTGGTACACGTGGCTGTCGCCGGCGCCGGGGGCGAGGGAGTCGTTCGCGTACGCGGGGCTGCGCCGCATGCGCCGCGGCCGGCCGGTGAGCAAGCCGGCGCTGCGCGCGTTCAAGGCAGCGGTGCGCGCGCTGGTCTGACGGCCGTGGCGCCGCTCAGGATCGGCGTCGACGCCCGCCACCTCGCCGCCGGCCGCGGCGTGGCGCGCTACACGGCCGCGATGCTCGGGGCGCTCGCCCGGTCCGGCTACGACGAGCTGCGGCTGCTCGTCCCCGGCCGCGGCCCGCTCGCGCTCGACCCGCCGCGCGCGCCAGACGTCGCGGTGATCCGCCACCGGCTGCCGTCGCGCGCGCTGTTCGGCGCCGCGGCGGTGGTGCGCCGCCCGGCGCTCGACGCGCTCACGGGCGGCGATGTCGTGTGGCTCCCGGCGCCGGCCCCGGTGGCCGTGGGGAGGGCGCCGTACGTGCTGACCCTGCACGACCTGTCGTGGGTCCACCACCCGGAGTGGTTCACGCGGTACGAGCGGCTCTGGCACCGCCTCGGCCGCCTGCGGGCGCTGGCGGCGGGGGCGAGCTGCGTCGTGGCGGTGTCGGCCGCCACGCGCGACGACGCGCTGGCGACGTGGGGACTCGACCCCGCCCGCGTGCGCGTCGTGCGCTCGGGCGTGCCGGAGCCCGCGCCGCCCGCCCCGCGCCCGCCGTGGCTGCCGGACCGGTACGTGCTCGCGGTGGGCGCGCTCGAGCCGCGCAAGGACCCCGAGCTGCTCGTCGAGGCGCACGCGCTCGCCCGCCGGCGCGGGCTCGACGCCGAGCTCGTCCTCGCCGGGACCGGCCGGCTGGCGAGCGCGGTGCGCCGGCCGGGCGTTCAGGTCATCGAGGACGCCGGCGGTCCGCTCCTCCAGCGCCTGTACGCCGACGCGCTCGCCCTCGCGGCGCCAGCGCGGCACGAGGGGTTCGGCTTCGCCCCGCTGGAGGCGGCGCTGGCCGGGACGCCGTCGGTCGTCGCGGACCTCCCCGTCTACGGCGAGACGCTCGGCGAGGCCGCGCTGCGCGCGCCCGCGGGCGACGTGGCGGCGTGGTCGGACGCCCTCCTGCGCATCGCCACCGACCGCGCGCTGGCGGACCGCCTGGCGGCGCAGGCCGCGGCGGCGGCGCGCGCGCTGAGCTGGGAGCGCGCGGCGGGCGAGCTGCGCGCGGCGCTGGAGGAGGCGGCGGCGACCGGGGACGCCCGGGGGCGCGGAGCGGCCCGATGACGAGCTTCGACGCCGTCGTCGTCATCCACGACTCGGCCCCCGAGCTGACCCGCCTGCTCGAGTCGCTCGACCGCCACGCGCCGGGCCAGGCGCGGGTGGTCGTCGTCGACACCGGGTCGCTCGACGGTGGCGCCGAGCGCGCGCGGGAGTGGGCGGCGGAGGTCGTCGAGCTGCCGGACAACCCGGGGTTCGGGCCCGCGAACAACGCCGGCCTCGAGCGCGCCCGCCACGACGTGACCGCGCTGCTGAACCCCGACGTCGAGCTGCTCGACGCCGGCCTGCTGACCCTCGTCGAGCGCGCCCGGACGACCGACGCGCTCCTGTTCCCCCGGCTCCTCGACCCGGACGGCTCGGTGCAGGACTCCGCCCACCCGCTCCCCGGCCGCCCCGGCGAGCTGCTGCCCGCCCTCGTCCACCCCCGCCTCCTGCCGGCCCGCCTGCGCGAGCGGGCGCAGCCCTGGCGCTCCGAGCGCCGCCGCCCCGTCGGCTGGGCGACCGCCGCCGCGCTCGTGGCGCGCACCGACGTGCTCCGGCGCCTCGGCCCGTTCGACCCGCACGCCTTCCTCTGGTACGAGGACATGGACCTCTGCCTGCGCGCCGGCCGCTGCGAGCTGCACCCCGACGTCGCCCTGCTCCACATCGGCGGCCACTCCACCGGCGACGACTTCGAGGCGCGCGCCCGGCGCCGCCGCGAGGTGGTGGAGCGCAACCTCGGCCGTCGCGCCCGGCGCCTCGACGACCTCGCCCAGGCGATCACCTTCGCCCGCGCCGCGGCCGTCAAGCAGCGCCCTCGCGCCCAGCTGCGCGCCCTCCTGCGCGCGCGCCGCTCCGGAACCGTGGCCCGCTGAGGACTTCCCAACCCTCTGCTGGGGGGTGCGTTGAAGTAGGCGTTAGGACACGCGTCCACGAAGCAGGGACGCGGCCACTATGTCGGGAAATGGGTCAGGCAGTGCAGACGACCTCTTCGGCAACGAGGGCGCTCCGCGCCGACGATCCGCGCGTGCGCAAGGCCATTCGCGTGCTCGCGGCCGAGATGCGAGCGCACCACCGCGCCACCGCGGACCACAGCCACCGCCTCGCGCGGCTCGCGCGGCGCGTCGCCGAGCGCATGGGGCTCGACGCGCTGCGCTGCACCGAGGTCGAGCTCGTCGCGGTGCTCCACGACGTCGGCAAGCTCGCGATCGACCCGCGCATCCTCGACCACCGCGGCCCGCTCGACGACCTGCAGCGCCACATCATGCGCCGCCACACGATCCAGGGCGAGGACATCCTGTGCATGACCGCGGGGCTCGAGCACCTCGGCCCGGCGGTGCGCGCGACGCACGAGTGGTGGAACGGCGGCGGCTACCCGGACGGCGTCGCCGGCGAGGAGATCCCGCTCGAGGCGCGGATCGTCAGCTGCGCGGACGCCTTCGACGCGATGGTCCACGACCGCAGCTACCGCCCGGCCCTCTCGCGCGAGGAGGCCCGGCGCCGGATCGACCGCGACGCCGGCCGCCAGTTCGACCCGATGGTGGCCGCCGCGGTGCTCGACGTCGTCTAGAAGAGGCCGAGCTGCGACGCCGCGACGACCTCGGGCTCGCGCTCGGGCTCCGCGGCCGCCAGCTCCGGCTCGGGGACCACCGGCTCCGGCGGGTCCGGCGGCGGCGCGGGCTGGTCGGGAGCCGGGGCGGCCAGCAGGTCCGGGATGCGCGCGAAGTCCTCGCGCAGCACGTCGAGCATCGACCGCGTGTAGAGCGCGGCGGCCGGGTGGTAGAGCGGGTACAGCCGCACGGCCCGCGTCCCGACCACCCGCACCTCCTCGCGCCCGTGGACGCGCGTGATCCCGGTCTGGTCGCCGCGCAGGAGCTTCGTCGCGAAGTTGCCCAGCGTGCAGATCACCTTCGGCTCGATCAGCGCGACCTGGTCGAACAGGTAGCCCTGGCAGTTGTCGATCTCGACGGGGTGCGGGTCGCGGTTGCCGGGAGGACGGCACTTGAGGACATTCGCAATGAAGACATCGTCCCTGCGCAAACCCACCTCCTCAAGCAGCTGGTTGAGCAGCTTCCCGGCCTGGCCGACGAACGGGAGGCCCTGCTCGTCCTCGTTCTTGCCGGGCGCCTCGCCGACGAACATGAGGTCCGCGTCGGCGTTCCCGCCGCCGAACACGACGTTCTGGCGGGCCTCGGCGAGCTGGGGGCAGCGGAGGCACCCGCGGCAGGTCGTGTAGAGCTCCTTCAGCCGCTCGCGCCGCTCCGTTGGATCGCTCACACGGCGATGGTAGATCGCCGAGGGGATGGGTATCCTGCGGCGCGCCGCACGGTTTTCCCGCAAAGAGGCCGGTATCCCGCGAGGGAACCGGACCCCACTCGCAGATGCCCGACATCGCCATCATCGGCCGTGGCCGCCTGGGCCCGGCCCTCGCCGCCGCGCTGCGCGCCGCCGGCCGCTCCGTCGAGGGGCCGCTCGGCCGCGGGGAGACGCCGGGCGCGGGGGTCGAGGCGGTCCTCCTGTGCGTCCCGGACGCCGAGATCGCCCGCGCCGCGGCGCTGGTTCCCCCCGGGCCGCTCGTCGGCCACTGCTCCGGCGCGACGCCGCTGACCGCCCTCGGCGACCGGCCGGCGTTCGGCCTGCACCCGCTCATGGCGGTCACCGAGGAGGGCGCGCGCTTCGCCGGCGCCGGCGGGGCGGTCGCCGGCACGACCCCGGAGGCGCTCGCCTTCGCCCGCGGCCTCGCCGCCGACCTCGGCCTCAACGCGATCGAGCTCGCCGACGAGGACCGCGCCGCCTACCACGCCGCCGCGTCGATCGCGTCGAACTTCCTGGTGACGCTGGAGGCGGCCGCCGAGCGGATGCTCGGCCACGACCGGGAGCTGCTCGTCCCGCTCGTCCGCGCGACCGTCGAGAACTGGGCGCGGCTCGGGCCCGAGCGCGCGCTCACCGGCCCGGTCGCACGCGGGGACGAGGTCACGGTGGCACGCCAGCGCGCCGCGGTCGAGGCCCGCGCGCCGGAGCTGGCGCCGCTGTTCGACGCGCTCGTGGCGGCGACGCGGGGCGTGGCGGAGGGCGGCGCGACCGCACCGGACGAGGCCGGCGCCGCCCCCGCGGACCCCTCCGCCGCCGTGCCGGACGAGGCCGCGGCATGAGGATCGTCCGCACCGTCGCCGACCTGCGCGCCGCGGTCGCCGCGGCCCCCCGGCCCGTCGGCCTCGTCCCGACGATGGGCGCGCTGCACGCCGGCCACCTCGCGCTCGTCGAGCGCGCCGCCCGCGACACCGCGTTCGTCGTCGTCTCCCTCTTCGTCAACCCGGCCCAGTTCGACGAGCAGAGCGACCTCGCCGCCTACCCGCGCGACGAGGCCCGCGACGCACAGCTCGCCGAGCAGGCCGGGGCGCACCTGCTCTTCGCCCCGCCCGTCGAGGAGGTCTACCCCGACGGCTTCGCGACGTCGGTGACCGTCGCCGGCCTCAGCGAGCCGATGGAGGGCGCGATCCGGGGCGCGAGCCACTTCCGCGGCGTCGCGACCGTCGTGACCAAGCTCTTCAACATGGCCGGGCCGGACGTCGCCTACTTCGGCCAGAAGGACGCCCAGCAGCTCACGGTGATCCGCCGGCTGGTCCGCGACCTGGACATGCCGGTGCGGATCGAGGCGGTCCCGACCGTCCGCGAGCCCGACGGCCTCGCGCTCTCCAGCCGCAACGTGCGCCTGAGCGGCCCCGACCGCGAGCGCGCCGTCGCGCTGCACCGCGCCCTGACGGCGGCCGAGGACGCCATCGGCCGCGGTGAGCGCGACGCCCGCGCCATCCGCGCGCAGGCCCTCGCCGCCATGGACGACTTCGGCGTCGAGCCCGAGTACCTCGAGCTCGTCTCGCCGGAGAGCCTCGAGCCCGTGACGACGGTGAACGGCCGCGTGCTGGTCGCCGTCGCGGCGCGGATCGGCGGCACGCGACTCATCGACAACGCGCTCATCGCCACGACGGGCCGGGGGGCCGTCACATGACACGAACGATGCTGAAGTCCAAGATCCACCGGGCGACGGTGACCGCCTGCGACCTGCACTACGTCGGGTCGATCACCGTCGACCCGGAGCTGCTCGAGGCCGCGGACATCCTCGAGCACGAGCAGGTGCACGTGGTCGACGTCGACAACGGCGCCCGGTTCGAGACGTACACGATCGCCGGGGAGCGGGGCTCCGGCGAGATGCAGGTCAACGGCGCCGCCGCCCGCCTCGTCCAGCGCGGCGACACCGTCATCGTCATCTCCTACGCGCAGTACGCGCGGGAGGAGATGGAGCACTACGAGCCGCGGGTCGTGCACGTCGACCGCGAGAACCGGATCATCGCGGCGGACGCCCAGGTGGCGACGCTGCTCGCGTAGGAGCGCCCATGTCCACGCTGCCTCAGATCAACGTCCCCAACGACGCGTCGCGCCTGCCGATGACGCTGCCGCGCCTGGCCGAGAAGAAGGCGCTCGGCGAGCCGATCGTCATGGTCACCGCGTACGACTACCCGAGCGCGCTGGCGGTCGACGCGGCCGGCGTCGACCTGGTCCTCGTCGGCGACTCGGGGGCGATGACCGTGCTCGGCCACCCGTCGACCGTGCCGGTCGAGCTGGACGAGCTGGTCATGCTCGCCAAGGCGGTGCGCCGCGGCCTGAAGACGCCGTTCATGGTCGGCGACCTGCCGTTCGGCTCGTACGAGGTCTCCGACGAGCAGGCGGTGAGGACCGCGCTGCGGTTCGTCAAGGAGGCCGGCTGCGACGCGGTGAAGCTCGAGGCCGGCGGGCCGGTGTCGGTCGCCCGGGCGCGCGCCATCGCGGGCGCCGGGATCCCCGTCATGGGCCACGTCGGCCTGACCCCGCAGACCGCGACCGCGCTCGGCGGCTACCGCGCGCAGGGGCGCAGCGCCGAGGCCGCGGCGCGGGTCGAGCGCGAGGCGCTCGCCCTCCAGGACGCGGGCTGCTTCGCGATCGTCTTCGAGGCGATCCCCTCGGCCGTGGCGGCGGCGATCATGCCGCGGATGGCGGTGCCGGTGATCGGCATCGGCGCGGGCCCCGCGACCGACGGCCAGGTGCTCGTGTTCCACGACCTGCTGGGGATCCGGCAGGGTCGCGGGGCGAAGTTCGTCAAGCGGTACGCCGACCTGCTCGACGAGATGACGGCCGGCGTGGCGGCGTTCGCCGGCGACGTGCGGTCGCGGCGCTACCCCGGGCCGGAGCACGAGTACTCGATGCCGCCCGAGGAGCTCGATCGGTACCGCGCCGGAGCGGCGGGGAACGCGTAACCTCTCCTGAGCGTGGGCGGGCCGGTCCGACGCCCGGTCCGCCCTCCACCGCGAGCGCCGGCGCGCCGAAAGTCTCCGTGCGGGTTCACGGAACACCGCGAAGGGCGCGTGCCGCCGGGTCGCGCGCGGAAGGGAGCGGGGCATGCGCCGAACCCTGCTCCTCACCCTGGCCGTCGCCGTCGCCGCGCCCGCGGCGGCGCCCGCCGCCGTCCCCCACACCGTCCAGCCTGGCGAGACGCTGTGGGCGATCGCCGCGGCGAACAACCTGACGACGCGGACCGTCGCCGCCTTCAACGGGCTGTCCGGGGACAGCCACGTCGTCCTCGGGTCGACGATCATGGTGCCGACCGTGGCGGAGGGCGCCGCGGCCCTCGGCGCGGCCCCCGTGGCCGCCGCCTCCGCCCCTCCCCCCGCCGGCGCCTACACCGTCCAGCCGGGCGACACGTTCACCGCGCTCGCCGCGCGCACGGGCGTCACCGCCGAGCAGGTCGCGAGCGTGAACGGGCTCGACGTGAACGCGCCGCTGATCGCGGGCACGGCGATCAAGCTGCCGCCGGCGTCGGCGCCCGCTCCCGCGGCCGCCGCCGCGGCGAGCACGACCCCGCAGGCCCCGCAGGCCGCGCCGGTCGCGTCGGGCGGCCGGGTCACCAGCGGCGACGTCCACGCCGTCGCCGCCCAGCACGGCGTCCCCGGCTCGCTCGCCGCGGCGATCGCGTGGCAGGAGAGCGGGTTCAACAACGCGATGGTCTCCTCCGCCAACGCCCGCGGCGTCATGCAGGTGATGCCGGGCACGTGGGACTGGGTCCAGCGCAACCTCGCCGCGCGCCGGCTCGACCCCGCCAGCGCGGTCGACAACGTCCACGCCGGCACGCTCTACCTCGGCCAGCTGCTGCGCGCGACCGGCGGCGACCCGGCGCTCGCCGCGGCCGGCTACTACCAGGGGCTCGAGTCGGTGCGGAGGATCGGGATGCTGCCCGAGACCCAGCGGTACGTCGCGAACGTCATGGCGCTGCGGTCGCGGTTCGGCGGCTAGGGGTACTCGACCTGCCGGAGCACCTTCGCGGGTGCTCCGGCGGCGATCGAGAACGCGGGCAGGTCGGTCGTGACGACCGAGTTCGCGCCGATGACGCAGCGCTCGCCGACCGTCACGCCGCTCGTGACGACGACGTTCGCCCCGCACCAGACGTTGTCGCCGATCCGCGTCGGGCCCTTGGACGTGAAGCCCTGCCAGGTGACCGGCTGGTCAGGGTCGTCGAACCGGTGGTTGGCGTCGGTGACGAAGCAGCCGTTGGCGAACATGCAGTGGTCCCCGATCTCGACCAGCTCGTGCGCCGCGACCATGACGTTGCGGTTGAGGAACGTGCCCTCGCCGATGCGGACGCGCCCCGTGTCGGCGATCGTCACCCAGACGCCGGGCTCGAACAGCGTGCCCTCCCCCACCTCGAGCCGGCCGTCCTCGAACGCCTCCAGCACGTTGCCGCTCACCGGCCAGCGGCAGAACGCGCCGCGGCGGGCGAAGTGCCAGTGGATGCGGGCGCGGTTCCACGGCAGCGTGTTGCGCTCGTACCAGCGCCACTTCTGGAGCCACAGCTTCAGGTCGGCGCCGGTCACGCGCGGGACGGTACCGCTCCGGCCCCGGCCAGCTCGCGGACCGCGTCCGCGGCCGGGACGAGCGCGCGGACGTCGCGGACGCACTCGCCGGCGTACAGCGGCGTGACCTCGACGAGGCGGTCCGGCATGCCGGCGAGCGGCGCGGCCGGGCCGTAGAGCGGCAGCCACGGGCGCTGGAGCGCCGGGAGCCGGTTGGCGGCGGCCTCGACCGGCAGCAGGCGGCCGAGCGGGCCGGTCGCGCCGGTCAGCGCGCTCGTCAGCCGCGTGCGGCCCGCCCAGCGCTCGGTCGCGGCGTTGGGCAGCACGCGGTGGCGCGCCGGCCAGCCGAACCCGAACAGCTTCGTGTCGATCGTGCGCGGCGCGCCGAGCGCCCGCCGCTTGTAGAGCGGGTGCGCCCCGGACTCATGGGTGAGCAGGAACCGCGACCCGGCGACGGCGGCGGCCGCCCCGGCGGCCAGGACGGCCTGCACGTGCGCGCGGCTCGCGATCCCGCCCGCCGCCAGCACCGGCCGCCCGCGGGCGGCGTCGATCGCGCGCGGCAGCAGCTCCGCGAGCCGCTCGGTGCCGTGCAGGTGCCCGCCGGCCTCGACGCCCTGGACGATCACCCCGTCGGCGCCCTCGGCGAGCGCCCGCTCGACCCCCGCGACGCTGCCGACCTGGTGCAGCACGACGATCCCGCGCTCGCGCAGCGCCGCGACGAGCCGCCGGTCGAACCCGAAGAACAGGACGACCACCGCCGCGCCGCCCCTTGCGCACGCATCGACGTGATCGCGGCGGGCGAACGGCACGAGCAGGTTGCCGGCGACCGGCCGCCCCGCGCCGGCCCGCTCGCGAGCGCCGCGCAGCTCGTCCTCCATCGCGCCCGGCCCGAGGATCCCGACCGTCCCGAGCCCCCCGGCCGCCGACACGGCCCCGGCCAGCTCCGCACCCGAGATCCCGCCGCCCATCCCGGCCTGGACGACGGGGTGCTCGAGTGAAAGGCGCTCGACGAGATCCACGCCAACCGGGATGCCCGCGGGAGGGCCGAGCGAGTCGCGCCCGCGATGCGCCGCGAGATGGAGGCGCCGGCGGCGGCGCGCCTCAGGCGCGCGCCGGGACGCGCGGCGGGGCCTCGGCCGCCTTCGCGCGCCGCTTGCCGCCGTTCCCCCCGCGGCCATTGCCGCGCCGCACCATCGGGGCGGCCGGGGTCACGAGCTCGGCGAGGAACCGGCCGGTGTGGGAGTCGGGGACCGCGGCGACCTCCTCGGGCGTGCCGGTGGCGACGACCGTTCCGCCCTCGTCGCCGCCCTCGGGGCCCATGTCGACGATCCGGTCGGAGGTCTTGATCACGTCGAGGTTGTGCTCGATGACGACGACCGAGTTGCCCTGGTCGGTGAGGCGGTGCAGCACGTCGAGGAGGCGCTCGACGTCGGCGAAGTGCAGGCCGGTCGTCGGCTCGTCGAGGATGTAGAGCGTGCGGCCCGTCGCGACCTTCGACAGCTCGGTCGCGAGCTTCACGCGCTGGGCCTCGCCGCCGCTGAGCGTCGTCGCCGGCTGGCCGAGCCGCATGTAGCCGAGGCCCACGTCGTGCAGCGTCACGAGCCGGCGCCGGATCTTCGGGATGTGCTCGAAGAACTCGAGCGCCTCGTCGACCGGCATGTCGAGCACGTCGGCGATCGTCTTGCCCTTGAACCGCACCTGCAGCGTCTCGCGGTTGTAGCGCTTGCCGTGGCACTGCTCGCACGGGACGTAGATGTCCGGCAGGAAGTGCATCTCGATCTTGATCTGGCCGTCGCCGCGGCAGACCTCGCACCGCCCGCCCTTGACGTTGAACGAGAACCGCCCCGCCTTGTAGCCGCGCGCCCGCGCCTCCTGCGTCTTGGAGAACAGGTCGCGGATGACGTCGAACAGCCCCGTGTACGTCGCCGGGTTGGACCGCGGCGTGCGCCCGATCGGCGACTGGTCGACCTGGATGATCTTGTCGAGCTGGTCGAGCCCCCGCACGCCGCGGTGCGCCCCGGGCCGCTGCCGCGCGCGGTGCAGCCGGTTCGCCAGCGCCTTGTAGAGCACCTCGTTGACCAGCGTCGACTTGCCCGAGCCCGACACGCCGGTCACGCACGTCAGCACCCCGAGCGGCACCTTGACGTCGACCTTCTTGAGGTTGTGCTGCGTCGCCCCGAGGATCTCCACGTAGCCGCTCGGCGCCCGCCGCTCGGCCGGCAGCGGGATCGACCGCGCGCCGGACAGGAACTGGCCGGTGAGCGACTCGGGGACCCGCATGACCTCCTCGGCGGTCCCCTCGGCGATCACCTCGCCGCCGTGCTCGCCCGCCCCCGGCCCGAGGTCCACCAGGTGGTCGGCGGCGCGCATCGTCTGCTCGTCGTGCTCGACCACCAGCACCGTGTTGCCGAGGTCGCGCAGCCGCTCGAGCGTGCCGATCAGCTTCGAGTTGTCGCGCTGGTGCAGGCCGATCGACGGCTCGTCGAGCACGTACAGCACCCCGACCAGCGCCGACCCGATCTGGGTCGCGAGCCGGATCCGCTGCGCCTCGCCGCCCGACAGCGTCGCCGCCGCCCGGTCCATCGACAGGTAGCCGATGCCGACGTCGTCGAGGAACCGCATGCGCTCCTCGATCTCGCGCAGGATCAGCCGGGCGATGCGCCGCTGCTGCTCGGTGAGCGAGACGTCGTCGAGCCACGCCCGCGCCCGCCGCACCGACAGCGCCGCGAACTCGTGGATGCCCAGCCCGCCGACGCGGACCGCCCGCGACTCGGGCCGCAGGCGCGCGCCCTTGCACTCCGGGCACGGCACCATCGACATGTACTCCTCGATCTTCTCTCGCTGCAGCTCGGACTCGGTCTCGCGGTAGCGCCGCTCGAGGTTGCGGACGATCCCCTCGAACTGCGTCGCGTACGTGCGCCGGCGCCCGTAGCGGTTGCGGTACGTCACCTGGATCCGGTCGCCGTTCGTGCCGTACAGGAAGAAGTCGCGCGCGCCGTCGTCCAGCTCCTCCCACGGCGCGTCGAGGTCGACGCCGTACTTCTCGGCGATCGCCTGCGTGATCTGCTCGTAGTAGTTCGAGGACGAGCCCGCCCACGGCGCGAGCGCCCCCTCGCCGATCGACAGCGACGGGTCCGGCACGACGAGGTCGGGGTCGATCTCCATCTGCGAGCCGAGGCCGGTGCAGCGCTCGCACGCGCCGTGGGGCGAGTTGAACGAGAAGATCCGCGGCTCGAGCTCCGGCATCGACGTGCCGCACGACAGGCAGGCGAAGCGCTCCGAGAACGTGCGCACGTCGGCCACCCCGTCGCGCCCGACGACCTCGATCTCGACGATGCCGGCCGCGAGCCCGACCGCGGTCTCGATCGAGTCGGCCAGGCGCTTGCGCACCTCCGGCCGCATCACGAGCCGGTCAACCACGACGGCGATGTCGTGCTTGAACTTCTTGTCGAGCTCGATCCGCTCCTCGAGCATCCGCAGCTCGCCGTCGACCTTGACGCGCGCGTAGCCCTCGGCCCGCAGCTCCTCCAGCAGCCGCCCGTACTCGCCCTTGCGCCCGCGCACGACCGGGGCGAGCACCATGAACCGCGTGCCCTCCTCGAGCTCCATCACCTGGTCGATGATCTGCTCGGCCGACTGGCCCTGGATGACCTCGCCGCACTCGGGGCAGTGGGGCGTGCCGACGCGCGCCCACAGCAGGCGCAGGTAGTCGTAGATCTCGGTGACCGTGCCGACCGTCGACCGCGGGTTGCGCGACGTCGTCTTCTGGTCGATCGAGATCGCCGGCGACAGGCCCTCGATCGAGTCGACGTCGGGCTTGTCCATCTGCCCGAGGAACTGGCGCGCGTACGCGCTCAGCGACTCGACGTACCGGCGCTGACCCTCGGCGTAGATGGTGTCGAACGCGAGCGACGACTTCCCGGACCCGGACAGGCCGGTGAGGACCACGAGCGCGTCCCGCGGGAGGGTGAGGCTGACGTCCTTGAGGTTGTGCTCCCGGGCGCCCGAGACGACGATCGCGTCCTGTCGCATAGCCCGAGGGAGTGTAAGGGGGCGAACGGACGTTCGATCGCCCTCCAAGCCGCAAACTGCGCGGCTTGTTCGCGGCCGAACCGCCCGATCAGCCCCCGACCGACTCGTAGACCTCGTCGAGCAGCGACTGGCGGTCGCTGAGGTCGAAGTTCTCCGCCAGGTAGCGGTCGGTCTCCTCGCGCGACTGCCCGTTGAGCGCCATGTTCAGGGCGATCAGCCGGGCGCCCTCGACGTCGCCGCCGTCGCCGCCGGTCGCGGCCGCCGGCTCGGGCGGCTCGGACGCGGTGGCCGCCGGCTGCGTGACGCGCCGCGGCTGCGGCGCCACGGGCGGCGGGCCGGGCTGATCGTCGGCGGTCGGCCCCTCGTCCTGCAGCCCACCGTCGTCGATCGCCGGCTCGCTCGTCGCGGCCCCGCCGGTCGGGGCGGCGGCCGGGACGGGCGCCTCGGCGACCGGCTCGGAGGCGGGGGCGGCCCCGGCCTGCGCGCCCGCCGGGCGGCCGCCCGCGGCCTGGTAGAGGTCGCCCATGTTGCCCTCGAGCAGCGTCAGGTCGGCGTTCAGGCGGTTCGCGCCGGTGCGCAGCGACTCGATCAGCGCGCCCAGCTCGGCCTCCATCGCGTCGACGCGCTGGAGCATCAGCGCGGTCTGCTCGGACACCTTGGCGACGTGCTCGCGCGCGCGCTCGACGGCCTCGGTCTCGGTGCGCTCGGCCTCGCGCTCGGCCTCGGTCCGGATGCGCTCGGCCTGCGACTCCGCGTCGCGCTCGATCGCCGCGGCGCTCTGCTCGGCGGCCTCCACGATCGCGCGCACCTGCTCGGACGCCGCCTGCGCCAGCGACGCGCCGCTGCGGCGCTGGGCGTGGCGCTGGAGCGACTCGACCTCCTGCGCCACGCGGGCCAGGTGCTCGTCGACGGCCTCCGGCTCGTAGCCGCGCCGGCCGATGGGGAAGTCTCGTCTCTCGATGGTCTGTCGGTCCAAAGCCATACGCCGGAATCTAACGCGCGCCGGGGTCGGAGGACCCCGGCAGCTCGACCATGCGACCGTTCCTCACCACCAGCCCGTCGCGCTCCAGCGCCGCCACCGCGCGGTCGACGCGCTCGGGGGCGATCGCCGCGGGAAGCGGCTCCCCCGCGGCCAGCGCCGCGACGATCCGCCCGCGGACGTACCGGTCGGTGTCCTCGAAGCGGGGGCGCGCCGCCCGCGCGCGCGGCGCGGGCGCCGCGACGGCCCCGCGCGACGGGCACCCGGCGCTCAGCGGGCACTCGCCGCAGCGCGGGCGGCGGGCGGTGCACACCCGCGCGCCGAGCTCCATCGTCGCCTGGTTGAACGCCGCCGCCTGGCCGGGCGGCGGCTCCAGCGCGCCGGCGCGCGCGAACACCCGCTTCGCGTTGACGTCGAGCGCGACGACCTGCCGGCCGAAGGCGAACGACCCGACCGCGGCGGCGGTGTACGGGCCGACGCCCGGCAGCTCCTCGAGCCGCTCCGGCGCCGGCCAGCCGTGCGCCGCGACGTGCCGCGCCGCCTCGTGCAGCCGCACCGCGCGGCGGTTGTAGCCGAGCCCGACCCACTCCCGCAGCACGTCGCCGAGCGGCGCGGCGGCGAGCGCCTCGGCCGTCGGCCAGCGGGCGACCCACGCCTCGTACCGCGGCACCACCCGCGCGACCTGCGTCTGCTGGAGCATCACCTCCGAGACGAGGATCCGGTAGGGGTCGCGCGTGCGCCGCCACGGCAGGTCGCGCGCCTCGCGCGCGTACCAGCGCAGCAGCGCGCCGGCGCTTGCGCGCGTCACGTCACAGCCGCTTCGCGGCGATGGCGTCGTGGTCAGGCGGGGGCCCCGTGCTCGCGCGCCTCGCGCACCTCGCGGCGCAGGTCGCGGATCTCGTCGCGCAGCCGGGCCGCGTACTCGAAGCGCAGGTCCTCGGCGGCGGCGGCCATCTCCTCCTCCAGCTCGACGATCGTCTGCTCGAGCTCGCTGAGCGTCATGACCTCGCCCTTCTTCTTGGCGTGGGTCCGCGTGCGGCCCTTCTTCGGGACCTTCGACTCGCTCTGCAGGAACTCGGCGATGTCCGAGATGCCCTTGACGATCGACGCCGGCGTGATGCCGTGCTCCTTGTTGTAGGCGAGCTGGATCGCGCGCCGCCGGTCGGTCTCGGAGATCGCGGCGCGCATCGCGGCGGTCTCCTTGTCGGCGTACATGAGGACCCGCCCGCCGGCGTTGCGGGCGGCGCGGCCGATCGTCTGGATGAGCGAGGTCTCACCGCGGAGGAAGCCCTCCTTGTCGGCGTCGAGGATCGCCACCAGCGAGACCTCGGGCAGGTCGAGCCCCTCGCGCAGCAGGTTCACGCCGACGAGGACGTCGTACTCCCCCAGCCGCAGGTCGCGGATGATCTGGATGCGCTCGAGCGTGTCGATCTCCGAGTGCAGGTAGCGCACGCGGAAGCCCATCTCGAGCAGGTAGTCGGTCAGGTCCTCCGACATCTTCTTGGTCAGCGTCGTGACCAGGACGCGCTCGTCGCGCTCGACCACCTTGCGGACCTCGTTCATGAGGTCGTCGATCTGGTTGCGGGTCTCGCGGACCTCGACGGCCGGGTCGACGATGCCGGTCGGGCGGACGATCTGCTCGACGATCCGCGAGGAGTGGTCGCGCTCGAAGTCGCCGGGCGTCGCGCTGACGAACAGCATCTGCGGCGTGATCTTCATGAACTCGTCGAACGTCTGCGGGCGGTTGTCGAGCGCGCTCGGCAGGCGGAAGCCGTAGTCGACGAGCGTCTGCTTGCGCGACTTGTCGCCCTCGTACATCGCGCCGATCTGCGGGACGGTCTGGTGGGACTCGTCGATGAAGCAGAGGAAGTCGTCGGGGAAGTAGTCGAGCAGGCAGTAGGGACGGGAGCCGGGCGGCCGGCCGTCGAGGATGCGCGAGTAGTTCTCGATGCCGTTGCAGAAGCCCATCTCGCGCAGCATCTCCATGTCGTACTGCGTGCGCTGGCGCAGGCGGTGGGACTCGAGCAGCTTGCCCTGGGCCTCGAGCTCGGCGCAGCGGGCGTTCAGCTCGCGGCCGATCTCCTCCACCGCCCGCTCGACCGTGCCCTCCTTGACGTTGTAGTGCGTCGCCGGCCAGACCGCGACGTGCTCCATGTCGTCCTCGAGGATCTCGCCGGTGAGCGGGTCGAAGTGCTGCAGGCGCTCGACCTCGTCGCCGAACATGATCGCGCGGTAAGCGGTCTCGGCGTAGGCGGGGAAGACCTCGAGCGTCTCGCCGCGGACGCGGAAGTTGGCACGGCCGAGGGCGGCGTCGTTGCGCGTGTACTGGAGGGAGACGAGCTTGTGCAGCAGCGCGTCGCGGTCGACGAAGTCGCCCCGCTTGAGGATCTGCATGTTCGCGTCGTACGTCTCGGGGGAGCCGAGGCCGAAGATGCAGGAGACGCTCGCGACGATCACCACGTCGCGGCGGGCGAAGAGGGCGGCGGTCGCGGCGTGGCGGAGCCGGTCGACCTCCTGGTTGATCGCCGAGTCCTTCTCGATGTAGAGGTCGCGGCTCGGGACGTACGCCTCGGGCTGGTAGTAGTCGTAGTACGAGACGAAGTACTCGACGGCGTTGTCGGGGAAGTACGTGCGGAACTCGTTGCAGAGCTGGGCGGCCAGCGTCTTGTTGTGGGCGATGACGAGCGTCGGCCGCTGGACGCGCTCGATGACGCCGGCCATCGTCATCGTCTTGCCGGTGCCGGTCGCGCCGAGCAGCGTCGTGAAGCGCTCCCCGGCGTCGAGCGACTCGGCGATCTGGGTGATGGCCTTGGGCTGGTCCGCCGTCGGGGCGTAGGTGCTGTCGAGGCGGAACTTGGGCACGACCCATTGAGGATAGGCAGGGCTGCGGACGGAGCTCTACGCGGCGGCGCGCCCGGCGACGCGGCGGGCGGTGCCCGCGACCTGCAGGACCGACGGGACGCGGTCGGGGGCGCACAGGCGGAGAAGGTGGTAGGCGAACCCGGCCGAGCCGAGCATCAGCGCCGGGGTCTCCGCGCCCGAGGGCAGGCCGCTGCGGGGGACGGCGCCGCGCTCCTCGGCGGCGAGGTGGCGCTCGGCGAGGTCGACCGCAGCGCGGGCGAGGTCCGGGGCGCCGAGGGCCTCGGCGCCGGCCAGCAGCGCCTCTCCGATCCCGGCCGCGCCGTGGCACAGGGTGCGGTCGCCCTCGCCGGGGTCGGCGGCGGCGGCGTCGCGGCAGGCCGCGACGGCGCGCTCGGCCTCGGTGCGAAGCCGCGGCGAGGGGTCGAGCGCGTCGGCCCGCAGCCGCGCCAGCGCGCCGCCCGCGGCGCCGTGGCACCAGATCGCGCTGAACGCCCCGCCGGGCGGCAGCGGCTGGTCCGGCCAGACGCGCAGGTCGGGCCACCCGCCGGCCTCGGCCGAGAAGTGCGACGACTCGAACGCCAGCGCGCCGCGGCCGGCCTCGAGGAAGCGCTCGTCGCCGGTGTGCGCGGCCA